>JBAWFG010000478.1:0-15688 GCA_049591655.1 Solirubrobacteraceae bacterium
CCGGCCGCACATCGGCACAGAGTTGGCGCAAACGGGCGCCGACGGCGGTCGCTGCACCCTCCCGGCGCGCAGCTGCCAACCGCTGGCGCCAACCGCTGGCGCCAACCGCCGGCGCGCAGCCGCCAACCGCTAGTGCGGCTGGGCCACGAACGAGAAGTAGGCGCTGACCCCACCGATGATCAGGATCCCGGTGAGGATGAGGGTGCGCGAGCGGATGATGTGGCCGAAGACGCCGATCACGAGCCCGAAGATGAGCACCGCCACGAAGGCGTGCAGACGCGACTGTTGGGATGCGAGGAGAAGGACCACGGACAGGAACCCTATATTTGGGGGTCTGGCCGCGCGGCGCGCCACACCCCATGAGCGAAACGACCACCACGAACTCTCCCAACTCCGTCGAGGATGTGGTCGACGGGCTGAGGCAGGCCGGGTATCTGCCCGGCGAGTCCACGGCGCTCGTGTCCTACCTTGCCACCAAGCTCGGTAAACCGGTGCTCGTCGAGGGCCCGGCCGGGGTGGGCAAGACGGAGTTGGCCAAGGCGCTGGCCCGCTATATGGACCGCACGCTGGTGCGCCTGCAGTGCTACGAGGGCCTGGATGAGGCCAAGGCGCTGTATGAGTGGAATTACCGCAAGCAGTTGCTGCGGATCCAGACCGAGTCCGGAGACGCCGGCTGGCAGGACGTCCAGGACGACATCTTCAGCGAGGAGTTCCTGCTTCCCCGCCCGCTGATGACCGCGATCGCATCGCCCGAGCCGGTGGTGCTGTTGATCGACGAGATCGACAAGACCGACCAGGAGTTCGAGGCGATGCTGCTGGAGCTCCTCTCGGACTTCCAGATCTCCATCCCCGAGCTCGGTCGCATCGAGGCCCGCACCCTGCCGATCGTCCTGCTGACGTCCAACAACACGCGGGAGCTGACCGAGGCGCTCAAACGGCGCTGCCTGTACCTGTGGCTCGACTACCCCGATCTGGAGCACGAGCTGGAGATCGTCCGCCTGCACTCCCCCGAGCTCGACGCGGCAGTCGCCCGCAAGCTGGTGGAGATCGTCAACCAGGTCCGGGAGCTCGACCTCAAGAAGCCGCCGAGCATTGCCGAGTCGATCGACTGGGCCCGCGCCCTCATCCTGCTCGGCGCCACCGACATCGACGCCGAGATGTTCAAGCAGACGATGAGCGTGATCGTCAAGCACCGCACCGATCTCGACACCGTCGCGGCGCGGGTCGGGGTCAAGCTGGAGCCCGCCGATGCCCGCGCCGCCGGGTAACGGCGCCGGCCCGCCCAGCGGTTCTGGACCGAGCGGCTCCCCGCCCGGCAAGCTCTACGCCAAGGTTCCCGACCGCGGCCCCGGTGGCTTCGACGGCCGGCTGCTCGGCTTCGCCGAGGATCTCCGCGCCGAGGGGATGGCGGTCGGCACCTCCGAGCTGCTCGACGCGTTCGCGGCGCTGGACGAGATCTCCTGGACGAGCCAGGCCGACTTCCGGGAGGCGCTCGCCGCCACGCTGGCCAAATCGCCCGATGACCGCCGCACGTTCGACCTCGTGTTCGAGCGCTTCTTCTTCCGCGCCGCCGAGGCCGAGGCGGCCCGCCAGAACATCTCGGAGGCCGCCGCCGCCGCGCAGGGCGCCCAGTCGCTCGATGTCGACCTCGATGAGCTGCGCCGGCAGATCGCCGCCGCCCTGCAGGACGGCTCGGAATCCGCGATGCGCGACCTCGCCCGGCTGGCGATCGCGGCGTTCGGGCGCGGTGAGGGATCCGGAGTGCTCGGGGTCGACGTCCAGCGGATCCGACGGGCACTCGGGCTGCGCACTGAACCCCAGCCCGATCTGCCCACCGACGACCCGCGCCGTAACGGGGTCCCACGCGAGCAGCTGCGCCGCTTCGAGCAGCATCTGCGCCGAGAGCTCGAGCGCGGGCTGATCGAGCGCACAGCCAGCCTCCCACCCAAGCGGCCGCTCACCGAGCTCGACCGCGCCCTGCCCACCGGACCCATCCAGGATCTCGCGGCGGTTCACCGGATCGTCACTCAGCTCAAGCGACGGCTCGCCACCCAGGGTCACGAGACCAAGGGCCGCAAGCGCCATGCCCACGTCGACGTCCGGCGCACGATGCGGGCCTCGCTGCAGACCGGCGGGGTGCCGATCGAGCTCAAGTACCGGCCGCGCCGGCCCCGCCGGCCGGAGATCTTCGTGCTGTGCGACGTGTCGACGAGCGTCACCAGCGCCTCCACCTTCTTTCTCAGCGTCCTGCATGCGCTGCACGACTCGTTTCGCAAGCTGCGGTCGTTCGTGTTCATCGAGCGGATCTCGGAGGTGACCGAGGTGTTCGAGCGCGAGCGGGACTTCCGGGCCGCCTCAGAGGCCGTGTCCCGGGACGCCGGTGTCGCCGACATCTCCGGCTACACCGACTACGGGCGGGTGTGGACCGAGTTTCTGGCGCTGATCGAAGATGAACTGCACCCGCGGGCGACGGTGATCGTGCTCGGCGACGCCCGCACCAACGGGCGCCCGCCCCGCGACGACGTGTTCGCCGCCATCTGCGCCCGGGCGGGGCGGACCTTCTGGCTCAACCCCGAGCCGCAGCTCTACTGGAATTACGGCGACTCGGTGATCTCGGCCTACGCCGAGCACTGCACGGCGTTCGAGTGCTGGCGCACCGACCAGCTGGAGGACTTCGTCAAGGCGCTGACCCAGCCGATCGAGGCCTGATCAGGCCTCGAAGAAGCGCGTCGTCACCGTCCGGGTGTCCCCGGCGGCGTCGCGCAGCACCCAGGTGGCGACATAGGCTCCGGGCGCCAGCGCCGGGACCGGCACGCCATGGGTCGTGTCGACGTCGGCAGCCCGGAACACCGGATGCGAGCGGCCCGCGGGGGTGATCGTCAGCCCGATCGGCGCCCCGCCCGCGACCGTGGTGCCATGCGGTCCCGGCAGCCCGGACTGAGCCGACGCGTAGAAGGACCCGTACAGCGTCTCGTCGCGGATCGGCGCGGTCGACTCGATGATCGGCACCTGGAGGGCGGTCTGGCCGCCGCTCAGATCGTCGATCTGGGCGATGTCGGCGCTCGGCAGGCCGGCGGCGTGGCCCGTCGCCGGTCACGTGATGCCGCTACCGCCGATGCCCTGGCCGACGGCGGCGCTTGATGGCGGGCGGGTCACCGGCCGCCCCCAGTAATCGCCAGGCTCACATGTCCCCGACGCCACCGTGGTCTGGCTGCCGATCAGGTGGACGCGCAGGCGGGCGACGTGCAGCGAGGTCAGCCGGCGCCCGGCCGTGTTGACCAGTCCGATCACATCGCCGCCCCGCATCGCCAGCCCGGCAATCGCCACCACCCCACCGCCATCGGCCCGGCCGTGACCGACTCGCCGCCCGTGGCGCACGAGCGTGTAGCGATCTTCCGGGACCAGGCCTGAGCAGCGCATCGTCTGGATCCGCAAGAACGCGGTGCACGACGGCTGGCCGGTGGGCACGAACGGCACGCGGCTGGCCGCCGCCAGCGCGGAGACGCTGTCGGGCTCCCCGAGGGGCACGGTCATGCTGACAAGCGTGCCGTTGGGGTTGAGGACGAACGCGCCGCGGTTGTCAAGGCTCGTCAGGTTCAGCGCCGTCCCGGACCCGAGATGGCGGGTGGGGATCGCCGCCGCATCGGTCTCGGTCTGGCACAGATCGGTGGGCGACTGGGTCGGCGAGGCGCCGACGCGCAGCGTCAGCACCCCGGTCTGAGAGCAGGGACCGATGAGCACCTCGCCGCCATGTGGGCCCGCGTGCACCGCGAAGCCACTGTCGAGCGCCAGCCAGCCCGTGTAGCCCGACTGGGTGAACGGATTCCCGCCGCTGCCGGTGGCGATGAAGTCCGGTTGCGGGCTGCCGGCACCGAGGCCATAGACGACCTCGATCTGGTCACGGTCATCGCCGACCGCGTGCGGGCGGCCGCCCGCGCCGCGCAGCACGAACGGCCCCCAGGTGCCGTTGGCGCGCGTGGTGCCATGCGCGATCGCCACCGGCAGGCCAGCACGGCCGAGCAGGACCGTGACCGGCGCGCGGCGGGCCACGCCGAGGCTGCCGCTCACCGCCGGGCTGAACTGATGCAGGTCGAGCGTGTGCAGGGCCGGGGTCGACGCCACCGCGGTCGAGCTCTGCACGCAGCCGTTGCGCGGATTTGACCACATGTCCTGAAGGAGGTACTGGTGCCCGTTGATCAGCTGGTTGTAGGGCGAACCGTCGGGGGCGTAGCCCAGCGGGGTCCCGTCCTGGGGCCCGGTCTCGCACTTATCACCGGTCTCGAAGCCGTTGGGATCCATCCAGGCGGTGCCGAGCGGATCGGTGATCGCCTCGACCGCCTCGTGGGCGACGGTGTCGAGCGACAGCTCCGCCTCCGGGTTGCCCTGCGGGTCTGAGCCCGGCGGCGGCGTGAGCTCGACGAGTGGATCCGGGATCGGCGCGTAGACCGTCACTCCGTGGCCCAGCTGAAACAGCGAGTGGTAGCCGGCGTAGGCGCTGGTGGCGCACGTCCCCGGCTGGGTGCAGGTGTCGACGTCGGGGGGCAGGAACACGAACCACAGGTTCGACAGACCCCGGGCGGCCCCATTCGCGGGGCCGATCAGCCGGTCGAGCTCGTGCTCGATCGCCAGGTCGGTGACGCACGTGGCAACGCCCGCCGAGGATGGGCATTGGCGGCCCGTCGACGGATACGGCGTCGTGTCGGTGACGGAGTCCACCGCCGGGTCGTAATGGATCTGATAGCCGCCGACCCCGGCGTGATCGCCGTATTGGCCGAGCACCGAGAAGGCGTTGGACGTCGAGCCGGAGTCGTGGGCGACGTCAGAGAGGAACTGCTCGATGAGCGCCCGGTAGCCCACTGTTCCCGCGCTCGGGGCACCATCGAACTGATAGCCGGGCGGGGCCCAGAACACGGTGTGGACGGTGACGTTGCGCATCACCGTCCCGCCGTGGAATACGACCGGGAGGTTGGCCCCGGTGGCGATCTCCGGGACGTCATAGCGCGGCAGAATCCCCATCGCATGCCCCGCGCGCGGACGGAACGTCGGGTGTGCCCCGGCCGCCGGGGCCATGATGACGGCGGCCAGAAGCGCCGTGAGCAGAGCCACGATCCCCACGTAGCGCTCTGCCCCACAGCGACGCATCGTCGGCACGTTACCTGACCTGGGGGCGTCAGCACCCGGTTGACGCCAGTAGGATCTGGCAAGAGATCTGAAAACCAGGGGGGCTGGCGGGTAAGCCGGCTGAGATAGCGCCCCCACGCGATCTGAGTACGACCGCCCGGCGCTGACCCTTAGAACCTGTGGGGTAATGCCCGCGGAGGGAGCGAACCAAGTGACGATCGAGGCTCCGCCTCCGGCGACCGAGAGCCGCCATGACCCCGGCGGGGTGTCTGTGCAACGGGTGACGCGGACGTTCACGACACGTCGGGGACGCGTGGCGGCCCTCGACGGCGTGTCGCTGCGCGCCGCCCCGGGCGAGATCGTCTGCGTCGTCGGTCCCAGCGGATGCGGCAAGACGACGCTGCTGGAGCTCATCTGTGCGCTGCAGCGGCCCGACGCCGGCACGGTCTCAAGCGCCCCCGCGGTGCTCATGCCCCAGCGCGACCTGCTGCTCCCCTGGTGCAGCGCTGTCGACAACGCCGCACTCGCCCTGCGGGTCCAGGGCCTTGGCCGCGAGCAGGCTCGGGCGCAGGCCGCACCGTGGCTGGAGCGCTTCGGTCTGGCAGGGTTCGAGCGCACGCGCCCGGCCGAACTGTCGGGCGGCATGCGCCAGCGGGTCTCGTTCCTGCGCTCGCTGCTGGGCGGAAAGCCGGTGCTCGCCCTCGATGAGCCGTTCGCGGCTCTGGACGCGATCACCCGCGCTGAGATGCAGGGCTGGCTGGTGCACGTCCTGGAGCGCGAGCCGCGCACCGTCGTGCTCGTCACCCACGATGTCGAGGAGGCGGTGGTGTTGGGCGATCGCGTTGTCGTCCTGTCGCCGCGGCCGGGACGGGTGGTGGCCGAGATCGAGGTGGCCGCCCCTCGCCCCCGGCGGCGCACCGACGCCGAGGTCGTCGCCCTGCGCGAGCAGGTGCTCGAAGCGCTCGGGGTGGCTTGAGTGAGACGTCGGCTCGGGGTGGCTCCGTGAGGCGGCTGTGGAGAAGCCTGCCGGCGCTGGCGCTGATCGCCGCGCTGATCGGCGCCTGGGAGCTGTATGTGGACATCAGCGGGATCGACGTGCTCCTGCTGCCCGCCCCCCACGCCGTCGCCGCCGCGCTGTTTGACGACCGGGCACTGCTGTGGAGCAACCTGCTCGTCACCGCGCAGGAGATCGTGCTCGGGATGCTCGTCGCGACCGTGGCCGGGCTGGCGATGGCGGTGGCGGTGCACTTCTCGCCGACGCTGCGACGGGCCGCCTATCCACTGCTGATCGCCTCCCAGGCGGTCCCGGTCCCGATCCTCGCCCCCATCCTGGCGCTGTGGCTGGGGTTCGGGCTGGGCCCCAAGCTGGTGGTGATCTCGCTCGTGTGCTTCTTCCCGATCGTCGTCACCACGCTCGCCGGGCTGGCGTCCGTGGATCCCGAGCTGATCAAGCTGATGCGGACGTTCGATGCCTCCCGTGCGCAGACGTTTCGCCGCGTCGAGCTGCCGGCGGCCCTGCCGTCGGTGTTCACGGGGGCCAAGATCGCCATCGCGATCGCGGTGATCGGCGCCGTATTCGCCGAATGGGGGGGCTCCAGTGCCGGACTCGGCTACCTCTTCCAGCAGTCCGTGAGCCAGCTCGACTCAGCCCGGGCCTTCGCCACAACCACGGTACTGTGCGCGCTCTCGGTGGGGCTCTTCGGCCTGATGACCCTCGCCGAACGGCGGCTGCTTCCCTGGGCCCACCAACCGACTGGAGACCCCGATCGATGAAACGACGACTGGCCGTGCTGTGCAGTGGGCTGGCAGCGATCATGCTGCTGGCCGCCTGCGGTGAGAAGAAGGACACCGTGACCCCAGCATCCGGCACCACCCAGCCGCTGAACGTGATGCTCGACTGGTTCCCCAACGCGGATCACGTGGGGCTCTATGAGGCGCTGGCCAACGGCGGCTTCACCAATGCCGGGCTCGATGTCCACGTCCACGTCCCCACCGACCCCGCGACGCCGCTGGCCTTGCTGGCCGCCGGCAAGGTCGATGTCGCCATCTCATACGAGCCCGAACTGATGCTCGCGCGGGACAAGGGCGAGATGCTGGCCGCCGTGGGCGCGATCGTCCAGCGACCGCTCACCTCGATCATCTCGCTGGCCTCCAAGCACATCACCAGCCCGGCCCAGCTGCGCGGGCGCACCGTCGGAGACGCCGGGATCGCCTATCAGCAGGCGTACCTGAAGACGATCCTCCAGACCGCGTCGGTGCCACCCACGTCGGTCAAGCAGGTCAACGTCGGCGCAGACCTTGTCGGCGCGATGCTCTCCGGACACGTGGCGGCGACCCTCGGCGGCTACTGGAACTACGAGGCGATCCAGCTGCGCCAGGCCGGGCGGCGGGCCAACGTGATCCCCGTCGATAAGGCCGGTGTCCCGCCCTACGACGAACTCGTCGTGGTCGTGCGCCAGAACGAGATCGCCACGCGCGGCAATGAGCTGCGCCGCTTCATGCAGGCGCTCGGGCGCGGGTATGAGGCGGTCCGCTCTGACCCCCAGGCCGGAATCTCCGCGCTGCTGCATGCCAATCCCGGCCTGAGCCGCAAGCTCCAGCAGGCAAGCGTGCAGGCGACGCTCCCCTCGTTCTTCCCGGTGGGGGCCGGCCTACCCTGGGGGTGGCAGAACCAGGCCCAGTGGACCGCCTACGGGCAGTGGATGCTCAACCACCATCTGATCGCCAACGCCACCTCCTACGAGGGGGCCGCCACCAACCAGCTGCTCGCCGGCCAAGGGCCGTAGGTGACGACGCGCGCGCCGCGAGATTGCCCCCCGGGCAATCTCGCAAGGGAATCGCGCCAGCGATTCCCCACGATCTCGCCCGGGAGTCGCGCAGCGAGTCCCCTCACACCTACCATGTCGGCCGTGCGCGGCGCAGCTCACATCCGGGCCCTGGCGGCGATCGGGCTGACGCTTGCCGCGGCGGGCTGCGGCAGCTCCTCGCAGACCAACTCGGCCACGACGAGCTCCGCCGCAGGCGGACCCACCGCAACGGTCCGCACGTGCGCCGGCGCCCAGCTCGCCCCCTCCTATGCGGGCACCGACGGCGCCACCGGCCATATGGAGGTGACGATCGCGCTGCGCAACGTCTCGGCGCACCCCTGCCGGATCATCGGCTACCCGGCCGCACGGCTGCTCGGCGCCGGGGGGGCGACGCTCAGCTTCCGGGTGCTCCACGGGCACGGATTCTTCCCGGACACGATGACGCCGCCCAAACGCGTCCTCATCCGGCCGGGAACCAGCGCGCACTTCGGGATCAGCTTCCCCACCAACAACGAGTACTCAGGCGCCCACACCTGCCGGGTGGTCACCGCGGCGATGTCAGCGGTGCCACTGCGTGCGACCCCGCAGTGGCGGCGGATCTCCCTGCGCCGCGCACCCCGCATCTCGCCCTGCGGGGATCGCCTGATCCTCTCCCCGATCCACGCCTGAGACAGGCACGCGCGGTCAGGCGGCGAGACGCAGTGACGCGGCGTTGCCCGCACTGCGCAGCGCGTGCAGCCCGGCCAGCCCCGCCCACGGCTCGTAGGGCTCGAACAGGCGGCGCACCTCCTCCTCGGTGGCCCGCGCCCGCGGATCTCCGCCACGCAGCCTGCCGACGAGCTTGAGATACCCCAGATCGCCGGCCGGCAGCTGGTCAAGTCGTCCCTGCCCGGTGAGCGCGAGCATCTCCAGCGTCCAGCTGCCGACCCCCCGGATGCGCCGCAGCCGAGCCCAACCGCGCTCGTGATCGGAGGCCATGAGGTCGACCCGCCCCGAGGCGACCTCACGGGCGGCCCGGACAAGCGCCAGCGCACGCCCCTCGCTGAGGTCCAGCGAGGCCAGCAGCGCCGGCGCCTGGGCGGCCACAACGGCCGCGGTCGGAGCATCGGCGAGCCCGGTGACGGGACAGCGGCGGCCGAGGCGGGCGACGAGGCGACGCTCGATGGCGGCCGCGCGCTCGTACTCGATCAGCTGTTCGCAGATCGCCCACGCGAGCGCCTCGAATGGGTCGGGCCGGCCGGCCGGGCGCAGGCCCGGGTCGGCCCGGACCGCGGCGCCGATCAGCGGGTCAAAGCGGAAGCGCTCGTAGAACGGGGCGAGATCGTGGTCGATCCCCAGCGCGCCACGCATCCGCTCGATCCCCCACTCCGCCGAGGCCCGGTCGGCTGCCCGGGCGCCGAACAGCACCCGCTCGGCGCTCAGTTGCGCCACCCGCACGGCAACCGGTCGCCCGTCGTGATGCAGCAGTCGGTGCAACACCCCGCCGCGCACCCGCGCGACGCGGTCCAGGCCAACCCGGTGTGAGAGGCGAAACGTCCAGCGTGGCCGGACCTCGAGGCGAACCTCGAGCGCGTACTCCCCGGTCACTCCCCCGGCTTTGCGATCAGGTGCACGTCGACGAGGAAGCTGCGCGAGCCGACGATCGGGAGGGCGTCGAGCCCCCGGGGGCGGCGGGTCCGGGCGAGCTTGCGAGCACTGTGGCGTCGTACCAGCGCCAGTGTCGCGGCGCCGGCGACAAACCCCGTCGCCGCCACCGCGGCGGCCTGCACGGCCGGCAACATGGCGGGCGAGGTGGTCTGGAGCGCGTGGACCTCGGCCAGGACGGGGATTCCGTCGACGGGCTCCTCGCGTGGGACGGGACCCTCCAGCGAGGCGTCCTCGCCGTCAGGCACGATCTCGGCGTCGGTGACCTCGGTCGGAGCCGAGTCGGTCTGCTGAGGGTTGGTCATCGGCCGCATATGGTGACAGCGTCGGCGGTCATTCTCAAAGGCGCCCGGATCGCTCGTTAGGATTGTCCGGTCAGCATGCCGACATCGATCGACGTCTTCGCCAAAGCTCGGGAGCACGAGCGCATCGAGCAGCTCAAGGCTGCCCGTGAGCTCGGCGCGCTTCCGTACTTCCGGGTGCTCGAGGGCCCGACGCTGCCCGTGGTGGAGATGGAGGGCGCTCAGCGGATCATGCTGGGCTCCAACAACTACCTCGGCCTGACCGGCGACGAGCGCGTGCGCCAGGCCGCGATCGACGCGGTCAACAAGTACGGCAGCGGGCTGACCGGCTCCCGGTTCCTCAATGGCACGATCGACCTGCATCTCGTGCTGGAGCGGGAGCTCGCCGAGTGGCTCGGCACCGAGGACGCGCTCGTGTTCACGACCGGCCATCAGGCCAATCTCGGAGCGCTCGGCACGCTGCTGGCGCCCGGGGACACCGTGATCGCCGACTCCGGTGACCACGCCTCGATCCTGGACGGCTGCATCCTCTCCCGGGCGACCCTGCGGGCGTTCCGCCACAACCGGATGGATCTGCTGGAGAAGCGCCTCGTGCAGGCGGGCAAGGACGGGGGCGGCATCCTCGTCGTCGTCGATGGCGTGTTCTCGATGGAGGGCGACGTGGCGCCGCTGCCGGAGATCGCCGAGCTGTGCGCCCGCCACGGAGCGCGCCTGATGGTCGACGAAGCGCACGCTCTCGGCGTACTCGGCGCCCGTGGCGCCGGGACCTGTGAGCTGCTCGGGATCGAGGATCGGGTCGACCTGCGGATGGCGACCTTCTCCAAGTCGCTGGCCTCCTGCGGAGGCGTGATCGCCGGTCCGGCCGACGTGATCGAGTACCTGCGAATTCAATCGCGCCCGTTCATGTTCACCGCCTCCGCGGTGCCCGCCGCGGTCGGGGCTGCCCTGGCCGCGGTGCGGATCTGCCGCTCCGACGAGGGACCGCCGCTGTTTGCGCGGGTGCTGGAGAACGCTCAGTACCTGCACAACGGTCTGCGGGAACTCGGCTTCCACGTGGTCGCCCCCACCCGGCTGGCCGATGGCACCGAGATCGTCACGCCGGTCGTCCCGGTTCTGGTCGGCGACGACTGGAAGGCGGCGTTTCTGTGGAAGTCCCTGTACGAGGCCGGGGTGTTCGTCAACACCGCCCTGCATCCGGCGGTTCCGCCCGCCGGCGCGCTGCTGCGCACAAGCGTCATGGCCACCCATGACCAGGCCACGCTGGACCGGGCACTGGAGATCTTCGGGCAGGTCAAGCGGGACTTCGAGGCCGAGCACGGGCCGCTGCCCTCCGGCGGCTGAGCCGACCCCCGGCTCAACCCGCTCCGACCCCCCAACGGCCTCCACCTTCGACGCTCTCCGGCGACCGGGCCGACCGATCTTGTCCGTTCCTGCACAAGGCCGCCGAGAACATAAAAAAGGCGCTCTAAGCGCATGTCACTGCCCTGTGACATTGCTGTGACCGGATCGTTGTTCTAGGTTCTCCGGAGTCGCAAATGGGTGGTTGGCCGCGTGCCTTGCAGAGGGCCCCCGGCGCGGAGATCTCGGTCTCCCGGAGGGCAGCCACCTAGGGAGAAATTTGAGCCCAGGTGCTCGCTAATTGATGCTGGAACGTGTGGCTCGCTCACGCCGTGTGCCGGGAGCCGCCGATACTGGTCAACGTCCGCGCGCGGACCCGACATGATGGGAAGTGAGACAGATCGATGACACCAACCGCACTGAAGACCTCCGAACCTCAGCGCCTGCGGGCGCTCGAGCGGGCCAATGAGATCCGGCTCGCCCGGGCTGCGCTGAAGCGCAGCATCGGGGTCGGAGAGATCTCTGCCGCTGATGTCATCCTCGATTGTCCTGACGAGGCTTCCAGCTGGCCCATCGGGGATCTCCTGATGAGCCAGCGTCGCTGGGGCAGCACGAGGTGCCGTAAGTTCCTCTCCCGCAACCACATCATTGAGACCAAGACGATCGGGAGCCTGACCGACCGCCAGCGACACATGCTGGCCAACTCGCTTCAGGCCTCGTCATCGCGGGAGATGGCGCTCGTCGGCGCCTAGCTGGTCGCTCCCGCTACGGGAGACACCACGCGACGCACCGACGGCGATGAGCGGACCGGGCGTGCCCCATAGTCGCCGGGGGCACGCCGGGTCCGAATTCTCAGAGCTTCATCCCGAGCGGCACGGGGCTCGTGCCGGCCAGGAAGAAGAACCAGATCACGAAGGCGAAGATCGTCAGTCCGGCACTGACCACGAGCACGCCCTCGAGCATCACGTGACCGGGGTCCTCCTGGCCGCGGGCCAGGCAGTTGGACCGGTGGACGTCGCTGAGGCGCGCGAGCACCGAGGCGATCACGGTCACGGTCACCACCACGCCGAAGAACGCCACCGCCAGGGCCGTCCCGAGCGACCCGGTCGCGCCCTGGATCTGAGAGCCGACCCACAGCCACAGCAGCGGGGTACCAACCCACAGGCCGAGGCTGCCGAGGAACATGATCGCAAGGACGAGCAACGCCCCGGCGCCCGAGCGGATGAGGGAATGCGGGGGCTGCACGCTGTGGTGATGCTCAGCGCTCATCGCTGGTGAGCACCAACCGGGCCACAGGCCGCCGTCCGGCGGGCCCATGGCCCCCGGGTAACGGACAGCCGGATGAGAGCTTGACCTGCCACCAGCCCATCAGCATGCCGATGAGCCCAAGCCGCGGCCGCACCTGCCACACCCCGCATCCCGGCTCGCCGAGATCGCTGCGTGACACCCGCTCGAAGCGGTGCTCGGCCGGCGCCAGCAGCATCCGCTCGAGCGCCATCCGCTTCTGAGCCTGCTCGTCGGCGCAGCGGCTGATCGTCACCCGGGCGGTATGCAGGCGCTCGGCCAGCTCGTCGCGGACGACCTCCAGCTCGCCGAGGCCGAGGAGCCGCGGCCGAGCGGTGACCGGAGCTGGTTGCTCAAGGCCGCCCATCGGAAACGCGGTGACGAACGCGTCGGCGAGATCTCGCTCCAGCCGAGCGATCTGGGCGTGCAGGGATCGGCGCGCCGCCCGTTCGTCGGCGACGTCGATGACCGGGATCCCGGTGGTACGCGCCGGTGTTCCGACTGTCATCAGGTGGCCGGAGTCGACCACATCCGGGGGAAGCGCCATTCCGCCCATCGGTCCACCTTATCAGCCCCCGCCCGCTGCCCCCAAGAGTTCCAGGACCGTCCACATGGCCTCCTCGACGTGGATCACGGGGACTCCGTCGACCCCCACCGAGTACAGGGTGACCCGGCGGGTCGCTGCGCTGACCGCACGGCCCGGCAGCGGATCGCCGAACAGCAGCGCATGCACCCGACGGCCGTCGGCGACGACGAGACTGCCCGGCGGCGGGGCCTGCGCCGGACCGAGCGCGGCGACATCGGCGCCGGTGCAGACGCGGATCCCGAGGTCACGTTCGTCCACCCCGTCGGCATCAAGCGCCCATACCGCCACGCCCGTCTCCACCACTGCCACCAGGCAGGCGTCGGCGATCAGGCCGGTGGAGCGAAAGCCGCCGTGGAGGAGCCGGGCGACGGCGACCGCCTCGGCCGGGATCCGCTCCACGTCGGGGTCGAGACCGATCTGGCGAAAGAAGGTGCGAAATGCCGACGGCACCGGGCGCGTGCGCAGCGACACCACGCCCGCGCCGCGGTAGCGGTCAGACAGCGCTGCCAGCCGTCGCACGAGGGCCGGCGGGCTGCTCCGCGGGCCCTGCGTGACGGTCGCGAATCGCACGCGCAGCCCCGGGAACTCGTCGGCGAGTTCAGACGCGACGTGTCCGCTGCGCAGCCGCGTCGGACTCGGCGCGGTCACGCGCCCGGTGCGGCGACGAGGGCCCGCACGTGCGGCGCCAGGGAGGCGGCGCCCTCCCAGCGGTCGCCGACCAGCCGATCGGCGACGACCCCACCGCGAGCGGCCATCTCGACCATCGGGCAGGCGGCAACGCTGTACAGAGAGCCGACGCGGCCGTCACGGTCATAGGCGACGGGGATCGTCCAGTGGTGGCGGCGCACCAGGCGGGCGGTGGCGGCGTGCGCGCCGCCGACCGCCACCGCTGCGAACTGCACCGCCGGGTAGCGACGTGACAGCGCCTGGAGGGCGTCGACCTGGCGCACGCACTGCGCGGCTCCGGTGACGAAGAACGAGATCACGAGCGGGCCCCGGCGCTCGAGCAGGCAGATGTTGAGTGCCCGCGGATCGTGGCGCGCCGGCGAGCACGTCGGATTCGCCGTCGGGTCACCATCGAGGTTGGTGGCGGCCAGCGGCGCCGCGAACAGGTGCAACGGACGTCCGGGCGGCACGCCGGTGGTGCCGATCCCGTGAGTGGCGAACTGATAGATCGAGACGCCGACCACGAGCAGGAGCCCGAAGATCCCGATCATCCAGCCGTAGCGGCGGGCCTCGATGACCGGGCGCGGCGGCGGCGCCAGCGGCTCAGCCTCGACGGCCTCGGGCACCTGGGCCTGACCCCGGTCGGGATCGAGTCGCTGCAGGGAGGGCTCGGCTCGGCCCTCCGGCGGCTCGGCTCGGCCCTTTGGCAGCCCGTCCGGATGCTCCGGCGGGCCGCCGGAGCCGCTCACGCTACCCGCGGCCGGCGGCGCAGCCGGGCGAGCACCGACCCGGCCGATCGCGAGCCGTCCTGCAGTCGCTCGAGCACGTCCCCGCGCTCGGCGATCGCCAGCACCGCCGGCAGCACGAGCAGGACCCCGACCAGCGACACCGACAGATCGATCAGCGTCACGAACCCGAAGTCGCGCAGCATCGTGATGTTGGAGAACACGAGGACCCCGAACCCGACGATGGCGGTCACGCCGCTCGCGAGAACCGCCGCGCCGGTGGATCGGTAGGTCCGCCCCAGCGCGCCGCGCAGGTCGTGGCCGGCGGCCCGCTCCTGGCGGTAGCGCTCGGACAGCAGCACGCTGAACTCGGTGGAGATGGCGATCACCAGGGTGCCGAGCGTTGCCGACATCGGGTTGAGCGGAATCCCGATCACGAACAGGATCAGCGAGGACCAGCCGGTGGCCAGCACGATCGGGGTCATCGGGACCAGGGCCCGCTGCACCTTGCGCAGGACGAGCAGCAGCACCAGGCCGACCGCCAGCAACCCGGCGATCAGGGTCAGGAAGCGGTGCGAAGTCGAGGACAGCGACGCGTTGGCCTCCGCGGCGAGCACCGGCAGGCCGGCGAGGGCGGCGTGGGTTCCCGGCGGGGGGTGCAGGCGCGAGCGCATGTAGTCGATCACCTGCTGCTGGCGGGAGAGCGGCATCAGCCGGATCCCGAACGCCAACGTCGCCTCACGGTTATCGGAGGTGAGCACCGCCTGGCGGAAGTAGGACGGCACCGCCGACAGCAGTCCGGTGATCTGCGACTGGGTCAAATTCGCGGCCGCCGAGGTCTGGCTGCCGGAGGAGAACAGGTCCGGCAGCGACAGGGCGGGACACAGCGTGGCCCGGGCGCATCCCTTCTCCTCCAGATATCCGTAATGGTTGAGCAGCGTGTTCTCGTAGGAGACCATCCAGCGCACCGTGGCCGGGGTGGCGACGTCGGCTCCCCGCACAGTGACGTCGATCTCGCCTGACACACCGGTCACCTTCTCCAGCGTGTTGAGGTTGCGCAGCGCCGGCATGCTCGTCGGCACGAGCTTGGTGACATCGGACTGGACCGTCGTCTGGGTGTCGGCGACCCACCCCAGGACCGCCAGCACAGCCGCAGCGGCGAGAACGCGTCCGGGGCGACGCAGCACTCCGGCGATCAGGCGCCCGGCGCCCGCG
>JBAWFG010000479.1:0-1815 GCA_049591655.1 Solirubrobacteraceae bacterium
GTGTCAGCCGGCCGGTGACCACCGCGGCTCGCAGCGACCGAACCGACCGGACCGACCGGACCGACCGGACCGGACCGACCGCAACCGACAGCTGGCACGCCCCCTGGGGGGCGACGCCGGCGCCGACGCAGTTGTCGCTGATGATCTTTAGCTTCCCACCGCGGATGGCGCTCAGCGCCGCCCGGGTCACGGTCACCGTCGCGCCGAGCGGGTTGACGAGCGTCACCGTCAGGCGCTCCGGCATCCGCGCAGTCGCGGGGAGCGCGGCGACGCGAGGCCCCTCGCCGGGCGCCCGGCGCCAGACCAGACTTGACACCGAGGGCGAGACCGCGGTGATCGACGCCTCGATCTGACCGGCGTCGGTGGGGAAGACGAGGGCGGCGGTCACCGCTCCGGGGACGGTCGGGCGGTAGAGGACCGTCACGGCACACGGGACGCCGGGCTGCACGAGCGCGTACGAGCACGAGTCGGCCACCACCGAGAATTGGCCGGCGGGGCCGCCGACGAGCCGTGCCCCGTAGAAGCGCACCGGCGCCGGGCCGGGATCGGTCACGTCCACCGTGGCGGTCGTGGCAGCGTGGAGGGGGACGGGGGACGGGATCACCGCGGCGGGGGCGATCACCGGCGCTGGGCCCGGGCAGTCACGGCCGAGCGCCGCGTAGCAGTCGGCGATCGCTCGCACGGCGGCGAACGCCGGCCGCGGCATCCACGCCGGATCACTCGGCGATCCTCCGCCCGCCGCCAGCAGGCCTTCGGAGGCGAACTGACCGTCGAGGTTGTCACGCTCGGTGACGAACACCGCGGCGGCTCCGGCGTCGAGCAGCGTGGGGATCGAGGCCTGCAGATAGGCGGCCTGTGCCGGCGCACCCCCGGTGAACCACGAGTCGTATTGGAACGCCGGGTCCGCCGGATAGCCGTGCTCGGTCACCCACAGCGGGCCGGTGAAGCCATTGGAGACCAGAAAGCTCCGGAAGTTCGTGACGTCCTGCGTCAGCTGGCCGAGGCCGGCGCGCTCGTGGAGGTTGGCGGTGTCGAACGCCGTCGCTGCATCCGCCCCCGGGGCCGCCAGCACCTGGGCCAGCCAGGGCAGTCCGCCGAGCCCCGAGATCCCCCCGAGCAGAACGTTGGCACCCGGGTCGACGGCCTTGATGGCGTCGTGGGCGGTGCGGAGCATGAGCGCGTACTGCTGGGGCGTGCCGTTGAAGTAGCCGCTGACGTCAGGCTCGTTCCAGATCTCCCAGTCGTGGATCACCGGCTCGGCGTGGGCGACGATCTGGCGGATCACGGAGGCGTAGCCGCCCAGGTCGTCGGTGGCGCAGCGGGTCGTGTCCGGCCACTGCGCCGGAGTGGCGCAGTTCGCCAGGGCCGCCGGAATCGTCGTCAGGTCGCCGACGACGCGCAGCCCGTATTGCTGGGCCAAAGCCGTGACCCGGTCGAGGCCGGAGAAGTCCGGGTGGGAGGGATCGGCGAACACGAGTGCGGGAGCGACGTCGAGGCGGATCGCCCCGGCATGCAGCTGCGAGGCCTCGGAGAACATCGCGCTCATCAGCGACGGCGAGTCGCTGAGCTGGATCATTGAATGGGCGCCGATCAGCTCTGCGGTCCCGGCGCGACCCGCCGGTGCTGCGATGCCGAGGACGGCGGTGGCGATCGCCACCGCTCGCATCACGCCCCGTGCCGCCCGGCCGCTCACAGCCGGCGATCGGTCTCCGCGTCGGTGGTGCCGTCGAAGTAGCGATCCAGGACCGCGCTGAACGTCGGGTCGCCGGGATCGGCGCGATGAAACAGGGTCATCGATGAGCGCAGCTTCTGGGC
>JBAWFG010000480.1:0-3150 GCA_049591655.1 Solirubrobacteraceae bacterium
CGAGCAGCTTCGCCGCTTCTTTGAGGTTGGCGACCTCGGCGTCGGGCTTCTTCTGCCCGGACTCCAGCTGCTGCTTGGTGCGATTGACCCAGATCACCGGGACCTTCTTCTTCAGGCACGGCTCGACGTCGTGGTAGTAGCTGGCCGCGACGTGAACCCAGCCCTTCTTGGAGCCGATTCGCCGCTCGCACTCGGTGAAGTGCGCCGGGTCCGGCTTGTAGGAGCGGACCTGCTGGGCGGTGACGACGAGATCGAAGTCGAGCGGGATGTGGCGCCGCGTCTGGCCAAGCAGCTTGTCGTCGATGTTGGAGATCAGACCCACCTTGTACTGCTTGGCGATCTTGGTCAGGACCGAGTTGGTCTCCTTGAACGGCTTCCAGCGATGCACCGAGTCCGGCAGGAAGCCCGAGCGTGAGGGCTCAAGCGGCCACCCGAGCTGCTTGGCGATCTGTACCGCGGTCCGCCGCAGCACCTCCGCGTAGAGCTCGTAGGAACCGGCCTCGATCTGCTGCTGGATCTCGTGGAACAGGGGCAAGAGCTCGTCGCGCTCCACGGTGAAGCCGTCGCGCTCCGCCTCGGCGCTGAACGCCTCGAAGGCGCCCGTATCCCAGTCGATCAGCGTGCCGTACACGTCGAAGGTCACAAATGAGACAGTCTTGGGAATCGCCATGAAACCGTGATCATGCCATGGCACTGCATGGCGGCGCGTCGTGGTCCCCCTGACCGCGCTCAGAACGGCGAGTCATCTAGAGTGGACCGCCGTCATGGACCTACTCGAATATCAGGGCAAGCAGCTGTTCGCGCGCCACGGCGTTCCGGTGCCCGCCGGCCAGCCGGCGCGCACCGTGGAGGACGCGGTCGCGGCCGCGGAGGCGATCGGCTACCCCTGCGCCGTCAAGGCCCAGGTCCAGATCGGTGGCCGCGGCAAGCTCGGGGGCATCAAGATCGCCAACACCCGCGCCGAGGCCGAGGAGCACGCTCGCGCCATCCTCGGGATGGACATCCGTGGTCTCACCGTGCACGAGGTGTGGATCGAGGGCGCCTCGCAGATCGCGTCCGAGTACTACGCGTCGGTCGTCTTCGACCGCTCCGCCAAAGCGCCGCTGGTCATGCTCTCCACCAAGGGCGGCATGGACATCGAGCAGGTCGCCGACGAGGACCCGGACGCGATCGCCCACCTCCACGTCGACCCGCTGCTCGGTTTCC
The DNA here is from genome assembly GCA_049591655.1 of Solirubrobacteraceae bacterium. Taxonomy (GTDB): domain Bacteria; phylum Actinomycetota; class Thermoleophilia; order Solirubrobacterales; family Solirubrobacteraceae; genus Palsa-465. The sequence goes on from JBAWFG010000480.1 coordinate 1,207, forward strand.
AGGACTTCCACGGGCGCCGGCTGGCCTTTGAGGCCGGGGTCGACGCCGACGTCGTGCGGCCGATCGGGGCGATGCTCGCCAAGCTCTATGAGGTGTTCACCAGCGAGGAGGCCACGCTCGTCGAGGTCAACCCGCTGATCATCACCCCCGAGCGTGAGGTCAAGGCGCTGGACGCCAAGGTGACCCTCGACGGCAATGCGCTCTACCGCCACGGTGAGAACGCCGAGCTGCGCGACCTGTCGGGCGAGGATCCCCAGGAGCGGATGGCCGCCGAGCGGGGCCTGACCTACGTCAAGCTCGACGGCGACATCGGTGTGCTGGCCAACGGCGCCGGACTGTCGATGTCGACGCTCGACGTCGTCGCCGAGGCCGGCGGCAAGCCCGCCAACTTCCTCGACGCCGGCGGCGGCTCACGTGCCGATGCCATCACCAGCGCGGTTGAGGTGATCCTGTCTGACGACAAGGTCAAGGCGGTGCTGTTCAACATCTTCGGCGGGATCACCCGCTGCGACGAGGTGGCCAAGGGTCTGATCGAGGCCTTCAAGCAGATCAGCCCGAGCGTGCCCTTCGTCGTTCGCCTCGACGGCACCAACGGCGACGAGGGCCGAGCGCTGCTCGCCGATGCGCAGCTGCCCAATGTGCACATCGAGTCCACGATGGACGGCGCCGCCGCCAAGGTCGTGGAATTGGCGGCGACCTCCACGGGAGCAAGCTCATGAGCATCCTTGTCGACGAGAACACCCGGCTGTGCACGTCCGGGATCACCGGCCGCGAGGGCACCTTCCACTCGCTGCGCAACCGTGAGTACGGCACCCAGGTCGTTGCCGGGGTCACGCCGGGCAAGGGCGGCCAGGACGTCGAGGGCGTCCCCGTCTTCAATACCTTCCACGACGCGGTCGAGAAGGAGGGTGCCAACACGGCGATGATCTTCGTGCCGCCGCGGTTTGCCGCCGACTCGATCCTGGAGGCCGAGGATGCCGGCATCGAGCTGATCATCTGCATCACCGAGGGCATCCCCGCCCACGACGAGTTGCGCGTCTACAACCTGCTCAAGAAGAACGGCCGCAGCCGTCTCATCGGCCCCAACTGCCCGGGCATCCTGTCGCCCGGCAAGGCGAGCGTCGGGATCATCCCCGCCTCGTTCTTCAGCCAGGGCAACGTCGGCGTTGTGTCCCGGTCGGGAACGCTCACCTACCAGATCGGCAACGTGCTCGCTCAGGGCGGGTTCGGCAACTCGTCCATCGTCGGCATCGGCGGGGACCCGGTGCCCGGCACCGACTTCATCGATGTGATCGGGATGTTCGAGGAGGATCCCGAGACCGAGCTGATCGTCATGTGCGGAGAGATCGGCGGCGACGCTGAGGAGCGGGCGGCCGAGTTCATCGCCGACCACGTCAGCAAGCCGGTGATCGGCTACATCGCCGGGTTCACCGCGCCTCCGGGCAAGACGATGGGCCACGCCGGCGCGATCGTCTCCGGCTCCCAGGGCACCGCCGCGGCCAAGGCCGAGGCACTGGAGAGCAAGGGCGTGCGCGTTGGGCGCACCCCGACCCAGGTGGCCGAAACGGCCGCCTCGCTGCTCAAGGCCTGATCCGAGCTCCGCGGCGGCTCTGCCGCCGATCCGGGCGGTAGCCTCGCAGCGATGCCCGAGCCATCGATCCTCGACGTTCGCCTGGCCGAGATCGACCGGCGCCTGCGCACGATCCAGTCCGGCCTGGCGCCCGCGGTGGTGGCAAAGCCCGCCAGCCCGGCGCCGGCGTTGCGAGCCGTGCCCGCGCCTCCCGCCGCCGACGCTGAGGCCGACCGCTTGATCGCTCGGTTGCATGAGCTCGTCGACGAACACGAACGGCTGCTGAGCCGGGCTGGGAATGTCCTGGCGGCGGCCGTGGCGCCCACGCTGCCGGCTGCGCCCGCCGGGCCCCGGGCGACGGCTGGATCCCGGGC
>JBAWFG010000481.1:0-1808 GCA_049591655.1 Solirubrobacteraceae bacterium
GCGCATCGCCAAGCCACGCGGGACCGGGTTCTGCGACACCGTCGTGTCGCCGCGGATGATCAGATACTCGTAGAGGCCGGCGATCGTCGCCAGCCGGCGTTTGATGGTGCGCGCCGACAGACCGGACTCGCCGTCCTCGAGGCGCACAACCTTCGCCCCACGCCGCGGCTCGCGCTGGGCCTTGAGGAAGGTCAGCACGTCGGTAGCGACCACATCAACGGGCTCTTTGTCGATGATCGAGAAGAACACCTTCAGGTCGAACGCCGACGCCAGCAACGTGTTTGGCCGGCCCCGCGCGCTGACCAGATCAAGATAGGCATCCAGCAACGGATGACCCAGCCGGATCAGCTCACCGCCACCCGGTCGCGGCGTGCGGACCAACTGCGGGACGAACCCCATGGACGGTCTCCGATCGATACAGCGACCCTCCGCTACCGGTCCCGATGACCGGCACGGCGATCACCTGCATATCGTGACCAGTCGACCCATTCCAGCACGCCGATCTCGACCTGCTCGGCGGTCCGCCACGGCCCGCGTGGTTTGAACAGTTCGGTCTTGAACAGCCCGATGGTGGTCTCGGCCAGGGCGTTGTCGAACGCGTCGCCGACGGTCCCGACCGAGGGGACCGCGCCGGCAGCGGCGAGGCGTTCGGTGGCCGCCACGGACACATATTGCGACCCGGCGTCGGAGTGACAAATCAGCCCGGGCTCGATGGGGTGGCCGGCCTGGCGGCGGGTCCACAGCGCGTGGTCGAGGGCGTCGAGGACGAGGCTGGTGCGCATGTGACCGGCGCTGCGCCAGCCGAGGATCCTGCGGGAGTAGGCGTCGATGACGAACGCGACGTAGACCATCCCCGACCAGGTCGGGCAGTAGGTGAAGTCGACGACCCACAGCCGGTCCGGTGCCGGTGGGTCGAAGTGCCGGTCGACCAGGTCGGCAGGCCGCGCCGCGGACGGGTCACCGATGGTGGTGCGCCACCGCCGCCCGCGGACGGCACCGCGTAGACCTGCTTGTTTCATGAGTCTTTCGACGGTGCAGCGGGCCACGGCGACGCCCTCGCGGTTGAGCTGCAGCCAGACCTTCCGGGCGCCGTAGACGCCGAAGTTGTCCGTGTGCACCCGGGCGATCTCGACGCTCAGCTGCTCGTCTCGCAGCGCCCGCGCCGACCGCGGGCGCCCGGTCGCCTCGTAGTAGGTCGACGCCGCGATCGGGCGGCCGTGTTCGGTCAGGGTCTTGCAGATCGACTCGACACCCCAGCGCAGGCCGCCGTCGCGGCGGTCCTTGTGCTCGGCGATGAACCTCACGAGTGCGTCGCTGGCCGGTCGAGTTCGGCCGCGAAGAAAGCTGAAGCCGCCTTCAGGATCTCATTGGCCCGGCGCAGCTCCGCGACCTCCCGCTTGAGCCGCTTGATCTCGGCCAACTCCTCAGATGTCACACCCGGGCGCAGACCACCGTCGACCTGCGCCCGGCGGACCCACTTGCGGACCGTCTCAGCGGTCCCGATGCCCAGCTTGTCCGCGACCGCCACCATCGCCGGCCACTCCGACGGATAGTTCGGCAGCACCTCGGCCACCATCCGCACCGCCCGCTCCCGCAGCTCCGGCGGGTACCTGCTCGGTCGAGCCATGAGCTCATCCTTCCCCAGAAGAACGAGCCTCCGGGCTCACCGGGGCGGTTCAGTCGCACTTCCCAGCCGTCGTTCTGGGGCGTCGAAGGCGAGACGGTGACCAAGAATGACAACGCCCGCCCGAGGTCGAGGCCCGCGTCGAGATCGGCCACCGGGAAGGCGATTGACCGGCGGTCGGCGC
>JBAWFG010000482.1:0-2872 GCA_049591655.1 Solirubrobacteraceae bacterium
GCTGACCGCGGTGATCGACGGCGGCGGCAGGTCGCTGCTCGCGGCTGCCGCCGCCGCGGGCTCGCTCAGCGGCGAGCAGATCGCCTCCAACGCCGCCGTGCTGCTGTTCGGCGGGATCGAGACAACCGAGGGGATGATCGCGAACGCGGTGCTGCATCTCCTGCAGACCGAGGCCGAGGTGGCAGCGACGGTGGCGGCGACGACGGGCGGCGACCCCGCCGCGATGGATGGGGTGATCGACGAGTCGCTGCGCCTGGAGCCCGCGGCGGCGGTCATCGACCGTTACGCCACCGCCGATGTCAGCTTCGGCGGCGCCGAGATCGGCCGCGGCGAGCTCGTGCGCCTGTCGCTGGCGGGCGCCAACCGGGACCCGGCGGTGTTCAACGATCCCGACGCGTTCAGACCAGGGCGCCCCAACCTACGCCGCCATGTCGCCTTCGCCCAGGGCCCGCACGTCTGCGTCGGCGTGCACCTGGCGCGGCTGGAGGCGCGGGCGGCGCTGGCCGCGCTGCTTCGGGACCTGCCCGGACTGCGCCTGGACCCCGAGCGCCCGGCCGAGATCCGGGGGCTGGTGTTCCGCAAGCCACCCCGGCTCGACGTGGTGTGGGACAGCTGAGAACGCTCAATGGCCGCGCGGGGCGGCCCGGCGGCAGCGGGCTGGGGCGAGCTCAGGCGCGCTCGACCATCACCGAGGTCGCTTTGACCGTGGCGGTCGCCTCGACGCCCGGCGCCAGGCCGAGCTCCTCCACCGAGTCCCGGGTCACCGCGGCGGTGATCAGGAACGGTCCCGCCTCGATCTCCACCAGCGCCATCACGCCGTCGACCTCGACCGAACGCACCGTGCCGGTCATGCGGTTGCGGGCCGAGAGCCGGCGACCGGTCTCGTGGCGCTGGCGGCGCCGGCGGCTGAGGCGATTGACCTCCTCGGCGGTGACCATGCGACGGTTGCGGTCATCGCGCACGGTCGCCAGCTTGCCGGCACGGTCCCAGCGGCGCAGGGTGTCGGCGCTGACGCCGATCGCCGCAGCCGCCTCGCCGAGCGTGAGGTTGGACTCCATGGCCGGGAAACATGACACAGGTGCGCACCGCGTGCCAGTTCCGGTTTACTGGGACCACCCACGCATGAAAGGATCGAGTTGAAGCTCAGCGCACGAAACCAGCTGGCCGGGACGGTGTCGGAGATCCGCCGGGGCGAGGCGATCGCCAACGTGGTGCTCGATGTCAACGGACAGCGCCTGGTGGCGTCGATCACCGTCGAGGCGGTGCGGGAGCTGGGTCTGACGGAGGGCAGCCAGGTGACCGCCATCGTCAAGGCGTCCGACGTCATCATCGCCACCGATTAGCACCACACCCGCCGCCGACCCCACCCCCCTGATCGAGGAGAGATCCGCATGGCCCTCAGCGCACGCCTGCAGGACCGCAAGCACAACCGGCCGATGTCGCTCCCCGCGGTGCAGGGCGGCGACGCGGAGATGCCGATCGACCGGCTCGCCGACAGCGGCGTCGGCACCGACGCCGCGTATGAGCTGATCAAGTCAGAGCTGCTGCTCGACGGGCAGGCCCGGCTCAACCTGGCCACGTTCGTCGGCACCTGGATGCCGTCGCTCGGCGCGCAGTTGATGGCCGAGACCGCCGACAAGAACATGATCGACAAGGACGAGTATCCCGAGACGGCGGAGATCGAGACGCGCTGCGTCAACATCCTCGCCGACCTGTGGAACGCGCCGGAACGCGAGAGCGCGACCGGCTGCTCGACGACGGGCTCCAGCGAGGCGGCGATGCTCGCCGGGATGGCGCTCAAGTGGCGCTGGCGGGCCCGGATGGAGAAGGCGGGCAAGCCGACCGGCCGTCCCAACCTCGTGATGGGGGCCAACGTCCAGGTGTGCTGGGAGAAGTTCTGCCGCTACTGGGAGGTGGAGCCGCGGATGGTCCCGATGGAGGGCGACACCTTCCACCTCACCGCCGACCGCGCGGTCGCTCAGTGCGACGAGAACACAATCGGTGTCGTCGCCATCCTCGGATCGACGTTCGACGGCAGCTATGAGCCCGTCGGTGAGATCGCCGATGCGTTGGACCGCCTGCAGGACGAGAAGGGGATCGACGTCCCGCTGCACGTCGACGCAGCGTCCGGCGGGTTCGTGGCCCCGTTCCTGGCCCCGGAGCTCGAGTGGGACTTCCGCGTTCGCCGGGTGCAGTCGATCAACGCCTCGGGGCACAAGTATGGCCTCGTCTACCCCGGGGTCGGCTGGGCCGTGTGGCGTGACCAGGAGGCGCTGCCCCGGGAGCTGATCTTCAACGTCAACTACCTGGGCGGCAACATGCCGACGTTCGCGCTGAACTTCAGCCGTCCCGGCAGCGAGGTCGTCGCCCAGTACTTCATGTTCATGAGCCTCGGCCGTGAGGGCTACACCGCGATGATGCAGAACCTCCAGAACGTCGCCCTGCACATCTCCGACGGCGTGGCGAAGCTGGGGCCCTACCGGCTGGTCTCCCGCGGCGACGACCTCCCGGTGTTCGCGTTCGGGCTGGCGCCGGAGATCACCAACTACTCGGTCTTCGACGTGTCGGCCCGGCTGCGCGAGCGCGGCTGGCTGGTCCCCGCCTACACCTTCCCGGAGAACCGTCAGGACCTCAGCGTGCTGCGGGTCGTCGTCCGGGCGGGCATGCACATGGAGATGGCCGACCGCTTCCTGGACTTCCTGGGCGAGAAGACCAAGGAGCTTGAGTCGCTCACGGTTCCGCTGCCCGACCAGATCAGGAGCACCACCAAGGCGTTCGCCCACTGAGGGCTGGCGGCGGGCGGGTTGCCGGGTCGGGGGGGGGCCGAACCGGCGGGCGGGGGCCGCTCCGGCGTGCGGGGGCCGCTCCGGCG
>JBAWFG010000483.1:0-27206 GCA_049591655.1 Solirubrobacteraceae bacterium
GAACAGCACGTGGCCGACGAGCGCGATCAACTCAGTGAACAGCACGACGCCGATCACGAGGTTCTGGAGGCGTCGGGGGCGCCGGCGTGGATCGGTGGCCATCGCGGGGTCAGTCAAGCAGGGTCGATTCACGGGGCCGGAGCCGGGGTAGGGCAAACCCATGGCCCAAGAACTCAACGTTGCCGATCTGAAGCTCACCAGCACCGCCTTCGACCACCACCGGCGGATCCCCGATCGCCACGGCTCCGACGGCCAGGACATCGCCCCGGAGCTGATGTGGTCCGGGGCGCCGGAGGGCACCAAGGCGTTCGCGATCGTCGTCCACGATCCGGATGCGCCGCTCGTCGACGGTTTCACCCACTGGGTGGCCTACAAGATCCCGGCAGACGTCTCGACCCTCCCCGAGGGTGGCGGCGACGTCGTCAACGGCATCAACTCGATGGGCAACGCGGGCTACAACGGACCCGCACCGCCGCCCGGCCACGGCAACCACCATTACTACTTCTGGATCTACGCGCTCGACGAGGATCTCGACCTGGAGCCCGGCCTGGACCGGCGGGCGCTGCTTGACCGGATCGAGGATCACGTGATCGAGCAGGCGCGGCTGGTGGGCACGTTCTCGCGCTGACCTGGGAGGGTCGCCCGGACGGCCCGGGCCGACCCTACACGGTCGCTCCGGCCACCGGGCATCGCTATGCCACCAGCCGCACGATCGCAATCGTCCCGACGACGACCACCGTGGCGCGCATCGCAGAGGGCGGCAGCCGCCGCCCGATCCGGGCACCGAGTACGCCGCCGATCAGCGAGCCGCCGGCGATCAGCGCGGCCGGAGCCCAGGCGATCTGGGCCACGAGGACGAAGACGATGCCAGAGACGAGGTTGACAAGCCCGGTGAGGACGACCTTGTCGGCGTTGAGGCGCTGGAGATCGTCGTCAAGCGAGAGGGTGAGGATCGCAAGGACCATGATTCCCTGGGCAGCGCCGAAGTAGCCGCCGTAGACGCCGCCGGCGAACACGCCAAGGGTGGCGAGGATGCCCGCGCGCTCACGGCCCGTCGGGCGGCGGCCCGAGAGCATCGCCGCCAGCCGAGGCTGGAGGATGATGAGCAGGACCGCGACGGCGATGAAGACCGGCACGATCGCCTCGAACGCGGCGGCCGGCAGGGTGAGCAGCAGCACCGCGCCGATGATCCCGCCCACGAGCGAGGCCGCCATCAAGGGGATCATCCGGCGACGCTGCCCCGCGAGCTCCCGCCGGTAGCCGTAAGCGCCGCTGGCCGAGCCCGGGACGAGGCCGACGGTGTTGGAGACGTTGGCGATCACGGGCGGGTAACCGAAGGCGAGCAGGACGGGAAAGGTGACCAGCGTGCCGCTCCCCACGACGGTGTTGATTGCCCCCGCCCAGACGCCGGCGAGGAAGATGGCGATGATCTCCGGGGTGCCCATGATGCGCCTCACCCAAGCACATCACCGTCACACGGGCTCTCACGGTGGTCCGCTCCGTCCAGAGCGATGCGCCTGAATCGGCGCAGCGCACTGGGTCAGCCGCCTACTCCCTTGAGGTCACGCCACCGCTCGCGCGCCTGGATCACCACTAAGGCGATCTGCCGCAGCTCATCGCCCTGGGCGACGAAACCGGGAAGCGTCATCGCCACCGTGACGCCGTCGTCGCGCACGAGCGTGATGCGGTGCTCGTCGGTCTCGTCGTCGTGCTCGAAGGGCAGATAGGACCAGCCGTCGGCGCCGGTGACCGGCGTCGTGCTCCGCGGATCCCCAGCGCCGTCGCCGTCGGCCTCGTGTTCGGATCCGGACACGCTAACCCGCCTCTCCGTCGCTGCCACCGGCCGCAGCGCCGCCGTTGGGTGATGCGCCGTTGCCGGTGGCGCCAGGTGGCGCGGGCGCTCGGCCCTCGCCGCCGGCGCGGTTCTGGACGAACTGGAACCCGAACCGGCCCTTGACGCACAGGTTGCCGCGGGTGATGGGGTGATCGAGCGGCGAGGTGACCTTGACGATCTCGTTGTCCTGCTCGTGCAGCTCCAGGTTGCAGCCAACGCCGCAGTAGGTGCAGACCGTCGTCGTCTTGGTCTGGCGGCTCTCGTCCCAGGTGCCGTCCTGGCGGCGGTCGTACTCGCTCTTGAACATCAGCGCCCCGGTCGGGCACACCGCGATGCAGTTGCCGCAGTACACGCAGGCGGAGTCAGGTAGCGGGTTGGCGAACTCGGTGGAGATCCGCGCGTCAAAGCCGCGACCTGCGACCGCGATGGCGAACGTGTTCTGCCAGTCGGTCCCGCACCCCTCCACGCACTTGTAACAGAGGATGCACTTGGAGTAGTCGCGTACGTAGAGGTCGTTGTCGATCTTGGTCGGCTGGTGCACGGTGGCGGCGTGGCTGCCGTCAGGGACCTCGTGGTGACCCGCTCGGATCCGGTCACGCTCGCCGGCCTCGTACGGCGGTGCCGGCGGCCCGTACCGCTCCGGCGCGGCGCGGTACTCCTCCATCCAGCGCGCCACGTTCGGGGTCGTGGACAGATCGACCGACGACCCCAGGAACTCCAGGACCATCTTGCGGCTGTGGCGCACGCGGTCGGAATGCGTTTCAATCTCCATCCCCGCCTCGATCTTGCGCGCGCACGCTGGGACCAGCACCCGGGACCCCTTGACCTCCACGACGCAGGCCCTGCAGGCGTTGACCGGGGTGAGCGTCCGCTCCCAACACAGCGTCGGGATCTCGATCCCGTGGCGCTGGGCGACCTGCAGGATCGTCATGCCCTCACGGGCCGGGACCGTCTCTCCGTTGAGCGTGACCTGCACCGCGCGCGGCGGTGCAGACACCTGTGCTCGGCTCATCTACAACCCCTTCCTAGAAGACATCGAGCTTGACCAGTGCGGACTCGATCGCATCGGCCGCGGTCTGACCGAGCCCGCAGATCGACGCGTCCCGCATCGCCGCCGTGATCTCGTCCAACAGCGCCCGTTCGTCGGCCACCGAGCCGCGCGGACGACCGTTGGCCAGTCGGGCCAACGCCTCCTCCTGGCGGACGGTGCCCACCCGGCACGGCACGCACTGGCCACAGGACTCATCGCGGAAGAACGCGGCGATCCGGCGCAGGATCGCCGGGAGGTCGACGGTGTCATCGACGACCATCACCACACCTGATCCCATCGTCGTCCCGGCCGCCCGCGTGGCCTCGAACGAGAGCTCGACGTCGAGCTCGTCAGGGGTCATGAATCGCCCGGCGGCGCCTCCGAGCAACACCGTCCGCAGCGGCCGGCCGTCGGTCACGCCACCGGCCATCTCGAGCAACGCCGAGAGCGTGGTTCCCATCGGCGCCTCATACAGTCCGGGCCGGCGCACTCGCCCTGACAGGCAGAACAGCCGGGTGCCGGTCGAGGACTCGGTGCCGAGCTGCGCGTAGGCGGGCCCCCCGCCAACGACGATGTCAAGGACGTTGATGAGCGTCTCGACGTTGTTGACCACCGTTGGGCGGCGGAACAGGCCGGAGTCGACCGGGAAGGGCGGCTTGTTGCGTGGCTCGCCGCGGTACCCCTCGATCGAGTTGAACAGCGCGGTCTCTTCACCACAGATGTAGGCGCCGGCCCCCTTACGCAGTTCGATGTCGAAGCTGGCGTCGGTGCCGAGGATCCCCTCGCCCAGGTAGCCGCGGGTACGAGCCTGGACGATCGCCTCCATCAGCCGCTCCCACGCCACCGGATACTCACCCCGCAGGTACAGGTAGCCGTGCTCGCAGCCGGTCGTGTAGCCGGCAATCGTCATCGCCTCGATCACTGCGAACGGGTCGTTCTCCAGGATCACCCGGTCCTTGAACGTGCCGGGCTCGGACTCGTCGGCGTTGCAGACGAGGTAATGGGGCCGGCGCGGGTTGCGGGCCACCGCCTCCCACTTGCGCCCGGTGGGGAACGCCGCGCCGCCGCGCCCCAGCAGCTTGGCGTCGGAGACCTCACGCAGCACCCCGGCGGCACCGAGATCGAACGCTGCTCTCAGCGCTTCATAGCCGCCGTGGGACCGGTAGCTGTCGATCGAGCCGGGATCGACCCGGCCGACGCGGCGCAGCAGGCGCAGCCCCTCCTGGCCGACCTGCGGGACGCTCGCCGGTACCACCGGGGCCTCGCCCCCGGCCATCAGCGACGACAGACCCTCGGCAGTCGCCGGCGCGAGCGAATGCTCGGACGGCGCCTCACCGGCGACCGTCACCAGCGCCGCCGGCGCACGCTCACACAGGCCCAGGCAAGGGCTCTGCAGCCAGATGGCGTTGCCGTCGGCGTCGGCTCCGTGACCGCCTTCCGGACCGAGCCGATCCTCCATCGCGGCACACAGCCCGGGGGCGCCACCGGCCAGGCAGGCCACGTCGGTGCAGACGTGGGCGACCACGGGCGGCTGGGGTTCAAGCGAGAACAGCGCGTAGAACGTCGCCACGCCGTGGGCCTCGGCCGGCGGGATCGTCAGCCGCCGGCAGATGTAGTTCAGGGCGCCCGGGCTGATCCACCCCGCGCTGGCCTGGACGGCGTGCAGAACCGGCAATAGGAGATGGCGCTGGTCACGTGCGGCATGGCCGCCGTGGGCGACGTGGTCGTCACCGTCTGACGCCGTCTCGGCCCCCTCCCAGCGGCTCAGAGGAGGGCCGAGCACCGAGTCGACCGCGGAGCGCTCCGCCTCCGATGGCGCGACGTCGTGCAGGACGATGTCCATCAGTCGTTGACCTCGGTCGCAACCCGGTCGGCGGCCGGCTCGACGTCGGCTCCAGTGTCGGCGAGCGGCTGCACTCGGATCGCCGTCGCCTTGAACTCCGCCGTCCCGGACTTGGGATCGGTGGCATTGATCGTCAGCACATTGGTCTCCACGTCGTCGGGGAAATGCAGGGTCATGAACGCCAGCCCCCGTCGCAGCGAGCGCTGGACGCGCACCGGCGCGGTGACCGAGCCGCGGCGGGAGCTGATCAGCGCGCGCTGCCCGGTGCTCAGCCCCAGCTGCTCGGCATCGGCTTCGGACAGCTCCAGCTCCTCGGAACGGCGCAGTGGCGACGTGTAGCCGCCCGTCTGGACCCCGGTGTTGAACGAGTCCAGTCGCCGACCGGTCGTCAGCAGCAGCGGGAACTCGTCGGAGAGCTGGTCAAGCGGCGGGTCGTCCTCGACCACGTGGAACGGCGCGGGGTCATGCGTGTACGGGTCATCCCACAGACGTCCGTGCAGGAACGAGTCGCCGATGCTCTGCTCGTCCCAGCACGGCCACTGCAGACCGCCGAGCTCCTCAAGCCGGGCGTAGCTCATCCCGGCGTGGTTGGGCGCCAGCGACCGCAGCTCGTCCCACACCTCCTCCGAGGAGCCGTAGTGCCAGTCGTGCCCGAGCCGCCGGGCCAGCTCACGGATGATCTCCATGTCGTCCCGGGCCTGGCCGGGCGGCTTGAGCGCGGCCCGCACCCGCTGCACGCGGCGCTCGCTGTTGGTCACCGTCCCCTCCGACTCGCACCAACTGGCGGCGGCGGGCAAGACGACGTCGGCCAGCTCGGCCGTTGCCGTGCGGAAGATGTCCTGGACCACGAGGTGGTCGAGGCCGGTGAGCAGCTCCCGCACGTGCGTGGCGTCGGCATCGGACTGCACCGGGTTCTCCCCCAGTACGTACAGCGTGGTCAGCTCGCCGCGACCGATCGCGTCGAGCATCTCGGTCATGTGCCACCCGTACTTGGGCTTGATCGGCGCTCCCCAGCATGCTTCGAACCGCGCCCTCGCCTCGGCGTCGTTCTCGATGTCCTGGAAGCCCGGCAGCCGGTTGGGGATCGCCCCCATGTCGCCGCCCCCCTGGACGTTGTTCTGACCGCGGAGCGGGTTCAGCCCGGAGCCGTAGCGTCCGACATGCCCGCAGAGCAGCGCCAGGTTGATGAGGGCGAGCACGTTGTCGACGGCGTTGTGGTGCTCGGTGATCCCCAGCGTCCAGCAGATCTGAGCCCGGTCGGCCCGCGCGTAGGAGTGGGCGACGTCTCGGATCACCGCCGCCGGTACGCCGGTGAGCTGCTCGGCGTGCTCCAGCGTGTAGCGCTCGACCCCGGCCGCGTAGGCGTCGAAGCCCGCGGTCGCACGGTCGATGAACTCACGGTTGACCAGCCCGGCATGGATGATCTCGCGGCCCATCGCGTTGGCCAGCGCGATGTCGGACCCGACGTTGAGTCCCAGCCACGTGTCGGCCCACTGGGCCGAGGTCGTCCGCCGGGGGTCGACGACGTGCAGCGCCGCGCCGCCGTGCACCGCCTTGAGCACGTGATGGAAGAAGATGGGGTGGGCCTCACGGGCATTGGAGCCCCACAGCAGGATCACATCGGTGTCCTGGATCTCCTGATATGAGCTGGTGCCTCCACCAGCGCCGAATACCGTCGCCAGACCGACGACGCTAGGAGCGTGTCAAGTTCGGTTACACGAGTCGATGTTGTTGGTGCCGATCGCGACCCGCGTGAACTTCTGGGCCAGGAAGTTGACCTCGTTGGTGGCCTTGGAGCAGCTGAACATCCCGAAGGTGTCCGGCCCACGTCCGGCCACGGCGGCGCGGAACCCATCGGCGGCCCGGTCAAGCGCCTCGGTCCACGTGGCCGCGCGCAGCGTCCCGTTGTCACGAACCAGCGGTTCCGTCAAGCGGGCGTACCTCATCGCATTGCTCCTTTCAAACGTCGGTCCGTCCAGCAATCGTGATTCTTTTCGGGTGCGGCCCGTCGCCATCTCAGGCGAGGCCCAGTGAGTCGGCGAGCAGGCCACAGCAGGCCCCGACCGCGCGGAGCGACGGAACCTCCACTCCGGTCAGGTCGGCCAGCTCGATCACCGCATCGATGATCGGGCCGCGCTCCAGCCGCTTGCCCGCCAGCAGGTCCTGCAGCGTCGAGGTGCGGTGCTCGCCGACCTTCTCGGCGCCCGCCATCCGCTGCTGCACCGACACCTCCGGCGAGGCTCCCACCGCGTGCGCCACATCGAGTGCCTCGTGCATCATTGCCGCGATCAACTGGCGCGTAGGGGCATGGCGGCACATCCCGGCGATCGTCGCGCGCGTCAGCGCGCTCACCGGGTTCAGCGCGACGTTGCCCATCAGCTTGATCCACAACTGGTTGCGCAACTCGGTCGTCTCCACGGGGCATTTCAGCCCGCCGGCGATCATCGCCTCGCTGAACCGCCCGCAGCGCTCCGACTGCGTACCGTCGGGCTCGCCGATCGTGAACCGCGTGCCCTCCATGTGTCGGATGACCCCAGGGGCCTCCAACTCGGTGCCGGCGTAGACCACGCAGCCAATCGCCCGGCGGGGCGGGATCACGTCGCTCACCGCGCCGTCGGGATCGACGGCATGGATGCGACGCGCGGCAAACGGACCGTCGAGGCCGTGGAAGTACCACCACGGGATCCCGTTCTGGGCCGCGATCACCGCCGTATCGTCGTGGAGTAGGGGCTCGAGCAGGGGCCCCGCGGTGGCGTAGCAGTTGGCCTTCAGGCCGAGGAAGACGAAATCGACCGGACCGACCTTCGACGGGTCGTCCGTGGCCGGCGGATGCGCGTCGAAATCCCCGCGGGGCGACCTGACCCTGATCCCCTGGCGCTGGATCGAGGCGAGGTTCTCGCCGCGGGCGATCACGTGGACATCGGCTCCCCCGCGGGCAAGTGCCGCGGCGACATAGCCACCGATGGCGCCCGCGCCGAGCACCGCGATCCGTCCTGCGCCGGCTTGTACCCGCCGCCGATCCTGAGATCTCACGCTCATCGTCGACACTCCCTCTCACTGGGATACACAATACTGAGTGCCAGATACATGTCAACCACTTCGAGGCCGGGTCATGCCCCCACCGGCTCGGCCACTGCCGCCAGCTGCTGGTAGGCGAGCACGAGTGCCGAGTGGTCACGATCGGCGGCCCCCTGCGCGAGGAGCGCGTCCATCAGCCCGGCCGCCTGAGCGGTGGCCAGCAGCGGCATGTTGACCTCACGTCCGAGCTGCTGCGCGATCGCCAGATCCTTGCGATGCAGGTGCAGCTTGAACCCAGGGTCGTGCGCCCCGTCGATCATGCGCTGACCGTGCAGATCGAGGATCCGGCTCTGGGCAAACCCGCCGAGCAGCGCCTCCCGGACGCGCTCGGGGTCCACCCCCGCCTTCCGCGACAGCGTGAGCGCCTCCGCGACGGCCTGGATCGTCAACGCGACGACCATCTGGTTCGCCGCCTTGGTCACCTGGCCCGCGCCGGCGGGTCCGATGTGGGTCGTCGCCTTGCCGAGCACGTCGAAGACCGCCCGGGCCCGCTGCACGGCCGCCTCGCTGCCACCGCACATGATCGACAGCTCCCCGGCGCGTGCTGCCGGCTCGCCCCCGGAGACAGGCGCGTCGATCGCATCGACGCCTCGCTGCGACAGCACGTCGGCCAGCCGGCGGGAGACCGACGGCGCGATCGTGGACATGTCGATGTAGAGCGCCCCCTCGGCGATGCCCTCCAGCACGCCGTCGGACCCGAGCACGACATCCTCCACGTCGGGCGAATCGGGCAGCATCGTGATCACGACGTCGCTGCCCGCGGCCAGCTCTCGCGCCGAACCGGCGGCGACCGCGCCGTCCCCGCACAGGTCCTCGACGGCGCCGCGGCTGCGGTTATGGACCGTCAGCGGGTAACCGGCGGTGAGCAGGTTGGCCGCCATGGGCGCGCCCATGATGCCCAGTCCGATGAATCCAATGCGTTGCATCGTCAACTCCTCTGCTCAGCGGTCCACCCGAAGCGGTCAAGCCAACCCAGCGACTGCGCCGTGTCCGGAGTGGGGACATATTCCAGGCCCACCGATCCCTCGTAGTCGCCGTCGTCGAGCACGGAGAACAGGCCGGCAAAATCAATCTCGCCGGTGCCCGGCTGGTGACGGCCGGGGTGATCGGCGATCTGCACATGCTCGACGCGATCCAGCAGCTCTCGCAGGCGCTCGGCTGGATCGCCCTCCATGCGCTGGACGTGATAGGCATCGAACTGCAGCGCGGCGGCTGGCTCGGCGACCTCGTCGAGCAGGCGCAGGACGTCCCCGGTCGTCGGCAGCAGGAAGCCCGGAACGTCGAACGTATTGACCGGTTCCACCAGGAGGCGCAGCCCCACCTCCGCGAACCGGCGGGAGGCGTGACCGACGTTGTCGACCAGCGTCGACCACTGGCGGGCGGGCTCTACGCCGTCGAGCGCGACGCCGGCCAGGCAGTTGCACCGCGTGACGTCGAGCTCCAGCGCGTAGGCGACCGCCCGCTCCACGCCCGCCCGGAACTCGTGGACGCGGGCGGGATCCGCCGCGATCCCTCGGTCACCGGCGGCCCAGTCGCCGGCGGGGAGGTTGAAGAGCACCTGCTCCAGACCGGCGCCGCCGAGCCAGGCCCTCACCTCCCGCGCCGGGTGCGCGTAGGGGAACATGTACTCCACGCGTGAGAATCCGGCCTCCTGCGCGGCGACGAAGCGGTCGGGGAACGGCAGCTCGGACCACAGGAAGCTGAGGTTGGCGGCAAGGCGCGGCATGCTCAGGCCCCCACCGTGACCGGAACCTCTGACGGGGCGCGGTCACTGTCGGAGAACTCGACGATCGCGTCCAGGGCGCCGCCCATGGCCGCGTTCTGCTCACGCTCGATCATCACCTCCACCAGCACCGGACGGCGGTGCTCCTCCGCCGCCTCCTGCGCCCAGCGCAGCGCTGGTCCGATGTCCTGCGGCTGCTCCACTCGCCGGCCAAGGGCGCCCATCGCCTCCATGACCGCCACGTGATCGACTCCGTAGGAGTCGTCATAGCCGATGTCGACGGCGTAGTTCATCTCGTACTTGATCTCCGACTGGCGAATCAGACCCAGGTAGCCGTTGTTGATCATCACCAGCACGAACGGCACGTCGTATTGGGAGGCGACCGCGATCTCCTCCATCAGAAACTGGAACGAGTAGTCGCCCACGACCGCGACAACCGTCTGCCCCGGCCGGCCAAGCTTGGCGCCGATGCAGGCCGGGACCTCCCAGCCCAGGGGGCCCGCTTGGCCGCAGATCAGGTACTGCCGCGGCCCGTAGACCTCCTGGAACTGCCCCGACCAGATCTGATAGAGGCCGATGGCGGTCACAAACACCGTCTCGCGGTCAAAGGCAGCGTTGATCTCGGCGAACACCCGCTCGGCCTTGATCGGCACCTCGTCGTAGTCGGTCCGGCGAGCGAGCTCGCGGCGGCGCTCGGGAACCTGCTCAGACCATGCCGTCGGCCGGCGGTCGTCGGCGCCCCGACGGCGAGCGGCGGCGAGCAACGCCTCCAGGGCGAGCCCGGCGTCGGCGGCAACGCCGAGATCCGGGGCGAACACCCGGCCGATCTGGGTCGGCTCGATGTCGATGTGGATGAACTGCCGCTCGCCACGGTAGACGTCGAGGGCGCCGGTGTGGCGCTCGGCGAAACGCGCGCCGACGGCACACACCAGATCGGACTCCAGCAGCGCCCGGTTGCCGGCCCGCGTCTGGGTCTGGATCCCCGCCAGGCCGACGTACAGCGGGTGATCGTTGGGGATCGCCCCCCATCCCATCAGCGTCGGCAGGACGGGGATCTCCAGCAGCTCGGCGAGCTCGACCAGCGTGTCGGCGGCATTGGCCGAGATCACCCCGCCGCCGGGCATCAGCAGAGGGCGCTGGGCCGCCAGCAGCATGTCCAGCGCGGCCTCGATCGCCGCCGGGTGAGGCTCGAGGCGGCCCACCGCCAGCGGCGCGTCGGCCTCCGGGCGGTAGGAGATCTCGGCGAGTTGCACGTCGATGGGAAGGTCGATGTGGACCGGGCCGGGCCGGCCCTCCCGCATGATCTGAAACGCCTCGCGAAACACCCACGGCAGCTGTCCGGGGTTGGTGACCAGGTAGGACTTCTTGACCACCGGCCGGACGATCTCAGCGATGTCGACGGCCTGGAACCCCTCCCGGTCGAGCTGCGTGATCGGGACCTGACCGGTGATCGTCAAGATCGGGACCGAGTCCGCCCACGCGGTGTACAGGCCGGTGACCATGTTCGTTCCCGCCGGGCCTGAGGTCCCGATCGCGACACCGATCCGCCCCGTGGCGCGGCTGTAGCCGTCGGCGGCATGCGTCGCACCCTCCTCGTGACGCACCGTCAGGTGGCGGATCGAAGACCCGCGCATCGCGTCGTAGAGCGGCAGGATCGATGCGCCCGGGATGCCGAAGGCGCAGTCGACGCCCTCGGACTCCAGGACCGCGACCACCGCTTGCATCGCCGGCATCAGAGGCATGGATCTTCCCTTCTTCAGTCTCCGGCACGCGCTCGCGTGTTCCACGATGCGAAAGCCGAGTTTTGTGATCTGGACAGAATGACGAACGCATTCCACATGAGTCAAGCGAGCTCGTGATAGTTTTCGCATCGTGAAATCTGACGTGACTCCGGGCGCGCCGGTGCAGGCCGTCGCCAGGGCCCTGGGCCTGCTCGAGGCGCTCGCGGCCCAAGAGGAGACCGGGCTCGCTGAGCTGGCCCGAGGGGCATCGCTGCATCCGAGCACCGCCCATCGGCTGCTCGCGTCCCTCATCCACTGCGGCTATGCGTCCCAGAGCCCGCTCAGCGGGCGCTACCGGCTCAGTCGCAAAGCGCTCGCGCTCGCCCGGGGCTCGCGGGCTCTCGACGCTCAATTGCGCTCGCTCGCCCGTCCGCACCTGGAGGAGATCCGCGCGGCCGTCGAGGAGACGACCAACCTCGTCGCGCTGGAGGGGATGTCGGCGATCTACGTCGACCAGGTGGAGAGTCGGCACTCCGTGCGCCTGTTCGCCGAGCCCGGGCGGCGAGTGCCGGCGCAGGCCAGCGGGGCCGGCAAGGCGATGCTCGCCTTCCAGGACAACTCGGTCCTCGCCAGGTTCTACGCCAGCGAGCCATGGGAGAGCCTCACCTCCCGCACGCTCACCACCGCGGCCGCGCTACACGAGGAGTTGAGCCGCATTCGCGCGCGCGGATTCGCCGTCGACAACGAGGAATATGAGGAGGGCGTGAGCTGTGTCGGCGCCCCGGTGTTCGAGGCGGGCGGGCTGCCGTGCGCGGCGATCAGCGTGTCGGCGCCATCGGCGCGGCTGCACCGCTGCGGCCTGGAGCAACTGGGTGCCCTGCTGGCACGCCATGCCGGCGAGATCTCCCGTGACCTCGGCTTCGTCCCCGCGCCGCCGGGGCGGCCCGAGCTTCGGCCCGCACCGGACACATCCTCGGCACTTCAGCCGCCCGCCGCGGCCTGATCAGCCGCTCACGCGGGGCTTGCGGACGACGCCCTC
This sequence comes from Solirubrobacteraceae bacterium, assembly GCA_049591655.1. Classification (GTDB taxonomy): domain Bacteria; phylum Actinomycetota; class Thermoleophilia; order Solirubrobacterales; family Solirubrobacteraceae; genus Palsa-465. The sequence continues at coordinate 12,269 of JBAWFG010000483.1, forward strand.
TCGGACCGCGGCCTCGGCCACCTCCGACGCCACCGCCTCAGCGATGCGCGGATGAAACACGCTGGGGACGATGTACTCGGCGTGGAGCTCATCGTCCTCGATCACGCCGGCGATCGCGCGGGCCGCGGCCAGCTTCATGCCCTCGGTGATCGCGGTCGCCCGGACGTCGAGGGCGCCGCGGAACACGCCGGGAAACGCCAGGACATTGTTGATCTGGTTGGGGTAGTCCGATCGGCCGGTGGCGATGATCGCCACGTCGTCGCGAATCTCCTCGGGGTGGACCTCGGGCTCGGGATTGGCCATCGCGAAGACGATCGCCCCCGGCGCCATGGCCCGCACCGCCTCGGCGGTGACCGCACCGGGACCAGAAACGCCGATGAGGACATCGGCGCCGGCCAGCATCTCGCCGGCCATGCCGCGCCGGTCCTCGGGATTGGTGAGCGCGGCGAACGCCGCTCGTTCGGGGTCCAGCCCCGGGCGCGCGGGATACAGGACCCCGTCCACATCGCTGACGACGACGTTGCGCACACCGTGAGCGAGGATCATTCGCGCACAGGCGATGCCGGCGGCCCCGGCGCCGACGACGACGACGCGGATCTCGCCCGGATCCTTGCCCACCACCCGCAGGGCGTTGAGCAGCGCGGCGAGCACGACGATCGCGGTCCCATGCTGGTCGTCGTGGAAGACGGGAATGTCGAGCTCGGCAGCGAGCCGGCGTTCGATCTCAAAGCATCGCGGCGCCGCGATGTCCTCGAGGTTGACCCCGCCGAAGGTGGGCGCCGCCGCCGTGACAAACGCCACGATCTCGTCCACGTTCTGGGTTGCGATGCACAGCGGGAACGCGTCGACTCCGGCAAGCTCCTTGAACAGCATCGCCTTGCCCTCCATCACCGGCATCGCCGCCTCGGGGCCGATGTTGCCCAGGCCAAGCACCGCACTCCCGTCGGAGACGACCGCGACGGTGTTGCTCTTGATCGTCAGCGTCCACGCCTTCTCCGGGTCTTCCCGGATCGCCATGCTGACCCGGGCCACGCCCGGGGTGTAGGCCATCGAGAGGTCGTCCCTGGTCTTGATGGGGACCTTTGAGACCACCTCGATCTTGCCTCCGAGATGGAGGAGGAACGTCCGGTCCGAAACGCTGTGCACCGAGACTCCGTCAAGCGCCTTCACCGCGGCGACGACGGCCTCGCCGTGCGCGGCGTCGGCACAGGCAACTGTGACGTCGCGCACGACGCCACCGGGCTCGACGCGCACCAAGTCGATCGCGCCGAGGATCGCCCCGGTGTCCCCGATCGCGCCGGCCACCGCGGCAAAGGCCCGTGGGCGCTGGGGCATCTGGACCCGCAGCGTCAGGCTGTAGGACGCGCTGGGCGAGAGATCACGCTCTGACGTCACCGACGCGGCCTCAAGTGATCGTCGGATGAAGCCGAAGATGATTCAGAACGCACCAACCCCCGCGCTACACTAATCGAAGTGCCACGTCCACCGCAAATGCTCAGCACACACGGCGAGAAGGTGATCCTTTTGGCCATGGCCACCGGGCTCCTCGGCATGCTCGTCATCGGCTTCGCCGTGCTCGGTGCACCCGTTGCAATGCTGCTTTTTCCGGTGCTGCTGATCCTACTGTCTTTCATGGCGGTCCGGGGCGACGTCGCTCATGTGCGCCGCTTCGGTTGGAGCGTCGCCGGGGACCCCGACGACCCCAATCCCGGTGGGGGGCCCGACGGACCCCAGCAACCGGGCCCGGTGGATCCGACCGGGAGCGGGGAGCAATTTGACTGGGACGCATTCGTGATCCAGTTCTGGGAGCACGTCGACCGCCAGCCGGTCGCTTAGCTTCAGCCTGTTCGGGGCTCGGAGCATCAGCCGGTGTTACGCATCCCGGCGGCGATGCCGTTGACGGTCAATAGCAGCGCCCGGGCCGCCTCCGCATCAGGCTGGCGTCCAGCACGCTGATCGGCGCGAAGACTCGCGGTGAGCGCCACCTGCAGCTGGTGCAGCGGCGCCAGATATAGCCCGCGAAGATGCAGCGTCTGATCGAGCGACGGGTTATCGGATAGCAGACCGCCAGCTCCGGTGATCGCCAGGAGCTCGGCGACTGTGAGCTCGTATTCGCCGCGGATGCGCGCGTAGAGATGATGGTGTTCTGGGGCCACCAGCGTGGCCACGTACTGCCAGGCGATGTCCATGTCGCTCTTGGCCAGAGTCATGGCAACGTTGGAGAGGAAATTCGCAAAGAACCGCCAGCGCGCGTGCATCTCGCCCAGACGAGCGCCATAGCCGGCCTGGCGCGCAGCGGCCAGACCGCTGCCCAGTCCGTACCAGCCGGGCACGATCTGGCGTGACTGCGTCCAACCGAACACCCACGGGATCGCCCGCAGCCCGTCAAGCCCTTCACCGGAGTCCGGCCGCCGGAACGGCCGTGAGCCGAACTTCAGCCCGGCCAGCAACTCGACCGGCGTGGCGGCGAGGTAATACGTGGGCAGCCCCGGGTGCTCGATCAGCGACCGGTAGCAGTCCTGCGCGGCGCCGGACACGGTCTGCATGACCTCCGACCAGCCGCGCACCTGGGCGTCCGAGGACCGCGGCCGCCGGTGCAGCACCGTTGCCTCCAGCACGGCGGCCAGGGCGAGTTCCAGATTCTCCCGGGCCAGTGCCGGGATCAGATACTTGTCCGAGATCACCTCCCCCTGCTCGGTGATCTTGATCTCTCCCTGGAGGGTCCCCCAGGGCTGGGCCAGGATCGCACCGTTGGTCGGCCCCCCGCCCCGACCGATCGTTCCGCCACGGCCGTGGAACAGCCGCAGTCGCACCCCGTGACGCTCGGCCACCTCCCGCAGGTGGCGCTGGGACCGATGGATCTCCCACTGGCTGGTGGTGACCCCCGCCGCCTTGTTGGAGTCCGAGTAGCCGAGCATCAGTTCCTGCACATCGCCGCGCAGCGCCACCAACCGGCGATATGCCGGCTCGCTCAACAGCTGGTCGAGAATGGCGCCACCCTGACGGATCTCCTCCGGGGTCTCCAGCAGCGGCACGAAGCCGATCAGGGCCAGGCCGGCGGCGATGTCGACCAATCCCGCTTCGCGGGCGAGCAGCACCGCGGCGAAGACGTCCCCGGCGTCCCGGCACATCGAGATGATGTAGGACTCGATGACATCCGGCCCATAGCGATCCAGCGCCGTGGCGATCGCCGCAAACGCGGCGAGCGTTCGCGTGCCATCCGCGTCGAGGTTGGGCGATGCGAACGCCAGCGGGCGCGGAGAGCTCAGCTCGCGGGCGAGCAGTGCTGAGCGCTCGGCAGGCGGCCGCTGCGCATAGCCTTGCTCGGCTGCCGACCCTTCCAGGCGGTCGAACAGCTGCGCCAGCGCATGGTGATGGGCATCGGCGTGCTCACGCACGTCCAACGTGGCCAGGTGAAGCCCGAAGCTCGACACGGTCCGAATCGTCTGCTCCAGGCGGCCTTGAGCGATCCGCTCGCCCCGGTGCGCCACCAACGAGTCACGCAGGATGCACAGGTCGGCCAGGAGCGCATCCGCCCCGAGATAGTCCCGTCCGGACGTGTGAGGCAACTCCCGCGCGATCCGGCGACGCGTGTTGACCAGCTTGCGATGGATGCAGGTCAGCTTGAGCCGGTAGGGCTCCTCGGCATTGAGCCGGCGGTCGCGGGCTTCGATCTCCGGCAGCCGCTCAAGGTCGGCCTCAACCGACCGCGTCAGGTCCGGGCTGGCCCCGGCGATCGCGACCGAGCAGGAGAGCTCGTCCCGCAGCTCATCGACCAGCTCGATGGTGTCGCTGATGGCATGGTCATGCGCGAGCGCGAGCACCTGCAGGATGCTCTGGGGGGCAACGTTCGGATTGCCGTCCCGGTCGCCCCCGATCCAGCTCCCGAACGAGAGCGGCCTCGCCCGGCAATCAGGCACCACCCCCAGATCACCCAGCACTTCGGTCAGACGCTCCATCACGTACGGGACGGCGTCACGGTGCAGGGCGTCGAAGTAGTAGATGGCGTTGCGCGCCTCATCGAGCACCTCAGGCCGGGTTATGCGCAGCTCATCGGTCTGCCACAGGAGGTCGATGATCTCCTCCAGTCTCCGGCGAACGCGGCGCTCGGCCACCGCATCGGTCGGCTCGCCCTGCTCGTCGACGGCGCGGTCCCACTCGTCAAGCAGCTCGGCGATCCGCCGCAGCTTCGTCAACACCGACCGGCGGGCCGCCTCGGTCGGATGGGCGGTGAAGACAGGCCTCAGTCGCACCTGCGCCACCGACGCTGCCACATCACCGGGCGGCTGGGCCGCGGCGGCGATCCGCTGCACTGCCTGCGCCAGCCAGTCGCCGTGGGTCACGCGCGCCGCGGCCAGGGCGCGTGCGCGGTGCACCTGCTCAGCGACGTTGACCAGATAGAAGTACAGGGTCAATGCGCGACTCAGCGTGATCGCCCGGGGCGCATCCAGACCGTCCGGCAGCCCCGCTGCGGCACCCTCGTCATCACGGATATGGGCGTCGACACGACCGAACAGGGTCGCCATCTCGACGCCCTCCTGACGGGCGAGGGCGTCGCTGAGCAAGCCGGCGAGCAACGCCAGATCCCGCTGCAGCGACGCTGGCGATGGCGCCGGCGGGCCCCGGCGCAACGCCCGCTCCTGCGCCTCACCCGTTCCCGGCGACGATCGCATACGGCGACCGCCGCCGGGATCGGCAGGCCGGCCGGCGTCAGCCGACCGCGACGTTGTCGCGGGGGGAGGCGGCACGCCGCTCCTCAGCCGCCGCAGCCTTGGCCACGGCCGTCTGCCACTGCTCCTTGGTCGGGGGCTTGCACTTGAAGAACACGATCAACGCCGCCATGGCGCCGAGCGCGGCTCCGAAGATGAAGCCCTGCACCCAATGGAAGTGGGCCTGACCGTAGAGCGTGCCGGTCATCACCAGCGCGGCGATGCCGCCGGCGAAGCTCCCGCCCAGAGCCTTCCAGGCATAGACCGAGCCGTAGTTGACGGCGTTGTTGTTCTCGCCCCAGTAGTCGGCCGTCGCCGCTGCGGTCATCGGGAAGTTGGCTCCCGAGAGCCCGCCGGAGACCACCGCGCAGACCGCGAACGCCCAACCGACGTGGTTGAGCCCGGAGATCAGCGTCAGGATCTGGAAGACGACGTTCAGCGAATACGCGTACGCCATCGTCCTTCGCCGCCCGATGTACTCGGAGATCAGCCCGTAGACCGGCCGGAAGATCCCGTCGGCGAGCGAGAAGCCGGCAGCTCCGGCCACGACCGCGACGCTGCCCAGACCCTCCGCGTGCCCGAACACGTAGTAGTAGGCGACCCCGAACAGCGAGCAGCCGACGTACAGCGCGTACTGGATGCTCAGCCACTTGGCCTGAGGCGTGTACCACATCTGCCGCAGGCTGTAGTGGTCCCAGGCCGGCGGGTTGTTGATCAGATCACGCGCGGTGCGCTTGTTCTTGGCCCAGTTGAGCGGGTCGACGTGCGCCGGCCACCAGTTCTTGGGCGGGTCCTTCATCCGACTGGCGGCAATCAGGATGACGAGGGTCATCGCAACGCCCTGGATGAGGATGAACTCCTTGACGCTCGAGGCGGTCAATGAACCCACGCCGCTGCCGGCGGAGAAACCGCCGACGGCGATGATCCACGGCACCGACCCGTACGCCCAGCCACCGTTAACGAACCCGGTGCGCCAGCCCTTCTTGTCCGGGTACCACTTAGCGACGATGTTGATGCAGCTGGAGTAGATCATGCCGGAACCGATGCCGCCGAGGAACGCGTAGCCGAAGTACGCCTCCCAGATATTCGTCGAATAGGCGGTGATCGTGTACGCGGCGATGCCGCACACGACCCCACCGATCATGACCGCGCGCTTGACCGGGAGGATCCCCCGGTTGCGCAGGAATCCCGTGCCGATCTGCACGAACGACTCAAAGATCACGTAGAACGAGAACAGCCAGAACACCGGCGCCGAGCCCCAATGGTGGGCCGCCGCCAACGATCCGCTCAACGACGCCCACGTGTACTCCAGCAACCCGGCCATGCACATGCATATCCAGGCGGCCGTGATCACCGTCCCGCGCGAATACCCCAGCAACTGCCTGTCGGTCTCCCCGACCCGGAACATCCTTCCGGTATCCGGATTGACTACCTCCCGGTACCCGGTTGAAGCGCCTATGGCACTCATCAAACCTCTCCCTCCGTCGCGTACACCCCGTGACCACCAGGCCACGTGATGTGAATTTTCACCTGCGACTGGATGTGCCTCGTCAGCCGGTCCCACACAGCTGTCGCACAAGGTGACCTCTCTCGGTGAATCCGCTTCACCACAACTGACACTCCTTGATCACCGCCGCGTGAGCTACGTCACGCGGAATCAGCCCCCCTTGTCATGCCGCCAGCATGGTCGCCGCCAGTTCCGCCACCTCGGTGGGGGTGCGCCCAACGCGCACGCCCCGCCGCTCCAGCGCCTGCGCCTTGGCCTGCGCGCTACCGGAGCTCCCGGACACGATCGCGCCCGCGTGGCCCATCGTCTTGCCCGCCGGCGCGGTGAAACCCGCGATGTAGGCGAGCGTCGGCTTGGACACGTGATCGGCGATGAAGTCCGCCGCCCGCTCCTCGGCGTCGCCGCCGATCTCACCGGCCATGACGATCAGCTCGGTCTGGGGGTCGGCTTCAAAAAGGGCGAGCACGTCCACAAACGAGGAACCCGGGACCGGGTCTCCACCGATGCCGACGATCGTCGAGTTGCCGAACCCGCGCTGGGCCAGCTCGTTGCCGATCTGGTACGTGAGCGTCCCCGACCGCGACACCACCCCGACATTGCCCTCACGGAAGAAGGCGTGCGGGATGATGCCCACGTTTGACCTGCCCGGCGACAGCACCCCGGGGCAGTTGGGGCCCACGAGGCGCACGCCGGACCGGCGGCGCAGCTCGGCCACCACGCGCAGCTCGTCGTGAGCCGGGATACCTTCGCTGATGGCCACGATCAGGGCGATCCCCGCGTCGGCCGCTTCCAGGATCGAGTCGGCGGCGAAGCGCGCGGGAACGACGATCATCGCCGTGTCGGCGCCGGTGGCCGCCACCGCCTCGGCGAACGTGTCGAACACCGGCACGCCCTCCACGTCCTCCCCGCCCTTGCCCGGGGTGACGCCGGCGACCACGCTGGTCCCGTAGCGGCGGTTGTTGAGCGCGTGGAACCGCCCTTCTCGGCCGGTGATGCCGGCGACGCAGACGCGGGTGGATCGATCGACGAGCACGCTCATCGGCTCAGCACCCCCACGGCCGGCGCCCGCGCAGCCAACTCGACGACGCGCTGCGCCGCACTGTCCATGGTCGTCTCGACATGCACGCCCCCAAGCCCGGCCTCCGCGAGCAGCCGGCGACCCGCCTCGTCGTTGGTCCCGTCGAGCCGAACGACGAAGGGGACCCGCGGCGCCACCAACTCAAACGCCTCGATCAGGCCCTTGGCAACCTCGTCACAGCGGGTGATCCCGCCGAAGATGTTGAACAGCACCGCGCGGACCTTGGAATCCGACAGGATCACCTCGACCGCGGCGACGATGGCGTCCGACCGGGATCCGCCGCCGGCGTCCAGGAAGTTCGCCGGCCGCCCGCCGCATTGCGCGACGACGTCGAGAGTCGACATGACCAGCCCAGCGCCGTTGCCGAGGATGCCGATGTCACCATCGAGCTTGACGTAGGTCAGTCCGCGCTCGTGCGCCAGCCGCTCCTGGGGGTCCTCGGAGGAGAGGTCACGCAGGGTGGCGTTCTCCGGATGGCGGTACAGCGCGTTGCCGTCGAGGGTGACCTTCGCATCCAGCGCGCGCAGCCCACGCTCCGGGGTAACGATCAGCGGGTTGACCTCCACCAGCATGGCGTCCTCGGCGACGAACAGTGCGTAGAGCCTGGCCAGCATGGCCGTGATGGGGCGGACAAGGTCGCCGTCCACACCCGCGGCGAACGCCAATCTCCGCCCGTGAAACTCCTGCAACCCGAGCAGCGGGTCGACATGAAGCGAAGCGATGGCCGCTGGTTCGGTCGCGGCGACCTCCTCGATGTCCATTCCGCCCCTGGTGGAGAGCATGACCCGCGCGGCCTGAGCGCCGCGGTCGAACACGACCGCCGCGTAGTACTCGGATTCGATCTCAGAGGCCTGCTCGACCCACACCTCGTGCACCGTCAGCCCGCGGATGTCCATGCCCAGGATCGCCTCGGCGTGCGCTCGCGCCTGCTCACGGTCCTGGGCGACCCTGATCCCACCGAGCTTGCCCCGGCCGCCGATCTGCACCTGCGCCTTGATCACGCACGGGTACCCGATGGCGTCCGCGGCCGCGGCCGCGTCGGGCGCGGTGAGCGCCACACTCCCGGCCGGCACGGGCACACCGTGGCGACTGAACAGTTGCTTACCTTGATATTCGAGTAAGTCCACAATCCTCTCCTCACCCGCCGCCGGGCGTCCCTCAGCGCGCCGGCGGCAGTATCTCGGTCTCCTACGCGGCCTTACATCCGCGAACTCTCGTCACCGATCAATCCGGCAAATCGCGCCCAGCGGTACTTGGCCGCCAGCACCTCCACCGGTAGCTCGGTCGTGTACGGGAATGCGGGAATGCCGTGCTCGAACAGGTATGCCGATGCCTGCTCGACCTCGACATCGCCCGCCAGCGAGGCCACGATCGGCTTTTCAATGCCACGTTCGCGCAGCTCGCCCACCATGTCGCAGACGACCTCGGCAAACACCATGGGCGGAGTGACGATGGTGTGCCAATAGCCGAGGACGAGAGCGTGGATCCGGTCGTCCTCCATCCCGAGCTTGATCGTGTTGGCGTAGGTCTCGGGAGGCTCACCGCCGGTGATGTCGACCGGGTTGCCGGCCGCGCCGAATGGCGGGATGAACTTCATGAACGCATCGTTGAGATCGTCAGGCATCTCCATCAGATGCAGCCCGTTGCTGTAACAGGCGTCGGAGAGCAGGACTCCGGAACCGCCGGCACCGGTGATGATCACCACGTTCTCCCCGGCCGGCGTGGGCAGGATCGGCAGGCACCGGGCGAACTGCAGCAGTTCATTGAGCCCGCGGGCCCTCACCACACCTGCCTGGCGCAGGATGTCGTCATAGACCTTGTCGTCACCGGCGAGCGCCGCCGTATGCGACGCCGCGGCCTTGGTGCCCGCGGGTGTGGCGCCCGCCTTGAGCACGATGATCGGCTTCTTACGCGACACTCGCTGGGCGACCTCGACGAATGAGCGCCCGTCCTTGAGATCCTCCATATGCAGCGCCACGCAGTTGGTGGCGTCATCGGTCTCGAAGAACGTGAGCAGGTCGTCCTCGTCGATGTCGGCCTTGTTGCCCAGGCCGACGATCGCGGAGACGCCCAGGTTGGTCGAGCGACTGAAGCCGAGGATCGCCATGCCGATCCCGCCGCTCTGTGACGCCAGCGCGACCGGCCCCTTGACGTCATACGGCGTCGTAAACGCCGCGCTCATGTCGCCCGGCGTGTAATAGACGCCGTAGATGTTGGGCCCGATGAAGCGGACGTTGCTGGCCCGGGCAGTCTCGATCAGCTCGCGCTGGAGCTCGACCTCACCGGTCTCCGCAAAGCCCGACGGAATGAGCACCGCGGCCGGAATGCCCTTGGCGCCGATCTTGGCGATCGTCGGAATCACGAACTTGGCCGGAATGCAGAAGACCGCCAGGTCGACCCCGTCGGGCAGGTCGTCGACGTCGGCGTAGGCCTGCTTGCCGAGGATCTCCCCGGCCTTGGGGTTGACCGGATAGATCTCGCCGCCGAACCCGCCGTCGACGAGGTTGCGCATGACCGAGTTGCCGATCTTGCCCTGCTGGTCGGAGGCGCCGATGACCGCGATCGCCCGCGGGCGCATGAGGTGGTTCATCGTGTCCAGGATCTCGTCCTGGCTGTAGCGCGCCGGGGCCTCGGCCGGAGGTTCGGCGGAGAGGACGAACCGCGCATCCACCGCGGTGGCGCCTGACTCGGTGGCGAGCACCGGGTTGAGGTCAACCTCGGTGAGCTCCGGGAAATCGGCGACCAACCGCGAGACCCGCTCGATCATGTCGGCGAGCGCGGTGCGGTCACACGCCGCCCCGCCGCGGACGCCGTCCAGGACCTCCGCGGCGCGGATGCCGCCGACCATCCCAAGCGCCTGGTCGTGACTGGTCGGCGCCAGGCGGAACGTGACGTCGCGCAGGACCTCGACGAGCACGCCGCCGAGGCCGAAGGTCATGACCGGTCCGAACGTCGGGTCGGTGATGGCCCCGATCAGAACCTCCTGCCCGGAACCGAGCATCTGCTGGATCTGCACGCCGTCGATCCGCGCGCTCGAGTCATAGGCGGTGGCGTTGGCGACGATGGTGTCGTAGCCGGCCGATACCCCCTCGGCGCTGTCGAGACCGACCAGCACCCCCTTGGCCTCGGTCTTGTGCAGGATCTCGGGGGAGACGATCTTAAGCACGACCGGATAGCCGATCTCCTCGGCAAGCGACACCGCCTCCTGGGCGCTGGTCGCCAGCCCCTCCTGGGGGACGGTGATGCCGTAGGCATCGCAGACCTGCTTGGCCTCTGGCGCGCTCAGCGCCGAACGTCCCTGATTGCGGGCCGTCTCCAGCACCTCGCGGACCGCGTCGCGAATCCCGGCCTCGGTGGTGGGCTCCTCTGTCGCCGTGGCGTGCATCGCCTCTCCTTCTCAGTGTGTCGTCGTTCTCCCTTGGACCTTCATGCCCCTGCGGGCGTCACACGGCGTCGGCCGTGGAGAGCCGTCCGGAGCCGTTGCCCGAACCATTGCGTGAGCTGCCCCCCTGCCGGATCTCGGCCAGGACCTCCTCGCTGTGCTCGCCCAGCAGCGGCGAGCGCTTCACCTCGACCGGTGAGTCCGACAGGGTGAACGGACAGCCGACCGTCTTGAACGTCCCGCGCTCGGGATGGTCCACCTCGACGATCATCCCGGTGGCGGCGAGGTCCGGATCGTTGAGCAGCTCCTCGGTGTCCAGCACCGGCCCGCAGGGGACGTTGATGGCGTTCAGCTCACGGAACGCCTCCCACTTGTCGCGGGTCATCGTCCATTCCTCGACCATCCCGAAGATGTCCCACAGGTGACTCAGCCGCTTCTCCGGAGTGTCGTACTCCGGATGCTCGACGAGCTCGTCGCGGCCGATCTTGCGCATCAGTGGCTCCCACACCTGCGGCTGGATGACGAGATAGATCCAGTCGTTAGGTCCGCCGCCCTTGCACCGCACCGCCCAACCGGGCTGACCCCCACCGGAAGCGTTTCCGGACCGCGGCACGGCGTCGCCGAACTCGCTGTTGGGGTACTCGCCAAGCGGGCCGTGAGCGAGGCGCTGCTGGTCACGTAGCTTGACGCGGCACAGGTTGAGGATCCCATCGCGCATGGCGATCGTGACCCGCTGTCCGCGGCCGGTGCGGGTACGCTGATACAGCGCCGCGCAGATCGCGCCGAACAAGTGAACCGCATTGCCCGAGTCACCGATCTGAGCGCCGGTGACCGTCGGCGGGCCGTCGTCAAAGCCGGTGGTGGCCATCGCCCCGCCGGTCGCCTGGGCGATCGGCTCATAGGCCTTGGCGTTCTCCAGCACGCCGGGGCCGAAGCCCTTCAGCGAGGCGAAGATGAGCTGCGGGTTGATCTCCTGGATCCGGTTCCAGGTGAACCCCATCCGATCCAGCGCGCCCGGGGCGAAGTTCTCCACCAGCACGTCGGACTGTGCCAGCAGTTCGGAGAAGGTCTTCTTACCCTCGTCACTCTTGAGATTCAGAGTGACACTGCGTTTGTTGCAGTTGAGCATCGTAAAGTACAGGCTGTCCACACCGGGGATGTCGCGCAGTTGCTGGCGCGTGACATCGCCCGTGGGCGACTCGATTTTGATCACGTCGGCGCCCATCCAGGCCAGCAGCTGAGTGCACACCGGACCGGCCTGGACGTGGGTCATGTCGACCACACGAACGTCCTGCAGAGCCTTGCTCATGTCACTCTCTCCCGTTACTTGTACATCGTCTGGTTCATCGTCCCGGGCGCAAACGCGTTCGGGTCGATCCAGACATTGATCAGCGCCGGCTTGCCCGACTCCCGTGCACGCTCCAGAGCAGGCCGGATCTGCCCCGGTTCGCGGACCTCCTCGCCGTAGCCGCCGAGGATCTCCGCAAACTTGTCGTAGGGGACGTCGCCGAGCTTGTTGCCCACGTCCCCGCGCTCGTCGCCGTACTTCTGGATCTGCCCGTAGCGGATCTGGTTCATGTAGGAGTTGTTGCCCACCACCCCGACGAACGGGAGGTCAAAGCGAACCATCGTCTCGAAGTCCCAGCCGGTGAGGCTGAGCGCGCCGTCACCGAACAGGCCCACCACGTCGAGGTCTGGGCGGGCGGCCTTGGCCGCCATCGCGAACGGCACACCGACGCCGAGGGTGCCGAGCGGACCTGGATCCATCCACAGGCCCGGCCCCTTGGGCTGCACGACGCCACCGGAGAAGGTGACGACGTCCCCACCGTCGCCGATGAACAGGGTGTTGTCGGTGAGGAACTGGTTGATCTCATGGGCCAGACGTAGCGGGTGAATGGGCACCGCGTCGTTGAGCAGGCGCGGCTGACGCTCCTCGTGCATGCGCTGCTCCTCGGTGCGCAGGTCCTTGCGCCAGGACTCGCGCCGGCGCGCGCCGTTGTCACTGCGCCCGGACGCCGCCTGCGTGACCGCGCCGAGGATCGCCCCGACGTCGCCGACAAGTCCGAGGGAGACGTCGCGGTTCTTGCCGACGGTCCGGTAGTCCATGTCGATCTGCACCACCGTCGCATCCTGGGAGAGACGCTTGCCGTACCCCATGCGGAAGTCGAACGGCGTGCCCACGATCAGGATCACGTCGGCGTTGTTGAACGCGTGCCGGCGCGTCTGGTGGAAGTGGTGGGGATCGCCAGGCGGGAAGGTACCCCGCGCGGCGCCGTTCATATACGCCGGGATGTTGAGGGTGCGGGCGAACTCAATCGCCGCCTCGGCGCCGCGGCAGGTCCACAGCTGGCTGCCGAGCAGAACGCACGGCCGCTCGGCGGCGACCAGGATGTCGGCCAACCGCTCGATGTCGGCCGGGTCGCCGATCGACTTGGTCGATGCGCGGTAATGACCGGCCTGGGGTAGGACGGCCCGCTCCACGGGGATCCGGGCATCGAGGATGTCCCTGCCGATCTCCAAAAAGGACGGCCCCGGCGCTCCGGCCATCGCCTCCCGGAACGCCATTGACACCATGTCCGCCACCCTCTCGGTCGTCACCACGTTGGAGGCGAACTTGGTGATGGGGCGCATCATCTCGACGTGAGGTAGATCCTGGAGTGACCCCATACGATGCTGGTTGAGCGCGCCCTGACCACCGATCAGCAGCATCGGAGACTCGGCGCGCAGCGCGTTGGCGACGCCGGTGACCGCGTCGGTCGTCCCCGGACCGGCAGTAACCACCGCGCACCCCGGGCGACCGGTGACCCGCGCGTAGCCGTCGGCGGCGTGGGCCGCGACCTGCTCGTGGCGGACGTCAATGATGCGAATGCCCTCGTCGATGCACCCGTCATAGATGTCGATGATGTGACCGCCACACAGCGTGAAGATCACTTCCACCCCCTCGGCGCGCAGTGCCTTGGCGACGAGATGGCCGCCGGAGATGGTTGCAGGCTGCACTTCCTCTGACCGGCGCTCGGTCTGTCTCGTTGTCTCCGTGACGCTCACGTCGCCTCTCCTTCCAGTGTTTCGGATCCCTGGGTACAGCAGTTGTGACCTGGCTTGCAGCCTGCCGGCTGAACCTGTCAGTCAGTCACTCGGCCAGGTACTGTCCACGTGCCGCGCGAGGTTGAGGGCGTGGTCTCTGACGAGACGCTCCGCCAACTCGGCGTCACGCGCCTCGAGTGCCTCGATGATGTGGAGGTGATCGACGATCGAGCGCTCGACCCGGTCATCGTCACCGATCGTGTGCCGGCGGATCGCCCGCACGTGCACAAGCAGGTCGTCGGCCATGTCGGCAATCAACTGGGAGTGCCCCAGCTCGATGATGCGCTGGTGGAAGCGCAGGTTCGCCGACGAGTACTCATCCAGGTGCGAGCGCAGCTCGCCACCCTCAAAGTCCGAGAACAGCCCACGCAGGCCGGCGAGCGCCTCGTCTGGAGCCCGCACGCACGCGAGGCGTGCCGCCATCGCCTCCAGCGCCGCCCAGGCGATGATCATCTCGACGATCTCGTCCCGGTTCTTGCGCACCACCCATACGCCACGCCGCGCGATGATCTCGACCAGGCCCTCCTGCTCCAGCCTGGCCAGCGCCTCCCGCACCGGCGTGCGGCTGACTCCCAGCTCGGCGGCGAGACGCTTCTCGTCCAGGCGAAGCTCGGCGGCGGGGTCGTACACGTCCATCGCCAGGATTGCGTTGCGTAGCGCCAGGTAGGCGTGTTGGGCGACGCTTGTGCTGATCCCGCTGAGCTGCGGAACCTCGAGCTTGCCGGTGAGGCGCTCCGGAATCAGGACGTTGGGGTGTGTCATCGCGACAGGCAACGTGGGATACACAATACCCAATGCCATATGCCTGTCAAGTTGGAGGTGTGACAGCGCGCGCCGACGGCCGCACGACGCGACTGTCGTCCGGCAGCCGGCGCGTCACACGGGCGGTATCGAGGTGCTCCAGCAGCGCCTGCGCATACTTGCGTGAGGTGCCCAGCTCATCACGCAACCTGGCCAGCGTGATACGGCCCTCGGCGATCACGACGCGCTCCACCAACTCACGCACCTCGGCGATCGCCTCCGGGTGAGCGTGCATCGAGCGCCCGATCCGGACCGCCTGCCCGGCGGCACGCAACGCGGCGAGATGGCTGGCGTCGTCGCCCAGCTCGGCCTCGCTCGGCGGCTCGTGACCGGCGGCCCGCAGCCGCTGCGCCAGCGCCACCGCCGCAGGCTCCAGT
>JBAWFG010000484.1:0-25505 GCA_049591655.1 Solirubrobacteraceae bacterium
GTGGCCGGGAGCGGCGTCGGCCGCCCCCGGGCCAGAGGATTCGCCGCGGCTACTGAACCCCGTGCAGGTCGATCACGAACACGAGCGCCGAGTTGGCCGGGATGCCCTTCTGAGCGACCGACTTGTAGGCAAGCGACGCCGGGATGATCAGCATCCGCCGGCCGCCGACCTTCATCCCCGGGATGCCCTGCTGCCAGCCCGGGATCACGCCCGACAGGGGGAAGGAGACCGGCTGTCCGCTGCCGTCATTCCATGACGCATCGAACTGCTTGCCGCCCTTGTAGAGCACACCTACGTACTGGACGGTCACCGTCGAACCAGCCGTCGCCGCCGGTCCGGTCCCCTTGATGAGGTCCTTGACGACGAGTTTCTTGGGAGCGGGGCCGCTGGGCACGACGACCTTCGGCTTGGTCTTGAGCGCCGCCGGCAGCGGAGTCGAGCTGGTACTGGTCGTGGATGTGGTCGAGGTGGTGGACGCGCTGGCGACGGCGGTGGAGGTGTCGGCGGTGGCGCCGGCCGATGGCGCAAGCTGCACGCCCGGGGCGGTCGAACTGCTGCCACAACCGGCCACGGCCGCGGCGAGCGCGAGCACGGCAAAGGTGATTGTTGTCGTCTTTCGCATAGAAGTGCCCGAGGGTAGCGATCGCGGCTAAGACGCGATTCGCTCCAGCACTTCGGCGTCAACGTCGAAGTTGGCGTGCACGGCGCCGACGTCGTCTGACTCCTCGAGCATGTCGATGAGCTTCATCAACCGGGACGCATCTGATTCCCCAACGGGGACCCGGGTCTTGGGACGCTGGGTCACGTCAGCGCTCTCGATCTCAATTCCGGCCTCGGTGAGCGCGGTGCGGACGGCGACGAGATCGGACGGCTCGGTGATGACCTCGAACATGTCGTCGTCAGGGGCGATGTCCTCGGCGCCGGCGTCGATGGCGACGAGCAGGTCCTCCTCGTCATAGCGCGATGCGTCGATGACGATCACGCCGCGCTTGTCAAACAGGTAGGCGACCGAGCCCGGCTCCCCGAGGTTGCCGCCATGCTTAGACAGCGCATGGCGGACGTCGGCGCCGGTGCGGTTGCGGTTGTCGGTCATCGCCTCGATCAGCAGCGCCACGCCGCCGGGCCCATAGCCCTCATACAGCACGGTCTCGATCTGATCGGCGTCGACGCCCTCGCCAGTGCCCTTGGCGATCGCGCGCTCGATGTTGTCCTTGGGCATCGAGGCGTCGCGGGCCTTCTGGACGGCGAGCGCGAGTGACGGGTTGCCGTCGATGTCGCCGCCGCCCTCACGCGCGGCGACGGTGATTGCGCGGGTCAGCTTGGTGAAATGCTGGCCGCGGCGCTGGTCGACGACCGCCTTCTTGTGCTTGATCGAGGCCCATTTCGAGTGTCCGGACATGCTCCTAACTATAGGCGGAGACCAAGCGCACTCGGGTGCCCGCGGTACCACTCGATCGTCCGCGTCAGCCCCTCCGTCAGACCGACCTGCGGGCTCCACCCGGTCAGCTCGGTCAGCTTGGCGGCGTCGACCCATTGGTGATCGATCTCCCCATCGGGGACGCCGGTGCCCCGGATGTCCGGGACGACGTTTCCGCCGGCCAGGCGGCAGATGAGCTCGACGACGTCGCCGACCCGGTAGGAGCCGCCGCCGCCGGCGTTGAATGCCTCCCCCCTCCCCGGTCCGCGCGCCACCGCTCGCCAGATCGCCAGGTACGCCGCGACCGCATCCTCGACGTAGAGGAAGTCACGCTCCGGACTGCCGTCGGAGCGAATCACCGGCGAGCGGCCCTCGAGCGCGGCCCCGACCGCCTCGGGGACCAGGCGTGACCGGTTGGTGTCCCCGCCCCCGTAGAGGTTGGCGAAACGGGTGACGGCCACCGGGACGCCGAATGTGTGCCAGTAGGAGCGCGCGATGAGATCCGCCGCCGCCTTGGAGACGTCGTAGGGGAACGTCGGGGCCAGCGCCTGGTCCTCGCGGTAGGGCAGCTCGGGCTGGCGTCCGTAGGCCTTATCCGAGGAGGCGACCACGACCGCCGCCACGCCGTGCAACCGGCAGGCCTCCATCAGCATCCAGGTGCCCCGCACGTTGGTCTCAAACGTCGGGCGCGGGGAGCGGTTGGCGGTACCGACGAGCGTCTGGGCGGCGAGATGAAAGACGCTTGAGACCTCGTACTCGCCCAGTGCCCTGGCGATCAGCCCCTCCGCGCAGATGTCGCCGTGCACGACGTCGACGCGCTCGGCGAGGCCGAGCAGTGCAAGGGCCGAGGCAGTCGGCTCGTCGCGACGTATGACCACCACCCGGCGACCGGTCGCGAGCAGCGCCCGCGTCAGCCATGCCCCCAGCAGGCCGTAGGCGCCGGTGACGAGCACCGCTCCCGGGGGTCCGTCTAGCTCCAAAGCTTCCACGGCGATTGCTTGCTCTCCCACAGATCGTTGAGCAGGACGGCGTCCTTATAGGTATCCATGCAGTGCCAGAACCCCTCGTGGCGGTAGGCGTGCAGGTCGCCGCGGGCGGCCAGGCGCTGCAGCGGCTCGCGCTCGAGCACTGAGTCCTCACGCAGCAGCTCCAGCACGGCCGGCTCAAAGCAGAAGAATCCGCCGTTGATCCATTCAGTCGAGCGGGGCTTCTCGCTGAATCCGCGCACGACCCCGGCCCCATCGACGTGGGCCACCCCGAACGGCAGCTCGGGGCGCACCACCGTCATCGTCGCCGCTGCCCCGTGGCGACGGTGCGCCTCCAGCAGCGAGGCCAGATCGATGTCGGCGACGCCGTCGGCATAGGTGACGCAGAAGCGCTGACCGTGCAGCAGCGCCGCCGCGAGCGCCAGCCGCCCACCGGTCGGAGTGCCCTCGCCCGTCGACACGCAGCTGATCTCGGCCCCGTGGGGCCAGCGCTCAGACGCTACGAACCCCTCCACCTGCTCCCCCAGATACCCGGTCAGCAGCAGGAACCGGCGAAAGCCCTGAGCGAGGTAGATCCGCAGCACGTGCCAGAGAATCGGCCGTCCGCCGATCTCGACCAGGGGCTTGGGAATCGACTGCGTGTGCTCCTGCAGACGGGTCCCGCGCCCGCCGCACAGGATGACCACACTCGGTGTCACGGCGGCGCATTATCCGGCATGATCAGGCCGATGTCCGAACTGACCCACCCCGAGGTGTTCAAGGCCTACGACGTCCGCGGCCTCTTCGGAGAGCAGATCGACACCGGCACCGCCCACGCCATCGGGCGCTCGTTCACGCGGGTCATCGCGGACCTGGAGAGCAAGCCCACCGGCGAGCTGCGCCTGGGTCTGGGCCGTGACATGCGCCTGTCGGCCCCGGACATGGCCCGCGCCTATCGCGACGGCATGATCGCCGAGGGCGCGAGGGTCCTGGACGCCGGGATGGTCGGCACCGAGATGCTCTATTACCTCGTCGGGTCCCGGGGCCTGGACGGCGGGCTGATGTGCACCGCCTCCCACAACCCCAAGGCCTATACGGGCGCCAAGCTCGTCGGCCGCGGCGCGCTGGCGCTGTCAGGCGACGCGGGTCTGGGCGAGGTGCGGGACGGGATCCTCAACGGCCTCGGCGATGCCCCCGGCGGCGGCCAGGCCGAGGATGTCGACGTCCACCGCGAGTTCGCCGAGGCCGCGCTCGGTTTCATCGACCCGTCTGCGGTGCGCCCGCTGCGGGTCGTCGTCGACGGCGGCAACGGTATGGCCGGCCCGATGGTCGGGCCGCTGCTGGAGCGAC
The DNA here is from genome assembly GCA_049591655.1 of Solirubrobacteraceae bacterium. Lineage (GTDB taxonomy): Bacteria > Actinomycetota > Thermoleophilia > Solirubrobacterales > Solirubrobacteraceae > Palsa-465. The sequence goes on from JBAWFG010000484.1 coordinate 3,733, forward strand.
TCGGGCTCGATCTCGTCACCGCCTACTGGACGCCCGACGGCGAGTTCCCCGACCATGAGCCCAACCCGCTGCTGCCCGAGAACCGGGAGTTCATCATGGGCGAGGTCGTGCGCCGGCAGGCCGACCTGGGGATCGCCTGGGACGGCGATGCCGACCGCTGCTTCTTCATCGACGAGCGCGGCGGGTTCGTCGACGGCGACTTCCTCACCGCGCTGCTCGCCGAATCGATGCTTGACAAGGAGCCGGGAGCGACGGTGCTCTACGACGTGCGCGCCAGCCGCGCCGTCGCTGACACGACGACCAAGCACGGCGGGACGGCGCTCGTCAACCGCGTGGGACATGCATTCTTCAAGACGCGGATGCGCCGCGAGAGCGCCGCGTTCGGCGGGGAGGTGTCGGGCCACTACTACTTCCGCGACTTCTACTGCGCCGATTCCGGGACGCTGCCGGCGCTGCTTATCCTCGAGACGCTCTCCCGCCGCGGCGAGTCGATGTCGCAGCTGCTCGCCCCCTATCGGGAGCGTTATTTCATCTCCGGTGAGATCAACTCCGAGGTCGCCGACCCGCAGGCCAAGCTCGCCGAGATCGCCGAGCGCTACAGCGATGCCCGTCAGGGCGAGCTGGACGGGATCTCCATCGACTACGAGGACTGGCATTTCAACGTGCGCCCATCCAACACCGAACCGCTGCTGCGACTCTGCCTGGAGTCGCTCGTCTCCCCGGAGCACATGGAGGCCAAGCGCGACGAGGTGCTGGGTGTGATCCGCGGGTGAGCGACGGCGGCGACGGGCCCCCGGGCGCCCGACCCGACGTAGCCGCCGCGGCCGCGCTTGAGCAGGCCCGCGCGGCGGGCATCCACATGCTCGCGGTGCCGACGCCCTTCCTGGTGGGCCGGGTCAACTGCTACCTGATCGAGGACGATCCGCTGACGCTCGTCGACACCGGGCCCAACTCCGGCAAGACACTCGACGAGCTCGAGCAGGGCCTGGCCCGCCTCGGTCGCCGGGTCGAGGATCTGGAACTGATCGTCATCACGCATCAGCACATGGACCACCTCGGGCTGCTGGAGATTCTCGCCCGCCGCTCCGGCGCCGAGGTTGCCGCTCTCGATCGTCTGGCGCCGTATCTGGAGAACTTCACCGCCAGCGCCACCGCCGATGACGCCTTCTCAACGGCGATCATGCTGCGCCACGGGGTTCCCCCAGAGGTGGTGACGGCCCTCGGCGGCGTCGGCGCGTCGTTCCGCGCGTTCGGGTCCAGCGGCCAGGTGACGATGGCGCTGCGCGACGGCGATGAGCTGACCATGCGTGACCGAACGCTGCGGGTCCGGCACCGGCCGGGTCACAGCCCGACCGACACCGTGTTTGCCGACGTCACCCGCGGGATCCTCATCGCCGGCGACCACCTGCTGAGCAAGGTCTCATCCAACCCGCTCATCAGCCGTCGGCTGCCCGCGCCCGGCGACCCCGCACCGGCGCCGGGCGGCGAGCGCCCGCGGGCGCTGCTGGAGTACATCGCCTCTCTGCAGCGCACGCGGGAGATGGAGGTCGAGATCGTGCTCGGTGGTCACGGGCCACCGGTCAGCGACCACGTGAAGCTGATCGACGAGCGTCTGCGCATGCACGAGCGCCGTGCCGCCAAGCTGCACCGGATGCTCGCCGCGGGCCCCCAGACGGCCTATGACCTGGCCTCGCAGATGTGGGGCAACGTCGCCGTCACCCAGGCCTTCCTCACGATCTCCGAGGTCCTCGGGCATCTCGACCTGCTCAAGGAACGCGGTGAGATCGCCGAAGATGAAACTGATGGAGAGGTCATCCGGTTTTCGGTGACCTAATCAGTACTAATTACGGATATTGCTGCAGCCCCACGCTGCCGATAGAGGTTGAATATATGTCCGACCGCCGTGCCAACGGCGGGCACTCATCTGGGGGGCCGATGACCGGGATCGGACTCGACGAGCGACCGCATCTGGACTACCACGGGATCCTTGAGCGCGTTCCGGCGATTGTCTACATCGCCGATGCCGGGGAGACGGGTCGCTGGCGCTACGTCAGCCCCCAGATCGAGGCCATCCTCGGCTACACGCCCGAGGAGTGGTGTGCGGACCCGACGCTGTGGGCCCGGTGCCTGCACCCCGACGATGCCCCCGAGGCGCTCGCCCAGGAGGCCAACTTCGCCGCCGGTGACGGGCTGACCGTCGCGGTCGAGTACCGCATGGTGCATCGCGATGGCCACGCGGTGTGGATACGTGACGATGCGCAGATGCGCGAGGGCGACGACGGCGTCCAGCGCTGGCACGGTGTCATGTCCGACGTCACCGACCACCGGCTGGCCGAGGCCGAGCTCGAGCGCCGCGCCGCTCAGCAGGCGGCGGTGGCCCGGATCGGTGAGCACGCGCTGCGCGGCGCCAGCCTCAACGACCTCATGCACGAGGCGGTGAGCAGCGCAACCCAGTTGCTCGGCCTCGAGATCGGCGCCGTGATCGAGCTGCTTCCCGACCGCCGTGGGCTGGCCTTCCGCGCTGCCAAGGGCCTGCCGGAGCTCGAGACCGACGCCGTCGTTCCCACCGGACACGGCTCCCAAGCCGGCTACACGCTGTTGACCGGGGCCCCGGCGACCGTGACCGACTGGCACCACGAGAACCGATTCCACCGCTCGCCGATGCTGGCCGACCGCGACGTTCGCAGCGGTGTGACGGTCATGATCCAGGGCCGCCACGGGCCCTTCGGCGTGCTCGGGCTGCACTCCATCCGCCCCCGAGAGTTCCAGTCGGGCGACGTCGACTTTGTCCAGGCGCTGGCCAACGTGCTCGGCGATGTCGTCGAGCGTCAGCTCACCGACGATGACATCCGCCACCGGGCGCTGCACGACCCGCTCACCGGTCTTCCCAATCGGGTGCTGTTCCTCGACCGCTGCCAGCAGGCGTCCGAGCGTCAGCGTCGTCACCCCGGGTTGCTCACCGCGGTGCTGTCACTCGACCTCGACCAGTTCAAGCTCGTCAATGACAGCCTCGGCCACACGATCGGCGACGAACTGCTTGCCGCCGCCGCCCCGCGGCTCAAGGGCGCGGTGCGCTCCAGCGACACGGTGGCCCGCTTCGGCGGCGACGAGTTCGGGATCCTGCTGGAGGACGTCCGCGACGAGCACGAGGCGATCGAGATGGCGCAGCGGATCGCCGGCGTCTTCACCCGGCCGTTCGTGCTCGGACACGACGAGCACTTCGTTACGACGAGCATCGGCATCGCCCTCGCCGATGGGGGCGAGCGGGCCGAAGATCTGATCCGCGACGCCGACGTGGCCATGAACCGCGCCAAGGAGCGCGGCCGCGCCCGGTATGAGCTGTTTGACGAGGGCCTGCGCGGTCGGGCGATCACCCGGCTGAGGGTTGAGAACGACCTGCGGCGCGCGCTCGAGCGTGAGGAGTTGACCCTCGACTACCAGCCGCTGGTGTGCGTCGCCGACCATTCGTTGATCGGTGTCGAGGCGCTCATCCGCTGGGACCACCCCCACCGGGGCCGCATCCAGCCCGCCGACTTCATCCCGGTGGCGGAGGAGAACGGTCTGATCGACGCGATCGGCCGCTGGGTGCTGGATCGCGCCTGCCGCCAGGCGGCCCGCTGGCATCGTGCCCACGGCGGCGCCCGGCCGCTCTCGATGTCGGTGAACCTGTCGGCCGCCCAGGTGGCCGATCCCACGCTCGTCGACACCGTCGCCGCTGCGCTGCGAAGCTCCGGCCTTGACCCCGCGTACCTGGCGCTGGAGCTGACCGAGAGCCTGATGGCCGGCGACAGCGACGAGCTCACCGCCACGCTCGATGCCCTCAAGGCGCTCGGCGTGCGCCTCGTACTCGACGACTTCGGCACCGGCTACTCGTCGCTGTCCTACCTCACGCGGCTGCCGCTCGACGTGCTCAAGGTCGATCGATCCTTCGTCGCCGGACTCGGCAGCCGTCCCCGGGATACCGCCATCACCGAGGCCATCGTCGCCATGGCCCGGGCGCTGGGGCTGCAGGTCGTCGGCGAGGGCGCCGAGACCGCGCGTCAGGTCGCCGAGTTGTCACGGCTCGGCTGCGACTTCGTCCAGGGCTTTCATTTCGCCCGCCCGGTTCCGGCCGCCGAGATCGCCCGGATGCTCGAGGACGGGGTGAGCTGGCTGCGCGGTCCCACCCGCGCCGCGGCCTGATACCTCTGGAGACGACGGACGCTGGTTCAGCGGTACGCCGAGGTTCCCGGCTGCATCGGCGAGACCGACACGTCCCCGCACTCGGCGGCGCCGCCCGGGATCTGGACCGACATCGAAGCGGTGTCGTCGGGCGCGATCACCTGCAACCCGTACGCGATCGTGCAACCGCTGCTCGACCCCCCGCCCCCGTGGGATACGGCGAGGCGGAATGACGCCGTCTGTCCGGTGTGCAGGACGACTCGCTGCAGTCGCAGGTTGCCGAAGAAGTCCGAGGTGGCGCGGGTGGGGTGCGTGGGAAGCGCCGCGCCGGAGTGGTCGAGGAACTGCACCCCCGGATAGCCGCCGGTCACGCACGTGCCCCCGGTGTTATGGAGCGCGAAGCCGACCTCGCCGTTGCCAGTGGCCCCCTGCTGTCCGAGATAGGAGATCGACAGGCCCGCCGCCTTGCATTCCGGCGTTGACCCCTGCAGCGTGCCGATGCCCGCCCCGCCGGACCCGGAGCCCGAGCCGGACCCCGCCGCGCCGGACGTGGTGGCGCTTGCGGTGGCCGTGGCGGTTGCCGTCGCCGTGCTCGTGCTCGCGGTGCTCGTGGTCGGTGAGCCAGCGCTCGTCGTGGTCGTCGTGACCGTGGCCGCGGCCGGGTGCGAGCCGCCCGATCCACAGGCGGCCAGGGCGATGGCCGCCAGCAGCCCGCCGCCGATCGATGAGATGCGCATACCGAGGATGTTCGTCCCCGCCGCGGTCAGATCCTCCCCATGCCGTGACACCAGCCACCCGGCGCGCGCCTGGGAGCGTGCCACTATCAGCCCGTGAGCAACGCCGCCCCGCCTTCGCACCGCGACCCCGTGCGCGCCCGTTTGGAGCGTCTGGACCCGTTCTGGGCACCGCAGCTGCTGATCGGCGCCGCGATCCTGCTCCAGGTCTCGCTGTCGGAGCAGGTGACCGTCGGACCGCGCTGGCTGCTCCCGGCGCTCGAGGCGGTCGCGCTGCTGGCGCTGATCACCTCCTCCCCCCACCCCCGTCTGCGCCACTCGAGGTTGCGGCGCCGCCTCTCGCTGGGGATCATCGGCCTGGTCAGCGCCGCCAACAGCATCTCGCTCGTGCTGCTCTGCCGGCTGCTCGTCGATGGCTCCAAGACCAACGGCCGGCCGCTGCTCGGCTCCGGCATGGTGCTGTGGATCACCAACGTCCTGCTGTTCGCGATCTGGTACTGGCAGCTTGACCGAGGCGGCCCGGTGGCCCGGGCGACCGAGTCCGACGCCCCGGACTTCCTGTTCGTGCAGATGACCTCCCCGGAGTTCTCGCGGCCGGGTTGGCTGCCGGGGCTGATCGACTATCTCTACCTGTCGTTCACCAACGCCACCGCCTTCAGCCCCACCGACACGATGCCGCTGACCCCGATCGCCAAGCTGCTGATGGCCGGCCAATCGCTCACCGCGCTGGTCACGATCGGTTTGGTCGTCGCCCGAGCGGTCAACATTCTCGGTGCCTGATGTCGTCGCATCCTCGCCCACCCGGAACACAGGTCCCCCGGCGCCGCCGCCAGCTTGACTGGGAGCTGATCGCCTGCGGCGTGCGTGGCCATGTGCTCGTCGGCCTCGACGCCGCGCACCCCCGTCCGCAGGACGAAATCCTGCTCCATGAGGAGGGCGGCGTGCGCTGGCACCGCTGCCTGCGCTGTGACTGCTGGGTGACCCTGCCCACCCCGGAGCATGCCGCCCGTGAGCACCCGCCCGAGCGCTCGGAGATCGAGGTGCCACTGCGCGGCAAGGCACTGCGTGACCTGGTCGTGCTGCGGCTGATCGCCATCGACCGGCTCGTGCACTTCATCGTGCTGGGGCTGCTCGGCGGCGGGGTGCTCCTGTTCGCCGCCGACCGCAGCAGCTTGCACGACGCGTTCTATCGGGTGCTGACCGCTCTGCAGGGCGGCGTCGCCGGGGGACCGGTCCAGTCCACCGGGCATGTCGGGATCCTCGGCGAGCTCGACAAGCTCTTCGCCTACCGAATCGGTACCCTGCGCGAGGTCGGCGTCGCCCTCCTCGCCTACGGAGTCCTGGAGGGGGTCGAGGCGGTCGGACTGTGGTTCGCCAAGCGCTGGGCGGAGTACCTGACGTTCGTCGCCACCACGCTCCTGCTGCCGCTGGAGGTCTACGAGATCGTCAACGGTGGTACCCCGCTCAAAGTGATCGGATTTCTCATCAATCTCGCTGTCGTCGTCTACCTCCTATTACGCAAACGGCTGTTCGGACTACGCGGCGGTGGCGCCGCCGAGGAGGCGGCACGCGCGTTTGACATGAGCTGGGAACGCATCGAGCAGGCGACGCTGAGCACCCCGGCACGTGCCCACGCCAGTCCGGTGAGCTCATGAGCGTCACGGCCCCCGTCCCGGATCCGGGCGTCGAGGATGAGCTGCGCCGGGTCGGCGAGGATCTGGCCGCGGCGTTCCCGTCGACATCGCGCCAGCCGCTGCGCGCGCTCGACGCCCGGGCGATGGAGATGGCGTCCGCCGACCGAGAGCTGCGCGCCGCCCTGTTTCGCTTCGTCGACGTCGTCCCCGCCTGCCGCTCCCTCGACGACCTCGCCCGGCACCTGACCGGCTTCCTGGAGGAGGTGCCCGATGCGCCGCCGCCGATCGCCGCGGCGATGAAGATCTCCGGCAGCCGCGCCGGCCGCGCCGCGCTCGGGGCCGCCGCGGCGGGTGGCGTGCGCCATCTCGCCCACCGGTTCATCGTCGGGGAGACCCCGGAGGCGGCGCTTGGCACGCTGCGCCGCCTGTGGGAGCACGACGTGGCCAGCTCGGTGGACCTGCTCGGCGAGGCGACCGTCACCGAGACCGAGGCCGACCGCTACGCGGCCCGCTGCACAGAGGCGATCGAGCAACTGTCAGCCGCGACCCGCCGGTGGCCCGACCGCCCGATGCTGGAGGCCGACCGCGTCGGGCAGTTGCCGCGAGCCAACGTGTGCGTCAAGGTCTCGGCACTGACCCCGCTGCTGCGCCCCGACGCCCCGCAGCGCGGGCAGCTCGATGCCGGGCGCCGGCTGCGGCCACTGCTGCGCGCCGCCCGGGACGCCGGCGCTCACCTCCACATCGACATGGAGTCGCTGGATTCCCGCGAGGCGGTGCTCGAGCTCGTGCTCCAGCTGCTCGACGAGGAGGAGTTCCGCGCGGGGCCGTCCGCGGGACTCGTCCTGCAGGCCTATCTCCGTGACTCACCACAGACGCTGGACCAGATCGTCAGCTGGGCTCGCGCCACGCGTCGCAGCCCGCCGCTCACCGTGCGCCTCGTCAAGGGCGCCTATTGGGATCATGAGCTCGTCCAGGCCCGCCAGCACGGCTGGGAGGTGCCGGTGTTCGAAGATAAGCGGGAGTGCGACCGCAACTTCGAGACGCTCACCCGGGAGCTGCTCGCCGCCCGCCCGGCGTTGCGGGTGGCGGTCGCCTCCCACAACCTGCGCTCGGTCTCCCACGCGATCGCCTGCAACCGTGCGCTCGGCGGCGAGGACCGTGATCTCGAGCTCCAGGTCCTGCGCGGCCTCGGCGACGAGCTCCAGCACGCCCTCGCCACCCGCGGCTACCGCGTGCGCACCTACTGTCCGGTCGGCGATCTCGTCGCCGGAATGGCCTATCTCGTGCGCCGTCTTCTGGAGAACACGAGCAACGAGTCCTTTCTATCTGAGCAGGCCCGCGGCGTCCCCGTCGAGCAGCTCCTCGCCGCCCCGTGAAGCCGCCGATGGCTGAGACGATGCCCGCTCCGTTCGCCAACGAGCCGATCCTGGAGATGCGCCGAGCCCCGGTGCGCGGCGGCCTCGCCGCCGCCCTGGCCCAGCTGGATGCCGAACTGCCGCTGCGCGTCCCGGTGTGGATCGGCGAGGACGCGCGTCAGGACGACGGCTTTGCGTCAACCGACCCCGGGGCGCCGAGCCGGGTGGTGGCCCAGGTCGCCACGGCCCGCCCGGGCGACGTCGATGCGGCGGTCACCGAGGCGCGCCGGGGCGCGGATCAATGGCGGGCGGCATCGCCCCAGACCCGCGCCCAGGCGCTCATCGGCGCCGCAGCGTGGCTGCGGGAACGCCGCCTCCAGATCGCCGCGCTCGAGGTCCGCGAGTGCGCCAAGCCGTGGCCGGAGGCCGACGCCGACGTGTGCGAGGCAATCGACTTCCTGGAGTACTACGCGCGCGGAGGGCTCGCGCTGGCAGCCGGCCGAGACCTGCTGCAGATCCCCGGGGAGCGCAACGAGCTCAGCTATGTCCCCCGCGGAGTCGTCGCGGTCATCGCTCCGTGGAACTTCCCGCTGGCGATTCCGTGCGGGATGACCTCGGCGGCGCTTGCCACCGGCAACGCGGTCGTGCTCAAGCCCGCCGAGCAGTCCCCCGCTCTGGCTCACATGCTCGTCCAGGCCCTGCGCGCCGGCGGCGTCCCGCCGGCGGCGATCTCCCTGCTGCCGGGGGAGGGTGATGTCGGGGAAGCGCTCGTCGCCCACCCCGACGTCCACGCGATCGCGTTCACCGGCTCGCTGGCGGTCGGTCGTCAGATCATCGCCACCGCGGCCCAGGTCGCCGACGGCCAGCGGCATTTCAAACCGGTCGTCGCCGAGCTGGGCGGCAAGAACTGCGTCATCGTCGCCGCCGACGCCGACCTCGACGAGGCCGTCCCGGCGATCGTCTACTCGGCGTTCGGATTCGCCGGCCAGAAGTGCTCGGCCGCATCCCGGGTGCTTGTCGATGAGCCGATCGCCGATCAGCTGATCGAGCGCCTCGCCGGGGCCGTGCGGACCCTGATCGTCGGCCAGGCCGAGACGCTCGGCACCGACGTTCCGCCGGTGATCGAGCGTGAGGCGCAGGAGCGCGTGCTCGGCTACCGCCAGATCGCCGAGCGTGACGGGCAGATCGTCGCCTCCGCCCCGCGGCCCGGCGACGAGGGCTGGTTCTGTCCGGCGACCGTCGTCACCGACCTGCCCGACGGCTCGCCGGTGCTCGACGAGGAGATCTTCGGACCGGTGCTGGCCGTCCAGCGGGTGCGCAATGTCGAGCAGGCCTGCGACGTTGTCGACGGGCTCAGCTACGCGCTCACCGGCGGCCTGTTCACCCGTGACCCCCGGCTCGTGCGCCGGGTGCGCGAGCGCTCCCCGGTGGGCAACCTGTACGTCAACCGCGGCATCACCGGCGCGATGGTCGGCCGCCAGCCGTTCGGCGGCAACCGCCTGTCGGGCACCGGGCTGAAGGCCGGCGGCCCGGATTACCTGCTGCAGTTCGTCGAGCAGCGCGCGGTGTCAGAGAACACCATGCGTCACGGCCTGGAGGTGTAGGACCCCCGACCGGTGGGGTTGACCTGCGCTGCAGCCGGCCCCATCATGGGTGGTGATGGTTATGCCGCTGACCGTGGTGTGGAAGATCGCATTCGCCATCCTTCTCGTGGGGGCGATTGCCGCCAGCGCCTGCCTGCGCGCGCCGCGCCGGGCGCCCCATCCCACCGAACTGCGGCGACTCGTGATCTGCGCGGTCGTGCTCTATGCCGTCGGCGGTCTCGCCTCGTTGACCCATCATCCGGCGCTCGCCGGCATGGTCTACGCAGCGGGGATCGCCGTAGCGGCGCTCGCGGCGTGGATGTCCCGGGGCCGTGACCAGGAGGATCCGCCCGACGGCGGCGACGAGCCGGTCGACGAGCAGCCGCCCCCGGAGCCGGACGGCGTCCCCGGCCTGGACTGGGCGCGCTTTGAGCGGGAGTTCCGCGAGTACGCCCGCCGGCAGGGGTCGCCGCCGCGGGTCGGTGGCTAGTCCATTAGTGGATCGACATCCTCTCCATCGATAGGTACTGCCGGGCCGCCCAGGACTCCGGATCACGGGCGAAGTAGCGCTGCAGCCCGCCGCCGTTGAGCGCGTCGTCGATCGCGGCCATGATCATCGACTGGTCAAGGACCAGCCGCCGGTGCCCGACGGCGCCGGTGCTCGGGTTGACCGCGTCATAGAAGCCGCCGTCGGCGGTGTAGACGCCCGGGTAGCGGGCGCGCAGCGTCATCAGGTTGGCGAACGCCGCGTCGGGCATGACCGGCAGCGCGATCGCCGAGGCGTGGGGGCTCACCGTCGTCTCGGTGGCGCATGTGGTGCACTGGGCCAGACCCTGCCCCGCGGGCAGCGCCAGTCCCTCCACGCCGAACCCTCCGTAGTTGCCGGTGTCGTCGGCGGTGCTCGACGGAGACATGCCCCACACTGGGTCGTGGAGCACCTGGGTGGCGTACATCTGCTGCACTTGGGCCCAGCGCAGGTCGTCGAGCCCGAAGCTGTGGGTTCCCCAGGTCGTCTCGGGAACGACGAGATTGGCCATCAGCCCCTCGAACATGCCTCCGGCGAACGTCGGAACGAACGTCAGCGACGTCCCGGGATACACGTAGTGGCCCTCCCAGACGTCGAACACCTTGCCGGACTGCGGGTCGGTGTAGTTCTGCCAGTACCCCGGCGTCGGCCACTGACCCTGCCAGGAGAAGTCCGGATCGGTGGCGCAGCGCTGCGGCGGCAGCGTCCGCCAGGTCCGCCACCACACATCCCCGGGCATCTGACGGCGTCCCATCCCGATGTACATGGAGATCCGCGGATCGGAGTACAGCGCGCCGTTGTGATAGCCGGCCGGTCCCTGGCCAACGTAGTAGCCACCGTATTGCTGGCCGGTCGGCTGGTTGCCCGGCAGTGACGCGTTGGTGTTGCAGGCGGTCTGGGGCCGGTTGTCATAGAAGATGGAGAAGTCCATCGGCGCGAGCAGTTGATCGGCGAGCGCGGCCACGCCCGGCAGCGCCTGGCGCACCTCGATCAGCCCGGAGGCGTACCAGCCGTTATCGACCGCCGAGACGAACCAGCAGTTGTCCTGGGCCGGGGTGGTCTCGGTGCAGTCGCCCTGCCCCGGGTTGCTCAGCACCGCACCGTTGGCGGTGTCATACCACTGATACAGGAACCCGTCGAAGCGCTTGAGCGTTGCGACCTCCCGCAGCGTGGCCCGGACCTGGGAGTCGGCCTGCCGGGTGCTGATCAGGCCGAGGTCATGGGCGGCCACGACCGCCCACAGGTACACCCCGACGTTGGCCGCCGAGGTGTAGGCGCCCCGGACGGCGCCAGGACCGAGGTTGTCCAGCGGTAGGTGCGTCGTGGGGTCGAGGTCCGCGGCATAGAACTTCCAGCTGTCGGCGGCGATGCCCCGCAGCACCGCCCGCTGGTGGGCGGAGAGCGGCACGCCACTGCTGACCGCGCGTGTTGACGCGCCGCTGGCCGCAGGGAGCGCCACCACCAGCGCGAGCGCGCTGGCGGCGGCGATCCCCGCGACACGGGTGAGAACCCGGCGCAGAGATGTCATGTCGATCTCCTAACCGATGGTGAACGTCGCCGGCGTCTCGTTGCTGACATCCGAGCTATCGGTGACCCAGACCTTGACTGGCCCCGGCTGCACGACGAAATGACCTTGGTCGTCGTAGAAGCCGAGGTTCTGGGATCCGAGCCTGAACCTGACCGTGGTGCTCTGGCCCGGGTTCAGCGTGACCCGCTGGAAGCCCTCCAATTTCTCCACCGGTTGCAGGATGGTTCGGTCGTCCTCATGGATGTAGAGCTGCGCCACGTCGGTCCCGGGCTTCGATCCGGTGTTGGTGATGGTGTCGGTCACCGTGACCGTTCCACCGCGCGACACGCTCGCGGACGAGACCTGCGGGGTCGAGGTCGAGAACGTCGTGTACGACAGGCCGTAGCCGAACACGTACTGCGGTGAGTTCGGCACGTCGAGGTACTTCGACGTGTACTTGTTGTTGGGGTCGTACGGGCGGCCGGTCGGCAGCTCGTTGTACGAGATCGGGACCTGTCCCACGTCGCGGGGGAACGACATCGGCAGCTTGCCCGCCGGGTTGACGTTGCCGAACAGGACGTCGGCGACAGCGTTGCCGCCCTCGGTGCCGGGGTACCAGGCCTCGAGCAGCGCGTTGGGATTGCTCGGCGTGGTCGTGTCGGCGAGCCACGGAATAGTCAGCGGCCGGCCGTTCATCAGCACGACGACGTACGGCTTGCCCGTGGCGGCGATCTGCTGGATGAGCTGCAGCTGGTTTCCAGGCAGGTCGATCATCGAGCGAGACGACGCCTCGCCGCTGTCCGAGGACGGCTCACCGGCGACGATGACGGTGACCGCCGACGACTGAGCGGCATTGACGGCAGCCGCGAAACCGGTGGTGTCGGTGCACGCCGTATCACAGCCCTGCGCGTAGTTGATGGTGGCGTGCGGCGCCGCGTTCTGGATTCCTTGGCGGACGGTGACGACCCTGTCGGTCGTCGTCAGGGCGGCCGGTGTCGTGTCGTAGCCGATCGGCACGTCCGGTCCGAGCTGGTCGAGCGCGTCGTTGGCCAGCGGCCCCACCACCGCGATGGAGGGCGTCGAGGAGCTGAGCGGCAGCACCTGGCCCTTGTTCTTGAGCAGGACCAGCGACTCGTCGGCCGCCTTGCGGGCCTGCGTGAGATTGGCAGGCGTCAGCTCGGCGCTGTTGACCCGGCTCGGATCGGTCAGCGGGTGCTGGAACATGCCCGCCATGTACTTGAGCGTCAGGACGCGGCGGACGGCCCGGTTGAGCTCCGTCATCGTGATCTTGCCCTGAGCGAGCAACTGCGGCCCGGCGTTGGCGTAGGTCGAATTGGCGCTGGGAACCTGCACCGCCATCTCAATATCGACGCCGGCCGTGAGCGCCTCCTGCGCCGCCTGGGCATCGTTGGCGGCGTAGCCGAACGCCTCCAGTTCCTGGACCGCCTGGTAGTCGCTGACCACCGTCCCGCCGAAGCCCCACTCGTCGCGCAGAATCGTCTGGAGCGTGTAGGGGTCGGCGCTGGCCGGGACGCCGTTGAGCGAGTTAAACGCGCTCATGACCGTCGCCACGCCGGCATCGACGCCGGCCTTGTAGGTCGGCAGGTAGTCGTTGAACAGCTGCTGGGTTGACATGTCGACGGTGTTGTATTCACGCCCGGCTACCGGAGCCCCGTAGCCGGCGAAATGCTTGATCGTGGCCGCCATCCTGTCCAGGGCGCTGTAGTCGGGGCCCTGGTAGCCGTGGATGCGAGCGGCGGCGAGCGCCGAGCCGAGGAACGGGTCCTCGCCACTCGTGCCCTGCACGCGGCCCCACCGCGGGTCACGGGTCACGTCGACCATCGGGCTGAACGTCCACTTGATGCCGTCGGCGGTCCCCTCCGAGGCGGCCATCGCCGCGTCCTTTGTGGCAAGCGTCGGGTCCCAACTGCTCGACTCGCCGAGCGAGATCGGATACATCGTCTTGTACCCGTGGATGACGTCCAGGGAGAAGATGAGCGGGATGTGCAGGCGTGACTGCAGCGCGGCCTGCTGGACGGCGTTGATGTTCTGGACCCCGGTGAGGTCGAGCACCGAGCCGATCTGTCCCGCCTTGGCCAGCGGAATCAGATCGCTCCCATCTGGTTTGCTGGGCCCGGCCATCTCCAGCTGGCCGAACTTCTCGGCCACGGTCATCTTGTGGATCAGGCTGTTGACGTTGCTGGAGATCTGTTGCGGGCTCATCGCGTGCGAGTGACTCTGCACCGCCCGCGCCGATGGCGACCCGAACACTCCGGCGACCAACAATGCCGCCACTATGACCACTACGGCCCCTAGCCCCCCGAGTCCGACCCTCCGGCGTGGATCCTCGCCGACGACGTGCGCTACCCGCTCTGCCATGTCTCCCTGCCTCTCCTCCGACGGTTGTCGGAGCGCCCGGATACCCACGTGCCGATTGATGCAAACCTCCAATTTCATCCAGAGGCATTTGCCGCCCACAGCGGAGGGGCGCGAAGGGAAGTCGGCCGACGGGGGCCGGGCTAGGCGATGCTGCTGAGCAGCAGTTCGTGCAGGCGCGTCTCGCCGGTCAGCTCGGGGTGAAACGAGACGGCGATCACCCGGCCCTGGCGCACCGCCACCGGATGGCCCTCGACGGCGGCGAGTACCTGCACGTCCGGACCGGTATCGGCCACCCACGGCGCGCGAATGAACACCGCGTGTACCGGCCCGCCGGTCACGCCGTCGACGTCGAGATCGGCCTCGAAGGAGCGCAGCTGACGCCCGAAGGCGTTGCGTCGTGCCTCGATGTCGAGCACGCCGAGATGGGCACGGTCGAGCATGATCATCCCCGCGCAGGTCCCCAGGACCGGCGTACCGGCCGCGACCAGCGCCCGCAGCGGATCCCCGAGGCCCTCACGCTCGATCCCGAGCGTCATGACCGTCGACTCTCCCCCGGGCATGATCAGCGCATCGAGGCCCTCGAGGTCGGCGGGGACGCGGACCTCACGCGGGGTCGCATTCAACCGGGTGAGGATTCGTGCGTGAGCCTCGAATCCACCCTGCAGCGCGAGCACCCCGACCGTCGGCATATCAGCGACCCGGGACGTTTCGCCGCCAGGCGAGACTCCCAAGCGAATCCGCTCCGCGGATTCCCCCCTCACCAACCGCGGGAGGCCAGCAGCTGTTCTGATTCCAGCTTGGAGGTCTCAAGGCTCTGCATCGCCGGACCGAGGCCGGTCGAGGCAGCGGCGACGCGCGCCGGATCCCGGAAGTGGGTGGTGGCCTCGACGATCGCCCTGGCGCGACGCTCGGGCTCGTCGGACTTGAAGATGCCCGAGCCGACGAACACGCCCTCGGCGCCGAGCTGCATCACCAGCGATGCGTCGGCCGGGGTGGCGATGCCTCCGGCGCAGAACAGCACGACGGGTAGGCGCCCGTCGGATGCGACCTGACGCACGAGCGGCAGCGGTGCGCCGAGCTCCTTGGCCGCGGTGGGCAGCTCCTCGAGGTCCATCACGGTCAGTCGCCGGATCTCGCCGCGGATCTTGCGCAGGTGGCGGACGGCCTCGACGATGTCGCCGGTGCCGGCCTCGCCCTTGGAGCGGATCATCGCGGCGCCCTCGCCGATGCGCCGCAGCGCCTCGCCGAGATTCGTGGCCCCGCAGACGAACGGAATCTTGTACTGCCACTTGTCGATGTGGTTGGCCTCGTCGGCGGGGGTGAGGACCTCGGACTCGTCGATGTAGTCGACCTCGAGCGCCTCCAGCACCTGGGCCTCGGCGAAGTGCCCGATCCGGGCCTTGGCCATGACCGGGATGGTGACCGCCTCCTGGATGCCCTTGATCATCTCCGGGTCCGACATCCGCGCCACTCCTCCGTCGCGGCGGATGTCAGCAGGAACGCGCTCCAGCGCCATGACCGCGGCGGCCCCTGCGTCCTCGGCGATCTTCGCCTGCTCGGGGGTGACCACGTCCATGATCACGCCGCCCTTGAGCATCTCGGCCAGGCCGGATTTGACGGTGAAGGTGGCTTCGTCGCGGGGGGTGTCGCCGTTCTGTTCCATGCCGGGCAGTGTAGCCGGGTACTAGGGTTGCCCACCGATGACTGTCGACGCCGTCTTTGTCCAGGATGGAGACATGTTCACGGCCACCGATCTGGCGCTCGGGCCGTGGTCGCCGGGTGCGCTGCACGGCGGCGCCCCGGCGGCGCTGCTCGCCCATCTGCTCACCGAGCAGGTCGCCGATCTGCCCCTGCGCCCTGCTCGGATCACCTACGAGTTCCTCCGCCCCGTGCCCCTGGGCCCGCTGGTGGCGGTGATCGACACCGTCCGCCCTGGGCGGCGGGTGACGCTCCTCGATGCGTCCCTGCGCGACGGTGAGGGCACCGAGGTCGTGCGGGCGCGGGCGTTGATGCTGGTCCCCAGCGAACTCGGGCCGACCCCCCAGTCCCCGCCACCGTTCCCGGGCCCCGAGACGGCGGCCCCCAACGACTGGACCGAGCGGCGCAGGATGTTCGCGACCGCAGCGATGGACATCCGCTTCGTCGAGGGCCGATTCCGGGAGCCGGGCCCGGCCGTCGCCTGGTTCCGCCTCGCCCAGCCGCTGATCGCGGGGGCGCCCGTCCTCCCCATCGATCGGCTCGCCAGCGCCGGGGACTTCGGCAACGGGATCGCGTCCGAGCTGACCTGGGAGGACCACACGTTCATCAACCCCGACCTGACGCTCTACATCGAGCGGGAGCCGGTCGGGGAGTGGGTGGCGCTGCAGTCGGCGATGCGGGTGACCCCGGGGGCGATCGCGGGGGCCGAGAGCGTGCTGTGGGACGAGCAGGGCCGGATCGGCCGTGCCATCCAATCGCTGCTCGTCGGGCGCCGAAGCGCCTGACTACTTCAGGCGGAAGGCCTTGATGCGGACGTCGTACTGCTGGGCATCACGCGAGTACACGCCATAGGCGAGCGCCTGGATGATCGACAGCAGCGCCGTGTGCGAACGCACGAACGCCGGCGTGTTGGACGAGTAGTACAGCCGGATCCGCGCCAGGCGAGCCACCTCGGACAGCGTGGCGTCGGTGATCGCCAGGGTCGGCGCCTTGCGATGCCGGGCCAGTTTCATCGTCCGGGTGATGAGTGGATGCGGGCGTCCGGCCGAGAGGCCGATGACCAGTGTGCCGGCGTCGATCCGGCTCAGGCGTCCGAGCGCCTCCTGGGAAGGGCTGGCGACGATCTCGGCCCGGAGGTCGAGCAGCATCAGGAGGTGGCGCAGGTAGCTGGCGAAGAACGCCATCTGGTCGGTGCCGGCGATCAGCACCTTCTCGGCCGAGACGATCGCATCGACTGCGGACTCGACGTCTGAGCGTGACAGCTTGTGCGCGGTGTCCTCGACGTTGACGTGGTCAGCGGCCAGGGCGGCCTCGAACTCGGTGTGGTCAAGCGAGAACAGCGGCGCCGCGGCGGCCAGGGCGTCCCCGGCTCCCGGCGGGCGCCGGCGGTACTCGTCCCGAGCGGCCTGCTGGAGCTCGGGGAAGCCTTCGAAGCCGAGCGCCTGGGAGAAGCGCACGACCGTGCTGGAGGAGGTGTTGGCGCGACGCGCCAGCTCCTCGGCGGTCTGGAAGGCGGCCTCGTCGAGGTGGTCGACGATGTATTGGGCGACGTCCTTCTGGGACCGGCTGAATTCATCGAATCGGGCTCGGATGTATCCCGACAGCGCCTGATGGCCGTGGGCGACTTCGAGGCCGGCGGTGGGAGAGGTGACTTGCTTCATGGGCAGGCGTCTGTTTCGACGCCCCCCGCCGTCGTTCCTTCAGCAACTCGCAACGAGTTGGAGCGCACCTCCTCCCCGAGCCCGCAAACTGAGCGCGCGGACGCGGGTCAGGCCCCGCAGCCGAGCCGGTGTCGGGCCGATCCTCCCCGGGCGCGAGTCAGGCCGCGCTGGGAGTCAGGCTGAGCGCGTACCGGAGCGCTGGTACTGATCCAGGCGCTCGCGGTTCTGGCGCCGCTCGGCGAGCACCTGGGCGACCGCATACATGATGAGCAGGTTGACGACGATGCCGATGCCGATGAACGTGATCAGCAACGCCAGGTCCTCGCCGCCCGAGCTGATCGAGTGGCCGAGGCCGAGAATGTCTGCTGCAAGCACCATGCTGCGGGCAATAATACCCCTCCCCCCGGTCCCCTGACCCGCTCCCCTCGCGCCGGCCGGCCGGTCACGACCGCCGTGAGTGCCGACGGGCCGCCTCTGAACCGATAGCGTCCGGGCGTCGGCCCGGTAGCTCAGTCGGTTAGAGCAGCGGACTCATAATCCGTCGCGCGTGGGTTCGAGTCCCACCCGGGCCATCAGGGCGTGCTGTACAGCGGGGCAATCCCAGTCGGCTGGATGGATCTCAGACGCCGGTCCAGCTGCCTATGAGGACCCGCGCTATCTCGATGTCCGGATGCAGGGGACGGTCCTCAAGGCTGGGGTCCAGTCGTGCCGCTGCGGAGACGAACAGCGGACGGCTGCCCGTCCCCGTCGGTTCGTGACCGGCGATTCGCAGCGCTCTGACCGCGACCACGAGTTCGGTGGCGATCAGCACCTGCAACGCGTGAAGGGTCTCGTGGGCGCGGCGAGCGGCGATCGGGGCGAGACTGGCGTGGGATTCGACGCCGCGGGAGACCGAGACGGACTGAGCGGCGACCGGTGTGACGAGCGACCGGACCTCCGCGGCTGCGGCGTGCGCGGTGTATTCCACGACCAGCGCTCCGGACTCCGGCCCGGGTCGCCGGGAGAGAAACGGCGGCAGCCCGGTGAGGCTGGAGTCGAGCAGCGTGCTGACCCGGGCGGCGATCAGCGCTGCCGATTGCGCCAGGGCAGTGCGGAGGTGATCAATCGCCGAGGCCAGAGGCGCGGCGTGGGGGTTGCCGTTGGGCAGCGCGACCATGCCGTCGGAGACGATCAGGGCGTTCTCTCCCGCCAGGTTGAGCTCGTGTTCGACCGTCTGCTCGAGTGCCGCAAGCGCCTCGTGCACGGCGCCGTCGACCTGAGGAAGCGCCCGGAACGGGTATGGATCCTGAACCCCGAGCAGTCCGCGTTCACGCTTCTGCGGCTGCGCTCCGGCGAGCAGCGCGCGCATCCGCGCGGCGATGACCGATTGCCCGGCGCGGTGACGCGCCGAGTGGATCCGCGGGTCGAGCACGATCGGGTCGGCTCCGGCGGCCTCGAACGACAGCGCGGCCACCGTCAGCCACGCATCCAACATCCGGCGCACATCGATCACGAGCAACGCCGCCTGGCCGATCGTCACCGCGTTGCTGCTGAGGAACGCCAGCCCGTCCCGCGGCCCCAACCTCGCCGCTGGGATCCCGGCCTCGGCGAGCGCCTGACCGGCGTCGACCAGGCGCCCTTCCCTCCAGACCTGGCCCTCTCCGAGCAGCGCCAGGGCGATATCGGCCAGGGCGGTGAGGTCGCCGGTGCCCAACGAACCGAGCTCACGCGTAACCGGTGTCAGGCCAGCGTTGAGCAGCGCCACCGATGCATCCAGCAACTCACCGGCAATCCCGGCGCCGCCGGCCCCCACCTGGTTGACGCGCACGGCCATCGCCGCCCGCACCAGCTCCACTGGCAGCACCCGCCCGGCCCCGCAGGCATGGCTGCGCAGCAGCCTCAGCGAATACGCGGACGGGTCCTCGTCGATCGGATACTCGCGCAGCGAGCCCACGCCGGTACTGACCCCGTAGATGGCCTCGCCACGCTCCAGCAGGATGGCCAGTGTCTCCCGCGCCGCATCGTTGCGACTGCGCGCTTCGGAGCTGAGCTTGACCGGCGCGCCCGCACGGGCCACAAGCTCCACCGACGTGACAGTCAACGTCTCAGCGTCGAGTAGCACCGGATCGGGACTCATGCCCCGCCACTGTACGAGCCCGGGTCGGCCGTCCGGCTCAAGCTATGGAGCACCTGCATCGCTCAGCGATCTCCCCGGGCCGGCGGGCCCCTACCTGGGTTTTCCAGCGGTCGGGCGCTCCTGGAGACCTCCTACCGCCTGGTGATTGACTCAAACTCCCGTACGACGACGCGTCTGGCGAAATGGACAGCTCCGATAGCCCAATACGATTTCGTGCACCCGTCCTTGAGGATGCCCCGGCTGTGCTCGCCGTTGTCGTGGCACGTGACACCGCAGATCTGGGTGCGCCCGATTACACGCTCGAGGATCTTTGTGGCGACTGGCGCGCATCCGGGTTCGACCTCGGCGCCGATGCGCGCATCGCCGTGACCGACGATGCGCGGATCGTCGGCTACGCCGCGGTCACCGACCACCGAACGTACGCCGCCGTGCACCCCAGCCACGAGGACCGAGGGATTGGCACCCGCCTACTCACCTGGGCAGAGAAACGCGACCGGGAGCTTGGTCATCAGCGACACCAGCAAGGACTACCGGCCAGCGACGAGCGCGGCCGGGCGCTGCTGCTCGCCGCCGGTTACGCACGATCGCGCAGCTACTGGCGTCTGACGCGCCAACTCCACGATCTCGATCAACCCGACGAGTTGGCGGCCGACTTCAGTCTGCGGCACCTCGACGCCGACTCCGACGCGCACGGTGTCCACGCACTTCACGCGACGAGCTTCGCAGGCAACCCCGACTATCGCCCGACGACGTTCATCAGCTTCCGAGACGAGCAT
Organism: Solirubrobacteraceae bacterium; assembly: GCA_049591655.1. Lineage (GTDB taxonomy): Bacteria > Actinomycetota > Thermoleophilia > Solirubrobacterales > Solirubrobacteraceae > Palsa-465. The sequence goes on from JBAWFG010000484.1 coordinate 23,863, forward strand.
CTCCACGCGCACGACCTCGCCCCATCGCTGAGCTGTCTCGCGGAGCACAACGGCGACCTTGTTGGCTTCCTCTTGGCGCGACTCTGGCGCGAGGAAGGCGTCGGCTTCGTGGACCTCCTCGGGGTTGACCCAGACCACAGACGATGTGGTCTGGCGACCACCATGCTCAAGACCACATTTGGCCTGTTTGAGGGCGCCGGCCTGCGCGAGGCACAACTGGGGGTCGCGTCTGACAACGCGAAGGCACTGACCCTCTATGAACGGTGCGGGATGACACCACGCTTCAGAATCGACACGTACGAACGGCCGGTGAGCCCGCCCGGGTCGGCGTGAGCCGACCCGTCCAGAAGCCCGACGTCCACGCGACCCGCACTACCGGTTGGTGGTCTTCTCGCGATACATCGCCCGGTCGGCGTCAGCCAACAGCTGCTCGATCCTCAGCGTCGTCTCGGCGGGTCGCACGGTCCACCCCACCGAGACCGCACCCTCGAACTCAGCGTCCGTCTGCGTAAGCCGTAGGCGGCCTCGAATGCGCTGCTCGACCGAACGGAGCTCAGCATCCCCCAACCCGAGCCCGAGCGCGGCGAACTCATCGCCACCGATCCGGGCGACGGTGTCCGCGCTGCGCAGCTCATGCCGGAGCGCCTCAGCCACCGCGCGGATCACCGCATCGCCGGAGTCGTGCCCGTACCCGTCGTTGATCGCCTTCAGGTTGTCGATGTCGGCAAACAGGATCGCCACCGGGGCGCCCTGGCGCGAAGCGATCTCCAGCACCTGCCGCGCCACCGTCAGGAACCCACGCCGATTGTGAAGACCGGTCAGCTCGTCGGTAACGGACAACGTGCGCAGTCGCTCACTGAGTTCGACCAGTTCACGTTCCATCCGGATTCGCTCAGTGACGTCGGTCATGATCGTGCATGAGCGCTCCTGCCCCCGACCGTCCCGGAAGATCCGTGCGCTCATCTCGACCTCGATCTTCGCGCCGTCGCCGCGGACCATCCGCGCGACGCCGCGCACACGTCCGGTCTGCGCCCGCTCTGCCAGCAGCGGTCCCCAGCGAGCGTCGTCCGGATCCATCAGCCCTTGCCGCCCCAGCCTGCAGATCTCCTGCTCGCTGCGCGCCAGGATTTCACACGCCGCGGGATTCGCGGCGAGGATCCATCCATCCGGTGAGGTGAACAGGACGCCGTCCGGACTGTGGTCGTACATCGCTCGGTAGTCCTCAGCCCCGAGGTGCGCGTCAGCCCCCGACCGGCCGGTGCCCACCTCCTGCGCTGAGTCGTGCGTCAAACGCAGACCGGCAGACTCCAAACGAACGTCCAATTGATCAGATCCGTCCAACGCAGCACGCTCTCCGTTAGTACCGCATCCGTCAGGCAACGGCGCGCACCCGGCAACGACGAACCAGGCATAGTGCCCGCTTCGCCTTGCTGCGCCATCCGTGATCACCCGCAGTCTTCACGACCCGGCACGACAGCGCCGTCACGGCTCCGGTGCACCGATTCGATGTTCGTCCCGTCGGGGTCGAGCACGTACGCGGCGTAGTAGCCGCGCCCGTACTGCGGCCGCTCCCCCGGCGGCCCGTTGTCGGCGTAGCCAGCCGTGACCGCGGCGGCGTGAAACGCCTCCACGGTCTGGTGGTC
>JBAWFG010000485.1:0-8243 GCA_049591655.1 Solirubrobacteraceae bacterium
AGCGGGCCGCGGCCGCGGCTCCGGTGACCGCCGAGCAGGTGTAGCCGCCGGGCGGGTGCCGAGCGCCGGGGTGGGGTCTGGGGGGCCGCCGCCTGTTCATGCGAGTCGCAAGAGCGGCGTCTGGCACCGCTTTTGCGACTCGCATAAAGCGCAGGCGTGACAATGGGGCCTCTCGTGGCCCATTGCTTCGTCACCCGTCAGTTGCCCGGCCCCGGGCTTGACCGGCTGCGCGAGCGCCACACCGTCGAGGTCTGGCCCGAGCGGCTGCCCCCCGGGCCGGCGGAGCTGCGTGCTGGGGTCGCGGAGGCCGAGGGACTCCTGTGCCTTCTCACCGATCGGATCGACGGCGAACTGCTCGCGGCCGCGCCCGGCCTGCGAGCGATCGCCAACTACGCCGTCGGCTACGACAACATCGATCTCCAGGCAGCGGCCGACCGCGGGATCGCGGTCGGCAACACGCCCGACGTGCTCACCGACGCGACCGCCGACCTGACCTGGGCGCTGCTGATGGCGGCCGCGCGCAAGCTGCCCGAGGCGACCATGGCGGCCCGCGACGGCGATTGGCTGACCTGGGAGCCCGGAAGCTACCTCGGCCACGACGTCCACGGGGCGACGCTCGGGATCATCGGGATGGGGCGGATCGGCCGGGCCGTCGGCGACCGCGCGGCCGGCTTTGCGATGACCGTCCTGCACACCGGGCGCTCGGGGGGCGTCCCGCTCGACGAGCTGCTCGAGCGCGCGGACTTCGTCTCGGTGCATTGCCCACTCACGCCGGAGACCCACCATCTCATCGACGCCGCCGCGCTGGCGCGAATGAAGCGCACCGCGATCCTCGTCAACACCGCCCGCGGGCCGATCGTCGACCAGGGGGCGTTGGTGCAGGCGCTGCGCGACGGACAGATCGCCGGGGCCGCGCTCGACGTCACCGACCCCGAGCCGCCGCCGGCCGACGACCCGGTGTTCAGCACGCCGAACCTCATCGTCGCCCCGCACATCGGCTCGGCCACGCACACGGCGCGGGCCCGGATGACCGACCTGGCGGTCGACAACCTGCTTGCCGCACTCGACGGCGAGCCGATGCCCCACGCGGTGAAGCTCCCCGACACGCGCAGGAGTTAGGCTCCCGCTGCGATGAACGTCGCCGTCGTCGATATCGGATCCAACTCGACGCGCCTGCTCGTCGCCGAGCTCGGTCCCGGGAGTGCCGTGCGCGAGCTCGTCCGCTACAGCACCGTCACCCGTCTGGGCACGGGCGTCGACACCGACGGCCGCCTCCGTGATGATGCGATGCAGCGGGTGTTCGACACCCTCGACGCCTACCGCACTGACATCGAATCCCACCACTGCGAGCACGCCGTGGCGGTGCTGACCAGCGCGGTGCGTGATTCGGCCAACGGCGCCGAGTTCGCCGAACAGGTCCGCGAGCGCTACGGCCTGGAACCACACGTGCTCGCTGGCGACGAGGAGGCACGGCTGACGTTCCTGGGCGCCACCAGCGAGCGCGATCAGACCGACCGCAGGCCGACACTCGTGTTCGACATCGGCGGGGGGTCGACCGAACTCGTCATCGGCGAGGGCGGCGAGGTCGTGTTCCGCGTCTCGACTCAGGCAGGGGTGGTCCGTCAGACCGAGCGCCACATCACGCACGACCCGCCGCAGGCCTCAGAGCTTGAGGAACTCGCCACCGACGTGCGCGGGATCATCGCCGATGCCGTGCCGGTGGCCCGCCGGTCCGGCGTCGGGCACGCCATCGGCGTCGCCGGGACCGCAACATCGCTGGCCGCGATTGCCCAGCACCTCGACCCCTACGACCCCGAGCGCGTCCACGGCTATCTGCTCAGCGCCGCTGAGTGCGACAGGATTCTCGGTGAGCTCTCCCGAATGACACTGGTGCAGCGGCGCCAAGTGGCCGGGCTACACCCCGACCGAGCGCCGACGATCATCGCCGGCGCCATCATCTTCCGGCAGATCCTGTCGCTGTTCGACCTCGATCAGATCGAAATTTCCGAGCACGACATCCTCCGGGGTGCGGCTTTAGGTCTGATCAATCACGATTTGTAAAGGCCACCGGTTTGAATTCTGACCGGAGCATAGTGAGCTTTTAGCACAGAACTGGACGAATGTTCGATTGCTATGTGGTCGGCCGGAGAGGATTCTTTGCGCGGGGTGCGGAACGCCAACCAGCGAGCCGTAACCCTTCATAGGCCCGGGCGATAGCCGCAGACATCGGCGCCTCCCGCCGTCCGGGCCACTCTAAGTCGGCCCTTTCCGGTACGTACCCCTGCCCGTCCCGATTGGGCCACACCTGGATCGGAAGCCGCCCGCCCAACAGCGGGCGGTTTTCGTTGCATCGCGTCGAATCGCGCTGGCGCGCGATTCAATTGACGCATTGCCTTGAGGGCAATGCTTCGGGGCCGTGCCGGGATGCGAGACGTGCGCTCGGCCAGCCGCCCCCGAGGGCCGGACCGGCCTAGGCCAGGTTGGACCGGCGGGGGTAGGCGACGGATGGATCCGTCAGGACGTTGATGAGGCTGGGGCCGGTGGTGGTGGCAAAGGCCCGCTCCAGCGCGGGGCGGAGCTCGGCCGGCGTGCTGACGAGCTCGCCGTGGCCGCCGAGGGCGGTGACGACCTCGTCGTAGCGGGTTGCGGGGCGCAGGTCGGCGGCCACCGAGTAGCCGTAGATCGCCTCCATCGGATGCTTCTCCAACCCCCAGATGCCGTTGTTGCCGACGAGCCCGACGACGTTGACGCCGTGGCGGGCGAGCGTGTCGAACTCCATCCCGGAGAAGCCGAAGGCGCCGTCGCCGAGCAACAGGAGGACCTGGCGGTCGGGATGCGCGAGCTTGGCCGCCAGCGCGTACCCGGGGCCCGAACCCAGGCAGCCGTAGGGGCCGGGATCCAGCCAGCACCCGGGCCGGTAGGAGTCGACCACGCGACCGGCGTAGGAGACGAAGTCGCCGCCGTCGCCGATCACGATCGCGTCCCGGTCGAGCATCTGGGACAGCTCGCCGTAGATCCGCATCGGATGCAGCGGGGCGCGGTCGTCGCGCAGCTCGGCCGCCTCCTCCCCACGCCGCTCGGTCTCGGTGGCCCGCAACGTCGAGACCCACTCGTCACGAGAGGCCCGCCCACCCCCGCCGCCCCCGGCTCCGGCACGCAGGGCGTCGAGCGTCGCCGGCAACGCGCCGTAGAGCTCAGCGCTGCACTGGCGCGGATGGGCGCGCTCGGGCGCGGTGACATCGATAGCGATCACGTCGGCCGACTCGGCGATCGCCGCGCCAAAGCCGAGCCGGAAGTCGAGCGGAACACCGATCACCAGAGCGACGTCGGCGTTGCCGAGCGCCCGGCTGCGGGCCCGGGAGAAGGCGAGCCGGTGGTCGGCGGGCAAGCAGCCGCGGCCGAGCCCGTTGAGGAACACCGGGATCTCGAGCTCCTCGGCCAGCGCCCACAGCTGCTGCTCGCCCCGGCCCCAGTACAGGTCGGTACCGGCCATGATCACGGGGCGCTCGGCGGCCTTCAGCAGCGCGGCGGCGCGGTCGATCTGCGCCTCATCGGCGCCGGGGCCGGCCCACGGCTCGGGCAGGGCGGCGGCCGGCGCGGACGGCGCCTCACCGAACACCTGGTCCAGCGGAAAGTCGACGAATGCCGGGCCTGAGTGCGGGGTGAGCGCGGCGCTCAGCGCCGCATCGATCAGCCCGGGGATCTGGGCGGTCTGCTCGGCGGTGGCGGCAAAGCGCGTCAGCGGCGCCACGAACGGCACATGGTCGATCTCCTGCAGCGAGCCCTGGCCCCAGCGAAACGCCGGCGCCCGGCCGCCGAGCACGAGCATCGGCGAATGGTTCTGGGCGGCGGAGGCGATCGCGCTCATCCCGTTGGTGACACCGGGGCCGGCGGTCAGCGCGCACACGCCGGGCGTCCGGGTCACCTTGGCCCAGCCCTCGGCGGCGAACGCCGCCGTCTGCTCGTGGCGAACGTCGACGATCTCGATGCCCTCGGTGCGACAGCCGTCATAGATCGAGAACAGGTGCCCGCCCGACAGGGTGAACAGGGTGCGCACCCCGTGGGCCCGCAGCGCGCGGGCCACGAGGCGGCCGCCGTGCAGCGTCGTGCCCGTCTCGGTCGCCATCCGCGGGGACGCTAACAGTCAGACGGCAGGATCGTCGCCGGTGGCATCCGCAGCGCGTTGACGATCGCCCCCGCCAGCAGGATCAGCGCCAGTACGTAGAACCAGCCGAGCATGATCAGCACGAACACGATCGTCGTGCCGAAGCGGGCGATCGTCGAGATGTTGTTGAGATAGACCGGGAAGGCGTAGTCGATGATCCCGATCGCGATCGTCGCACCCAGCGCCCCCGGCCACACCGCCCGCCACGGCACCTTGTGGTGCGGGACCCGGGAGTAGATGACGACCAGGCAGCCGAACAGGATCGCCAGGCCCAGCGCCAGCGAGCCGGCGTAGACGAGACCGGCGACGTGGGCGAGGTCAAACGGCAGCCGTTTGACCCCGGCACGCAGGAGGCTCTGCGCGGTCGGCACCGACACGGTGGCGATCATGAACAGCAGCACCACGCCGAGCATCGACAGCGCGAAGCGCCGCTGCTTGAGCCAGCTGCGCGGCGGCCCGCCGTAGATGCGGTGAAACGCCGTGTCCAGCGCACCCCAGAACGAGGATCCCAGCCACAGACTGGCGACAAGCGCCAGCACGCCGGTGCTCGTGGTCGAGTTGCGCACCTCGTCGAGCAGGCTGTCAAGGGTGTTCTCGGCGGTACCCGGGAACACCTCGCGCAGGTCGGCAAGGACGGAGTGCTGCACGGCATGACTGGAGAGCACCTGGCCGGCGACGAACAGACCGAGCAGGGCGATCGGGATGATCCCGAGCAGCATGTTGTAGGCGACCATCGACGCCATGCCGGTGATGTTGGCGTCCCACGCCAGCCGGAAGAACCGGCGGGCACGAGGGATGATCCGCGGTCTCAATCGGAGACCGAGGCTGCGGCGCTGTCGCGAGCCGAGCCGCTCGCGGGTTGCCCGTGTGGAGCCCACAGCTGTACCTGTACCTGTTTGCCCTTCAATCCAACCGTCCGTCGCTGGACCATCGGCCATTCCGCCGTAGTGAGCAGGCAGCGGGTCGCCTCGGTGATCAGCACCGAGTCGCCGGTCTCCCGCGTTGCCGCCTCCACGCGGGCCGCCGTGTTGACCACATCCCCGATGACCGTGAACTCGACCCGGCCTCCCCCGCCGACGGTTCCCGCGATCACCGGGCCGGAGTTGACGCCGATCCCGACCGTGATGGCGCCGTGAAAGCGATCCGTCACCGAGCGGGCGATCTCCAGCGCTGCCGCCACCGCTTGGTCGGCGTGGTCGGGCAGGTGGTCTGGGGCTCCGAAGACGCCGAGCAACCCGTCACCGATGAACTTGTTGGCGTGGCCGCCGTGGCGCAGCAGCACCGGGACCGCCAACTCCCAGAGATCGTTGAGCAGCGCCACCACCTGATGGGGCTCGGCGCGCTCCGCGAACGCGGTGAACTCCCGCACGTCCAGGAACAGGACGCTCACCTCCAGCTCCTCGCCGGTGAAATCGCCGCCATCCTTGACGACCCGCTCGGCGAGCGCGGGGTCGACGTAGGCGCCGAACGCCGAGCGCAGACGCTCGCGCTCCTGTAGCCCCTCGATCATCATGTTGAACGACTGGGCCAGCGCCCCGGTCTCATCGGTGGCGACGACCGGAACCCGGGCCCCGAAGTCGCCGGCCCGGACGCGCTCGGTGGCGCGGCGCAGGTCCTCGAGCGAGCTGGCCACCGAGCGGCCGACGAGCACGATCAGCTCCAGGGAGATCGTGAACGACACGGCGACGGCGACCAGCCAGGCGACGCCGAGATCGGCCAGCGTCGCGTGATGACCGCGGCTGGCTACGCCCGCCACCACGACTCCGGTGATGACGTTGATCATCGGCGCCACCGCCAGCAGCCGCCAACGCAGGGGCAACCCCGGGGCTTCGATGGCGAAGTCCGGCGGCAGCTCGCGGGCGACCTCCTCCAGCAGTGGCCGGACGACTACCTCCATCGTGAAGTAGCGGAAGATGAGCCCGTAGGCGAGCACGGCGCTCCCGGCGAGCGCCAGGACGAAGAACGAGTACCACGGCAGGTGCAGCTCCCAGGTCGCAAATGCCACGAACGGCAGGTAGGAGAAGACCAGCGGGTAATGGCGCAGGAACCGCACGTAGGACAGCGGCAGGGTGGCCAGCGCCCGCCAGGCGGCCGTCGTCGATGCCGGGTCACGCGCACCCCGCTCCCACCGGCGTACCGGCGCCCACAGCCGCAGCGTGAAGTCGACCGCGATCACGTTGTCGACGAACACGAGCGCCTGGGAGACCCCGACGAGCACCCAGAAGGTCTCGGCGGTCATCGGCTGATACAGGCGCAGGAGGCCGAGACCGCCGAGCATGACGAGGTGGGCGATCCCGAACTGCAGCCACAGCAGCACCGACGAGTTGCGCCGGGCAATCGCGCGGACGACACGATCAAGCGGGTCGACCATCCGCACAGTGTGTCAGCGAGGGCAGCGCACGGCGGGTGGCGGGCCCCAGCGAGGGCAGCGCACGGCGGGTGGCGGGCCCCCAGCGAGGGTTGGCCGGCCCCAGCGAGGGTTGGCGGGCCTGCGCCGGCGCGCTATCAGACCGGCGCCAGGCGCCGGCCCCCGACGCGGGGATCGCTGAGCACCGCCGCCGCGGCCATCAGTCCCGTATCCCCCTGGAACCAGCGGTCGCCGATCCGGATCGCCGGGAGCTCCTCGATGTCATTGGCGCGCAGCACCTGGGCCGCCGCGTGGAGTGCCTCGTCGCGTTCCGCCTCACCGGCCGCGGCGAGGCACTCCTCCAGCGGGACCCCGGCAGCGGCGGCCGCCTCCGCCAGGGTCTCGGGATCATCGAGATCGAACCCGCCACAGAACGCCAGCCGGCTCGCCGCCAGCGCGAACGCAGCGCCCGCGCCGATCTCACACGCGAACGAGCTCGCCCGCTGCGCGCATCGCGACGCGACCAGCGCGTCGTCGTCGTCGTCGGGCCAGACCAGCGGCAACCGCAGCGCCCGCGCCGACGCGTCGGCCCGCGCCCGCATGGCGTGGCCGCGGTCGCACAGAGCCGCGCCGTCGACCGGGACCCACTCGACGTCGCCGAGGGTCCGCTCCACCCGTTCTGCGGTCAGATATGACAGCGGACACGAGACGTCGAAGAAGAACTCCGGCGTCGCCGCGCGCACTGGTGGCTGATGCGCAGCACGGTGTTCAGCGAGGTAGATCACGTTTCCCATTGCGGGAGCTGAAACGCGCTTCCGAGGCCAAACTGGCGGAAAACCAATGGATAATGTCAATTTGTTCGTTATGCTGATTCTCGGTAGGTGGACCGCTTCAAACTCTCACCGGGGGAAAATCTCATTTCGCACGTCCCACCCGCAAAGCGTCATCCATATGACCAGTGGTCACCTGACGCCCGCGCGCTTGATCTCGTGGGCGACAAGTGGACGCTGCTAATAGTCCGAGACCTGCTGTCCGGACCACGCCGTTTCGTCGAGCTACAAAGGGTTCTACCCGGCATCTCGACTGAGCAATTGCGTTCCCGTCTCAATCGCATGGTTGCTGACGGAATGCTGACCCGAAAGCGCTACCGCGAGGTACCGCCGAGGGTCGACTACGAGCTCACCGAACGCTCACGTGAGCTCGCTCCAGTTCTCGGGCAACTTGCCCGCTGGGGCTATGAGTGGGCGTGGAGCACGCCGCGCCCGTCCGAGCGCGTCGATGTCGGCGCCATCTTCCGGTTGATACCCGGAACCGTGCCCGGCGACTCGACCGCCTCGGGGACGATCGATCTCACGGTCACCGATGGTCACGCCGGTGCGCCGGCCGAGTACCGGGTGACGCTCAGCGCCGGTACGGCGGAGATCGTCGAGGGGGCCACCGGCCCGTCCAACGCGCAGCTCAGCGGCTCAACGGCCGACTGGGTGCAGGCGCTGGGCCCTGTCGGAGACCGCACCGGGCTGACCACGACCGGCGATGCCGGCCTGGCCGAAGTGTTGCTCGACCTGCTCGCGTCCGGGCAGGGTCGCGCCGTCGCTGACCCAGAGCTCGAGTCGGCCACCGGCTGACCGTCGGGTTGCGGCGCCCTGCGTCGATGCCGCGCCTCCGTCCGGGGGCGCGGCGCGTCGCCGCGGGCACGCGATGACGCTGACCCCGTCCGCGCACGCTGCGCAG
>JBAWFG010000486.1:0-3604 GCA_049591655.1 Solirubrobacteraceae bacterium
CCCCGGGAGCGCATCCAGACCGCGATGTCCGGCACCGGTCTGCGCCCCATCGCCACCGCCACCGGCCTTGGCGCGGCCTCGTCGTCGTGCTCCTACGCCGCCATCGCGATCGGCAAGAGCCTGTTCCAGAAGGGCGCCTCCGCCGCTTCCACGCTCGCCTTCCAGTTCGCCTCCACCAACCTGGTGTGGGAGCTGGGGCTGGTGCTGTGGGTGCTGCTCGGCTGGCAGTTCACGCTCGCCGAGTACCTCGGTGGCATCGTCATGATCGTGCTGATGACACTCCTGCTCCGGGTGTTCGTCTCCCGCCAGCTGGAGGATGAGGCGCGTGAGCACGCCCGCGCGGCCGACGCCGGCCATCAGCATCACTCCGCCGGCGCGAGCCTGAGCTGGCGCCAGCGGCTGACCAGCGCCGCCGCCTGGTCAGACGTCGCGCACAACTTCCGCGGTGACTGGCAGATGCTCTGGAAGGAGATCACGATCGGCTTCCTGCTCGCCGGATTCGTCGCTCAGCTCGGCGACGGCTTCCTCAACGGCCTGTTCCTCACCGGCTCCCCCCCGCTCGTCCGGACCGTCTGGGGCGCGCTGATCGGCCCGGTGATCGCCGTGCTCAGCTTCGTGTGCTCGGTCGGCAACGTCCCCCTGGCCGCCGTGCTGTGGAGCGGGGGCATCAGCTTTGCCGGCGTGATGGCGTTCATCTTCGCCGACCTCATCGTCCTGCCCATCCTCGCTGCCTACCGCAAGTACTACGGCACGCGTTTCACGGCCCGGATCACGGCGCTCATGTTCGTGACGATGGTCGTGGCCGCACTGGTGATCGATGTCCTGTTCGGAGCCGCCGGCCTCATCCCCAGCGGCGCGCGACCGACGCGCACCGACATCTTCAGCTCGATCACGCTCGACTACAAGCTCGTGCTCAACCTCGCCGGATTGGCCGTCTTCGCCGCCCTGTTCTGGCTGACGGCCCGGCGGGGCGCCACCGACCCCGTCTGCGGGATGAAGGTCGACCGCGCCAAGGCCCTCACCACGAGCTTGCGCGGGCAGACGATCTACTTCTGCTCCGAGCACTGCCGGCACGCCTATGCCGGCCACGACGCCCCCGCGCACTACCGGCGCCAGCAGCGCCAATGACCTCGGCCAGCTCCCCCCATCTGCGTCCGCGGGACGGGACCTCCCAGCCGACCACCCCGGTGGAGCTGCTGTTCGATCTCGTCTACGCGTTCGCGGTGACGCAGATCTCGCACCTGTTGATCGACGACATCACTCCGACCGGCAATCTCACCCTCACCGGCACCGTCCATGCAGTGTTCCTGTTGTTCGTGGTGTGGTGGGCGTGGATCTACACGACCTGGATGGTCAACTGGTTTGACCCGGTCTCCAGCCGGGTGCGGCTGGTGGTCGTGGTGGCGGCCCTGGCCAGCCTGCTGATGGCCGCGGCGATCCCTACCGCGTTCACGGCCAATCCCGTCCTGTTCGCCGGTGCGTATGTGACCCTCCAGATCGGTCGCAACGTCTCCGCCGCAGCGCTGCTTGACCGCGACCACGCGCTGCGCCCGGTGCTCGATCGGATCACCGCCTGGAGCCTGGCCTCGGGCGCGCTCTGGCTGGCGGGAGCATTCGTCGCCCCGTCGCTGCGGCTCGTCCTGTGGGCCCCGGCTCTCGCCATCGAGCTCGTCGCTCCCCTGGTCGGCTACCGCACCCCCGGTCGGGGCGCGTCCACGACGATGGACTATCCGGTCGACGGCGGCCACTTCGCCGAGCGCTTCCAGTCGTTTCTCATCATCGTGCTCGGTGAGTCGATCATCGTCACCGGCGCGACCGCCAGCGCGCGCGGCCTGACCGCCTCGACGGTGGTGGGCCTGGGGTTGGCGTTCGTGATCACCGGCGCCCTGTGGTGGCTGTACTTCGGCACGGTGGCCGAGCATTCCCGGGAGCTGCTGGCGAGCGCCGCCGACCCGGCGCAGCTGGCCCGCGACGCCTACAGCTACATCCATCTGCCGATCGTCACCGGGGTCATCATGGTCGCGGTCGGCGACGACCTGCTGCTCGCCGGCCCCGGCCGTGCGCTCAGCTGGTCGGGCGTTGCCATGCTGGCCGGCGGTCCGGCGCTGTTCCTGGCCGGCGAGGTGCTGTTCCGCGTCCGCATGACCGGTTCGATCAGTCCCAAGCGGGTGATCGCCTGCGTGCTGCTGTGCCTGCTCGCGGTCCTGCTGCGACCGCTGCCCGCGCTCGTGGTCGCCGGTGCCGTCTCACTGCTGCTCACCGGTCTGGCGGTGTGGGAGTACGACGCGCTCGCCCTGCCGCCGATGCCCGTCAAGCTGCGCCGGCAACCCGAGGAGCTGGCCGGGTAGAGCCAGCCGATCTCCGGGGATGCCACGAACCTCCAGGTCATCGCGACCGGGCCCGGCGCCGCCTACGTCACCAACCCCGACGGCGCACCCCAGGGCTTTGTCACCCATGACGATGGCCGCTCGTGGCAGCGGGTCGCCGGCCCGCGCCCGCCAGGGGTGCGGGAGAGCCAGCTGACCGCAGGCGGAGGTGATGCGCTGTGGGACACCTGCCCAGCGGGCACCGGAGCCGCCATGGTCAGGCGCTCGACCGACGGCGGGCGCCACTGGCTCGCGCTGCCAGGCGTGGATCGGACCCGTGTTCACATTGCAGGCGAGCTCGGCCCAGGTCGCCTGGGCGCTGACCTCACACGGTCACATCATGCGGACCGCCGACGGCGGCGCGACCTGGCAGACCGTGTGGACGGTCGGCGCCTCCCAGCCACGGGCGCTGGCGGGGCACTCCCCGGGGCGCTGCCCCGCCTTGGAGATCCCAGTGCCCATGTGACTGAGATCTCCAAGCCACCCGGCCCGACCGCCTACCTCGCCGGACCGACTCGGCGATAAGGAGGCCGATATGCGTCAAACCTCCGAGTCACTCACCGCCAGGCGTGCGATACGCGTCCGATGGGCCACCCCGACCCGGGCAAGCGTCGCCGTCTGCAGCACCGCCACCAACAGGAGCAGCGTCGTGGCGTGCGCTCGGAGACCCGGTTTTCGGCGTGTCGTTTGACCGGATCACGGAGGGGGAAGATTCCGACCGGGCTATTCACTTCTAAGGAGGGCTGTGATGGAAGACCGCGTGTCGATGGACGAGATCGAGGCTGAGGACGCAGTAGCACTTCCCAACAAGGAGGTGCTCTCGCTGCTTGACGTCAACGCCAATGTCGATCTGGGACTTGATCTCGCTGCTCCGGTTGACCTAGCTGCAGCCGCCAACCTCAACGTCGCCGCGCCGATCGAGGCGGCGGCCACGGCCAACGTTCTGAGCCCCGGCGCCGAGGCGGTCGGCCTCGCCCAGCAGCACGGCACCGTCGACCAGGGCATCAGCGGCACCGCGCACGCCAACGCCCCCCAGCACGCGGGCATCACCCAGGGCACCTCGTCCAAGAGCTGCCCCCCGGAATCGCCCTGGAGTTGCGCCCCGCACTCGCAGTATGCGATCCGGCTGTGCTCTTCGTTGATCGGGTTCGTCATGTCCTCGGTCATCTGCGACTCGGCTTACGGCATTGCTGCCCGTGTCTCCTGCGCGGTCCCCACGACCACGCACCGGAAACTTG
>JBAWFG010000487.1:0-1631 GCA_049591655.1 Solirubrobacteraceae bacterium
TCGATCGGCATCAGCGGCGAGCCGGCGAGGATCTCCGATCCCAGGCGGTTCATCCGGGCGCCGGTGGACTCCAGAGCCAGTACGACGCGCCCCTTGAGGTTCTCCTTGGCGCGTGAGAGCTCCTCCGCCGTGGCCGGCTCGGAGCGGAAGCGTTTGAGCTCGGTGCCGACCACCGACAGCGCCTGGACGAGGTTGTCGGCGCGCGTGCCGACGTAGAGGCCCACCTGACCGGTGTCGTGGTAGGCGCTGGTGAACGAGTACACCGAATACGCCAGGCCGCGGCGCTCCCGCACCTCCTGAAACAGCCGTGAGGAGGACGTGCCGCCGAAGATCGTGTCGAGCACGCGCAGCGCGAACCGGCGATCGTCGTGGCGGGAGAGGCCGGTGGCGCCAAGACAGACGTGGTACTGCTCGGTGTCCTTGCGCTCAAAGCGCTGGACCGGCGACCCGCCCCGTGCAACAGCCGCCGGTGTCGCGAGGGGCGCCGCCGCGCCGGAGTTCGCCTCCGGCAGCCGCGTCCGGGCCAGCTCGACGAGCGCGTCGTGGTCGACGGCCCCTGAAGCGGAGATGACGACGTTCTGGGGCCGGTAGCGCGCCGCGTGAAAGCGGGCGATGTCCGCCGTCGGCGTGCCCGAGATGACCTCGGCACGGCCGATGATCGCCCGGCCGAGCGGGTCGTCGCCGAACACCGCCTCGCCGAGCATGTCGAAGACCTTCTCCTGGGGATCGTCCTCATACATGGCGATCTCCTCGAGGATCACCTCACGCTCGGATTCGATGTCCGACAGCGACGGACGGAAGACCATGTCGGCCATCACGTCAAACGCATCTGCGAGGTGCTGGTCGATCACCCGGGCATAGACCGACGTCGTCTCCTTGCCCGTGCCGGCGTTGAGCTCGGCGCCCATGCCGTCGAAGATCTGGTCGATCTGCAGGGACTCGTACTTCGCCGTGCCCTTGAACAGCAGATGCTCCAGCAGGTGCGACAGGCCGGCCTCCTGCTCGGACTCATACCGCGAGCCGGTGCCGATCCAGAACCCGAGCGACACGGATCGGACGGAGGGCATTGCCTCCGTCACGATCCGGACGCCGGGTTCAAGCGTCGTCAGACGGTGCTGCTGGTCCACGTGGCGCTGCTAGGAGCGCGGGCGGTCCGGATCACGGTCACGGACCCGGCCGCGATCACGATCACGGCCACCGTCGCGGTCACGGGATCCGCCCCGGTCGCCGTTGCGCGGCCCCCGGTCACGGTCGCGCGATCCGCGGTCGGGCCGCGAGCGGGTTGCCTCGGCGGCCGCGATGGCGCTCAGCTCTTCCTTGTTCTTGCCCTGGATCTCGGGATCCTCGGCAAGACGCAGGCCGATCCGGCCCCGCTCGCGGTCGACCTCCACGACCTTGACCGACACCTCGTCGCCCTTGTTGAGCACCTCCTCGACAGTCGCGATCCGGCGGCCCGGGGCGACGTTGGAGATGTGCAGCAGGCCGTCGGTGCCCTTGGCGAGCTCGACGAAGGCGCCGAACGTGGTCGTCTTGACGACCTTGCCGGTGAACTCGTCGCCGACCTCGACCTCCTTGGTCATCGAGCTGATGCGAGCCACCAGCGCGTCGCCCAGTTCCCGGTTGGAGGCGTA
>JBAWFG010000488.1:0-33325 GCA_049591655.1 Solirubrobacteraceae bacterium
TGCTGGCGGTCGGCGGGAGCGCCACGTCGCTGTGTCGTCTTGCCGGGTCGGTGCTCGACGACGCCGCCTTTGAGCGGACCCTGAAGCTGCTCGGCACGGCACCCGCGGCCACTGTCGCCACGCGCCATGCGATCGATCCCCAACGGTGCCGGCTGCTGCCGGCCGGCCTGTTGATCCTGCGGTCCAGCGCCGCCCTGTTCGGGGCCCCGCTCGAGGTCGGCCGGGGTGGTATCCGGGAGGGAGTGCTGCTAGAAGCTCTCGGAGCGTGAGCACCGAGCCCGTCATCCCGCCTCGTCAACCGATCGCCGATGTCCGGCGGAGCCCCGTCGTCTGGGTCTGAGATGGGCGAGCGACCGGGCGAGGAGGAGGCCCGGCGCCCGCCCTGGATCGCCATCGCGGTGCTCGTCGCCGTCGTCCTGGTCGTCTACGGCGGCTATGCGCGCCATTGGTCATGGATCGGGATCAACGGGCACACCGCGACGCTCTGGGACTGGCTGCACCTGCTCCTGCTCCCGCTGGCGGCGGTGACGCTGCCGTTGTGGCTGCGCCACCGCCCGGGCGTCGGCACCCCCGTCCGGGCCGCGATCGTCTCTGGAGCAGCGGTGTTCGCCCTGGTGGTGATCGCCGGGTACACGATCCCGTGGGCGTGGACCGGCTTCACCGGCAACAAGCTGTGGGACTGGCTCAACCTCGGGGCGCTGCCGCTGGCGATCGCGCTCATCCCGGTGTGGCTTGAATTGCGCGAGGACTGGGGGAGGCGTCACGCCGTCGCGCTCGTCGCCGGCGCCACGGGGTTCGTCGTGCTCGTGCTCGGCGGCTACCTCGCGCCCTGGCGCTGGACCGGATTCACCGGTAACACCGTCTGGGACTGGCTCCATCTGCTGCTGCTGCCGCTGCTGGTGCCGGTCGCGATCGTGCCGGCGCTCCGGCCGATGATCATGGCGCGGATGGGGGTTGAGCAGGAGGAGGAATAACGGGCGCTGTCAAGCCCACTTGACATTCACTGTAAAGTCAGCTTGACAAGGCCATGCGCAATCTCATTCGCCAGTTGAGGACCCAGCGCGGCCTGTCCCAGGGCGATCTCGCCGTGGCGGTGAGCGTCTCGCGCCAGACGATCAACTCGATCGAGAAGGAGCGCTACACGCCGTCGCTGCCGCTGGCGATCACCCTGGCCCGGTTCTTCAACAGTTCGGTGGAGGAGGTCTTCGATGCGGATCTGTAGATCGAAGTGGTGGCTGCCGCTGTTCTCGGTCGGGCTCGGCGTCGTCGTGTTCGGCGCACAGGCCATCGGCCACCATCCCGGCTCGGGCCTCGTGTCGCTGGCGATCATGACCGGCGTGGGCGCCGTGTTCCTGCTCGGCGGTCGCAGCGAGACGATCCGTGGCCTACGCGGCGACGGGCGCGACGAGCGCTTTGCCCAGATCGACGGCCGCGCCACCTGGTTTGCCGGGATGGCCGTGATCACCGCGGTGATCGTCGCGTTCCTGGTCGAGATGGCGCGCGGTCAGGACGGCGCCCCGTTCACCTGGCTGGGGGCGATCGGCGGGATCAGCTACGTGGCTGCGGTGTTGGTGCTGCGCTGGCGGGGATGAACTGGTCGGCCCGCGCGGGGCATGACGCCGGCTACCAGCCGCCGCGCCAGTCGGCGCTGACCTCACGGGCCCGCACCGCATCCTCACGCGCATGCTTGCGCTTGTCCAAGCGCCACTGGATCAGTGACAGCACCAGGATGAGCGTGGGGAAGAATGCGATCACGCCGAACATCACCGTGGTGATGCTCATGTCGGTGGTCTCGCCCCACCAGCCCTGACCGCCATCGGCGTGGGCCAAGGCGGCCGGCGCGAACGTCAGCAGGATGCCGACCGTCGTGGTCAGCGAGACGATGATTCGGGCGCGTCGCATGCCTCCAAATCGTACCCGATCGGCGGACGGTCAGCGGTGCCGAGATCAGGCAGCGGCGACGGCTTCGGGCGTCCTGACCGCACCGAGCGCCGAGATCAGCGCCGGGTTGTACTCACCGGCCCGGTCGATGAGTTCCAGGTGGTCGATCGGGGCCTCGAACACCGTCGCGCCGACGGCGTCGGCCAGCTCGCGCTGTTTGCCCGGCGCGACCATCGTATCCCGGGCGGTGAGCACCATCGATGCCGGCACCTGGACCGATCCCAGCCACGGCCGGGAGTCAAAGCGGCCCAGCTCCCGCCCGGCCTCGGCCACATCACGCGACTGGTGGCGCATCAGCTCCGACAGCATCCACGCCGACAGCTCGTTGACCGGGATGCCGGACTTCTTGAAGCCGGCGCGGTAGAAGCCGCGCGGCGCCAGCCCCAGGAGCGTGCCGACGATCCCCATCCACTTCCACAGCTTGCGGGTGTCGGGATCCTGGAAGTGCTGGCAGGTGCCGCTGAGCACGAGTCCGCTGACGACGTCACGGTGGTCGCGCGCCATCAACTGGGCGATGGTGCCCCCCATCGAGTACCCGACGACGGTCGCCGGGGCGACTTCGAGCTGGCGCAGCACCGCCGCCGCGTCGGCGGCGCAATCGGCGAGCCGGAACGACTCCATCGCGCGCAGGCCACGCCCATGCCCTCGGTGGTCGATCGCCAGCACGCGGTAGCCGGCGGCGGTGAGGGCATCGTAGGCCCCGCACCAGTTGAGGTCGGCGCTCACCATCCAGCCGTGCAGGAGCATGACCGTCGGGGCGTCCGGGTCGCTCGCGCCGCTGTCGCGCAGGAAGAACTCGCCGCGCCCCGGCACGAGCAGCGTCCGGGCGGGCGGCATCTCGACGGGCGGGATGGGCGGATAGACCGGCTTTCGGGAGAAGGGCTTCGGCATGGGCGGGATGCTACCCACGAGGGGCCTCCTACCATCTCAGCCATGGCCGTGGTGATCGCATCGGACATGGGTAAGGACGTGGCCGGGGAGCCGCTGCTGCGCGGCGTCTCGTTCAAGCTCGAGCGCCGTGACCGGATGACTCTGTCGGGCCGCAACGGCGCCGGCAAGACCACGCTGCTGCGGATGCTCGCCGGCGAGGCGTCGATCGACTCCGGCGAACTCGTGCTCAGCAAGGGCGCCAAGGTGTCCCTGCACGATCAGCGCCCGCCGCGTGATCGGGGCCTGTCGCTGCGCGACTACATCCTGTCGGGCGCGCCGGAGCTGGTGGCGATCGAGCAGGAGCTCGCCTCCCTGGAGCAGGCGATGGCCGACGGTGCCCATGATGAGGCGACCCTGGACCGCTACGCGCGGGCCCAGGCGCGCCTGGAGCACGCCGGCGGCTACGCCTGGCGTGACCGGGCGCTGGCAACCCTGCACGGGCTCGGGTTCAGCGACGACGGCGTGCTTGACCGCTCGCTGGCCACGTTCTCCGGGGGTGAGCTGACCCGGGCGTCGCTCGGCCGCGCCCTCGCCGGCGCGCCTGACCTGCTGCTGCTGGACGAGCCGACCAACCATCTCGACATCGCCTCGCTGGAATGGCTCGAGGCCCATCTGATCTCGCTCGACGCGGCGATCGTGCTCGTCGCCCACGATCGCTGGTTCCTGGAGTCAGTCGGCACCTCGGTGCTGGAGTTGGAGGCCGGGCGCGGCAAGTTCTTCGCCGGCACCTGGCACCAGTGGCGGCGGGAGAAGGCCGCCCGTGAGCTGGCGCTCGGCCGCGCGATCGAGCGCCAACAGGCCGAGATCGACCGCCTGGAACGGTTCGTCACCCGCTTCCGTGCCGGGACCCGGGCCCGCCAGGCCCAGTCGCGGGCCAAGAAGCTGTCCAAGATCGACCGGCTGTCGGCCGACCCCCAGGACGGCGCCGGCCTGGAGTTCGCGTTCAAGCCGCCGGAGCGCAGCGGCCGAGTCGTGTTCGAGCTCGAGCACGCCGAGCTCTCAGCCGGCGGCAAGCAGCTGCTCCACGATGCCGAGCTGTGGCTCGAGCGCGGTGAACACGTGTCACTCGTCGGGGCCAACGGCGCCGGCAAGACGACGCTGATCGAGACCCTGGCGGGGCTGCGGGAGCTGCCGGTGGGGAAGCTGCTCACCGGCCACAACGTCAAGGTCGGCTACCTCTCCCAGCACGCCGAGGAGCTGACGACCGGCACGGCGCGCACGGTTGTCGAGGCCGCCCAGCACGCCACCAAGCTGACTCCGGGCAAGGCCCGGGCGCTCCTCGGGCGCTTCCTGTTCTCCGGTGAGGACGCCGACAAACCGATCGAGGGCCTGTCCGGCGGCGAGCGCCGCCGCCTGTCTCTGGCGATCCTCGTTCACTCCGGCGCCAACGTCCTGATCCTCGATGAGCCCACCAACCACCTTGACCTGGAGAGCCGCGAAGCGCTCGAGGCCGCGCTGCGCACGTTTCCCGGTTCGCTGCTGCTCGTCTCCCATGACCGGGCGTTGCTTGACGCGATCGGAACCCGCACGGTGGCGCTGGAGGACCAGGAGCTGCACAGCTATGTCGGCGGCTGGCCGGAGTACCTGCGAGTGCGGGAGGCGCGGGCCAAGAACCCGGCGGCCAAGGCGGCGAAGGCGGCCAAGCCGGCCAAGCCGGCCAAGCCGGCTAAGACCGACCGGGGCGCCAAGGCCGAGAAGCCGGCCGCGGCCCCCAGCGGCGGCAACGGCGCCCGCAGGCGCGACGCCTCAAAGCCGAAATCCGGCGGCAAGGGCCAGCAGCGACTGGAGGCCGAGATCGAGGCCGCCGAACTGGCGCTGGCGGCAGTCGAGGACGAGCTGGCGGATCCCGGGGCCTGGGCAAATCCGGAGGCGACCGCGCGCTCGTCGGCACGCCACGAGGAGGCCAAGCGGGTCGTCGCGGATCTGTATGACCGCTGGGAGGCCGTCGCCGGCTGAGTCGGCCCGCGCGGTGAGCCGGCGTATCCGGTTTCCGGCGCGTTGCCACGCTGAGCTCGCCGTGCCGTCACGGGCGCGACCTACACTGGGCAGTAGATGGCCGCCCCCAGCCGTCCCTCCGGTTTGCGGATTGCGCTGATCGACGATGACAGCGGCCTGATCGCCGTTCTCAACCGGCGCCTGGCGGCGATGCAGTCCGACGGGCAGGTGATCGGCTATGCCGCCGACCCCGAGCAGCTGACCGCGCTCAAGCTCCACGCGCTGGTCGTCAACCCCGCGCTCACCGGCCTCGGCTACATCGAGTGGGTGGCCGAGCGGCTCCCCGGCCTCGCCCTGCTCGTCTGCAGTCGCCCGGCGCCGGTCGCCGACCGGGTCCGGGCCCTGCGCACCGGGGCCGATGACTGGATCACCAAGCCGTGCCATCCGGAGGAGCTCATGGCCCGGATCGAGGCGGTCCTGCGCCGCCGCCGGGCCGGGGAGCTGCCCACCGGGGACGGGCTGGTCAGCGCCGGCGAGTTGGTGATCCGCCCGGACCGCTTCGACGCCTACGCCAACGGTGCGCCGGCATCGCTGTCCCGCAAGGAGTTCGAGCTGCTCGCGCAGCTGGCGGCCGCCGAGGGTCGCGTACTGGAGCGCGAGGAGATCTATCAGCGGGTGTGGGGGTACACGATGGCGCGCGGAGACCGGTCGGTCGACGTGTTCGTGCGCAAGCTGCGCCAGAAGCTCGAGCTCGTCTCGCCGGACTGGCGCTACGTCCACACCCACTTCGGGGTCGGTTACCGGTTCGCCGCAGAGCCCGCCGAGGCTCTGACCGTTCCCCCGAGCCGCCCGCCCGACACCCCGGCGGGCGGCGATGCTCAACACCCGGCCACGCCAGGGCGTACCCTTCCAGTATGAGCCGCACCACCGCGCGCAACGTCATCATCATCCTCGTCGTCGCGGCGATCGTGGCGATCGTCCCCGGTGGGGGACGGGCGACCAGTGTCGTGCTGACCGCGCTGTACCTGGCGTTCCTCGGCGCCACCGTCTGGGTGGCCTCGATCATGTACCGGGAGCGCCGCGGCGCGCTCTACCTGCTCGGTGACGGCCGTCGGGCGCTGCTCTACGGGGCGCTCGGGGTGCTGGCGGTGACGCTGACCGCCACCGGCCGGCTGTGGCACACGCCGATCGGCTCGGTGGCGTGGCTGGTGCTGATCGCCGGATCGGTGTATGTGGCGTGCGCGGTTGTCTGGGCCGCGCGCCGCTACTAGCGCCGAGCTACGAGCTACTGGCCACGCTCGCCCGCGCCGCTGGTTCCTGCACCGGGGCCAGCGCCACCGGGATGCCGTTGAGCACGGCGTTGCCCGATACGGCGTCGATCAGCAGTTCGTCGGCGAGCACGTTGCTGTTGGTCCCCGGGTGCGCCGCTGCCACCGACATCTGCGCCCCGCCGGTGTCGTGACCCCAGCCGTGGGGGAGGCTGACCACCCCGGGCATCACGGCGTCGGTCACCTCGACGTCAACCTGCACCGCCCCGGTCCGCGACGACACCCGGGCGAGGCCGCCGTCGGCGAGGCCGTAGCGCTCGGCGTCGTCGGGATGCACGTGCAGGGTGCACTGCGGCGGCCCGCTGACGAGCAGCGGCAGGTTGTGCATCCAGGAGTTGTTGGAACGCAGGTGGCGACGCCCGATCAGCACTGGACCGTCGGGTCGACCGCGCTCCAGCGACTCCCGCAGCCGGGCGACGTCGGCCACGATGGGCTCCGGCGCCAGCTCGATCGAGCCGCTCGGGGTCCGCAGCGCGTCGGGCAGCCGTGGGGTCAGCGGCCCCAGGTCGACCCCGTGCGGTGCGTCCTGGAGCGCGGCCAGGCTGAGTTGTGGGCCGTCTGACCGGGCGCCGAATCCGTCACCGTAGGGGCCGGTGCGCAGCATGAAGTCCAGCAGCCGCTCAGGGCCGACGCGCGGCGCCAGCGCGGCGAGCAGCTCATCCCCATCGCGGCCCGCCACCGGCGAGCCGGGCGTGTCGAGCGCCCGGGCGATGAGCGTCTTGGCAACGCCCTCGTCGAGCATCTCCAGGTCGGCGTCCGGGCCCATCCCGGCGGCGACGCCCGCGAGCCGCAGCAGCGTGAGCCACTCGTCGGGGAGCTCGGGCTGGGACTCGAGCACCGGCGGCGAATAGTGGGCGACGTTGCGCACCGCGAACAGGTACAGCGCCAGGTCGTAGTGGCCGCGGCGCAACGGCGAGGGGGCGGGGAGGATGACGTCGGCGTGGCGCGTCGTCTCATTGACGTACACGTCGACTGAGACCATGAAGTCCAGGGAATCGAGCGCCGCGTCGAGCCGGCCGCTGTTCGGCGTGGAGATCGCCGGATTGCCCGCCATCGTGATGAGCGCCCGGACCTGACCCTCTCCGGGGGTGTCGATCTCCTCGGCCAGACACACGACCGGCAGCTCACCGAACACCTCGTCGAGTCCGCGGACCCGGCTCGCGAACCGCCCGAGCCGAGCGCCGCGGCCGCGGCCCGGCCGGCCGGCGGCATTGGAGTGTCCGGCGGCGCCGAGCGGGAACATCGCCCCGCCCTCGCGGTCGAGGTTGCCGGTGAGCAGGTTGAGCACATCGACCAGCCAGCTCGCGAGCGTTCCGAACTCCTGCGTGCAGGTGCCGATCCGCCCGTATACCGCGGCCGCCGGCGCGGCCGCCAACTCCCGCGCCATGCGCTGGATCGTCTCCGCGTCGATGCCACACACGGGGGCGACCGCCTCCGGGGTGAACGGCGCGGCGAGCGCGCGGACCTCGTCGAGGCCGGTGGTGAGCGCGCGCAGCCGGTCGCCGGGATCGGCCAACTCCTCCTCGAACAGAACGTTGACGAGCGAGAACAGCAGTTGGGCGTCGGTCCCGGGGATGATGAAGTGGTGTTCGTCAGCCTCCTGGGCGGTCCGGGTGCGGCGGGGGTCGACGACGACGAGCTTTCCTCCGCGGGCTCGCAGCGCGCGCAGGCGCCCGCGCATGTCCGGCGCGGTCATCAGGCTCCCGTTGGAGGCGAGCGGGTTGGCGCCGAGCATCAGGAGGTGCTCGGTGCGGTCGATGTCGGGCACCGGAACGGTCGTGCCGGTTCCGAACATGAGCGCCGAGGCGAGTTGCTTGGGGATCTGGTCGACGCTCGAGGCCGAGTAGACGTTGCGGGTCGACAGCGCCTTGAGCAGCACGGTGCTGTAGGTCATGCTCGCCAGGTTGTGGGCGTTGGGATTGCCGAGATACACCGCGACGGCGTTGCGATCGGCAGCCAGGATCGGTGACAGCCGCTCGTCGATGAGGGCGAACGCCTCGTCCCAGCTCGCCTCCCGGAAGCGCTCGCCGTCGCGGATGAGCGGCGTCGAGACCCGGTCGGGATCCTCGTGCAGCGCCTTGAGCGCGGCACCCTTGGGACACACGAACCCGTGGCTGAACACGTCCTGCGCGTCGCCGCGGATCGAGACGATCGACTCCCCGTCGAGCTTGAGCTCCAGTCCGCATGTCGCCTCGCACAGCGGGCAGGTGCGGTACGCCGTGCGGTGGCCGTTGGTCGCCATTGGGGCATACCCTACGCCCGGCGGGGATCCGCCGTCGCAGGGCCGACCCGTACACTGCCGCCGCCGTGAGCAAGGCCATGCGAGAGACAGTCGCCGACTGGCTGATGACGGTCGCCGCGCTGCTGCTGCTCGGCTCCCTGTTCCTGACCTGGAGCCACCAGTTCTCCCATGCCTTCCTGGCGCGCTATGGCGGGAGCTCGATCCTCCAGGGCGTTCCCCACGACCCGAACGCATGGCAGGTCTATTCGGCGGCCGACGTGCTGCTGGCGCTCGTCGCCGCCGGGCTGATGGGGCTGGCCCTGTGGGGTGGCCGGGCCCGCCGGCTCACGATGGCGATCGCCCTCACCGTCGCCGTGCTGTTCACCATCCATGCGCTCAGCGTCCCACCGACCAACGGCGCGGTCGTCTTTGACCCCACCGCCCACCCACCGGCCTACGTCGCCAGCGCACCCGCGTCCGGCGCGGGGGAGACGGTGGCACTGCTGGCGTTGGCGCTCGGCGCCGCCGGGGTCGGGCTGTCGTACTCGGTCGACGGACTCCGCCGACCCTGACCGACCCGGGGGCCCGCCGACCCTGACCGACCCGGGGCGGGCCGCCGACCCCCGGTCCTATCCTCGAATTCGATGTCGATCTTCCCCGCTGACCGGCGCCGCGACCTCCCGGACGAGCCGGGTGTCTACCTGTTCCGCGACGAGCGCGGCAAGGTGATCTACGTCGGCAAGGCGATCTCGATCCGCAAGCGCGTCGCCTCCCACTTCTCCAATCCGAGCACCCGGGCGGGCCGGGACCTGCTGCCGATGATTGAGCAGATCGAGGCGCTCGTCGTTCACACCGAGTCCGAGGCCCTGCTCGTCGAGCAGAACTTCATCAAGCAGTACAAGCCGCGCTTCAACATCCGCCTGCGCGACGACAAGTCCTATCCGTACATCGCGATCTCGCTCGACGAGGACTTCCCGCGCGTCTACTTCACCCGGGAGCGTCACCGCCGCGACCGCGCCTACTTCGGCCCCTACAGCAACGCCAAACGGGTGCGCTCGACCCTGGAGGTGCTCGGCAAGGTCTTCCTGTTTCGCTCCTGCGACGGTCCCGAGCCGGGGCGGCGCAGCGGCTCCCCGTGTCTTGACTACTACATCAAGCGCTGTGAGGCCCCGTGTGTCGGCTACGTGGACAAGGAGGGGTACCGCAAGGCGATCGACGGCGTCATCGCCTTCCTCTCGGGGCGCTACAAGGAGATCGAGTGGGCGTTGGAGCAGGAGATGAAGCTGGCGGCCGCCGAGCAGCGTTTCGAGGACGCCGCCCGGGAGCGCAACCGCCTGCGCGCGGTCCGGTCGCTGCTCGAGCGCCAGCGCGTCGCGCATGAGGGGGACGGCTCGATGGACGCGATCGCGGTGGCGGTGGCCGAGACCGAGGCCAACGCGCAGGTGTTCCAGATCCGCGACGGGGTGCTCGCCGACCGCCAGAGCTTCTACCTGGACAACACGACCGGGGCCAGCCTCGACGACGTCGCCGAGGCGTTCATCCTCCAGTACTACGCCAGCGCGATGACCGTCCCGCCGCTCGTCGTCGTCCAGCGTGAGTTAGGGGTGGATCGGGACCTGGTCCCGCTCGCCGAGGCGCTGAGCGCCCGTCGTGGCGCCGCGGTCGAGATCCGCCCCGCCGAGCGTGGCGACAAGCGCCGCATCCTGGAGCTCGCCGAGCGCAACGCGCGACTGGCCATCGACCAGGAGAAGCTGCG
Source organism: Solirubrobacteraceae bacterium (assembly GCA_049591655.1). Taxonomy (GTDB): domain Bacteria; phylum Actinomycetota; class Thermoleophilia; order Solirubrobacterales; family Solirubrobacteraceae; genus Palsa-465. Next base: position 10,112 of record JBAWFG010000488.1, read on the forward strand.
CTCCGAGCGCCGCCGCCAGCAGCGCGTCGAGGCGCTGGATGGACTGCAGAACGCGCTCGGGCTCGACACGATCCCACTGCGGATCGAGTGCTTTGACATCTCGACGCTGATGGGGACCAACACCGTCGCGTCGATGGTCGTCTTCGAGGGCGGCGCGCCCAAGAAGTCCGACTACCGCCGGTTCCGGGTGTTCGGGGCCTCCGGCCCTGGCGAGAATTCGCCGGGGCGAATTCTCGAGCATGACTATGAGACCGAAGGCCCCAACGACTTCGCCGCGATGGAGGAGGTGCTCGGCCGGCGCTATGCCCGGTGGGAGCGCCAGCGCGACGTCTCACCGCACGACAAGGATTACGACCCGTCTTTTGCCGCGCTTCCCAACGTCGTCGTGATCGACGGCGGCAAGGGTCAGCTCGCCGCCGGGCTGCGGGCGCTGCAGGGTTTCCGGGACCGGGGTGTGCTCGTGATCTCGCTGGCCAAGCGGATCGAGGAGGTGTTCATCCCCGGCCGGGAGGCGCCGCTCGTGCTCGCCCACGACACCCCAGAGCTGCAACTGCTCCAGCGCGTTCGTGACGAGGCCCACCGGTTCGCGATCACCCACCACCGGATCCGGCGCGACCGCGCGATGACGGCGTCGGTGCTCGACGACCTGCCCGGGGTCGGCCCGGCCCGCAAACGCGCGCTACTCGCCCACTTTGGCTCCCCGGATGCGATCCTCGCCGCCTCCCGGGAGGAGCTGGAGTCGGTGCCGGGGCTGCCGGGCAAGCTCGCCCGGGACATGTACCGGGAGCTGCACAAGACCGGGGTGTAGGGGGCGCCGTTCCGGCGCCTGGTTGTCACCGTGGCCGGCGGACCGGCGTGGGCGCGGGTGGAGTCAGCGGTGCAGCGGGATGCCACCGCCGCCCGGGCCGCCGCCGATCGTCAGCAGCGCCGCGCTGCCGGGTGGCATCGAGACCGTGTAGGTGCCGCCGACGGGTGCGACCGGCGTCGTCGACGGCGGCCCGAGCGTGCCGGTCGTCGTCTCGTCGCCGTAGCTCTGGCCGCCGAGGCTGACCCCGTCGGTCGAGTTGACGGCGGGCGCGGTCAGCGCCTCCACCGAGGCGGGCGTGGTGGCCCCCGGGACCCCGACGGCCACGTCGTGGGCGTTGGCCGCGTCCTTGTTGATGACGGTGATGCGCTCGGTGCCGTCGTCGCCCTGGGTCGCCCACACCTTGACCGGGCCGGCCGGGGCGCTGACCGCCAGGCGGCGCGCTGCCGGGGGAAAGGCCTGGGCGAACATCTGCAACCCGTAGTACTCGGGATGCACGAACGCCTGCCAGGCGCCGGTCGACGTGTGCGAGACGGTGAACAGCTCGTAGTTGGAGCCGGGCAGCATGTGGAAGTTGACGCCGTCCACCCCGGCGGCCTGGAAGTCGAACATCGTGTCCAGCGCCCACAGCGCCGACGCGAACGTGTCCGACACCCCCTTGGCGCCCTCGCAGGAGGCCGAGTTCATCTCGGCGACCCGGAACGCCAGCTTGTGCCGGTGGGCGGTGGCCGCGTAGGCCGCCAGCGGGGCGGCGAGCCCGGAGCTCGATGCGTCGGCGAGCAGGTTGGGGATCGACGGATACGACGGATCCGACGGGTTGGTCGTGCACGCGCGCAGCGGATAGCGGTGGTAGGTGACCAGGCCCAGCCGAGGCTCGGCGGCGATGAACGTCGACAGCCGCTTCATCCAATTCGGGCCGGAGACCGCGGGGCCCGCGAGTGGGATCCGCGGCAGCACGCGGCCCCACTGCGTGAACTGCTTGGTGTAGGCGGCGAGGTCATAACCGCGGCTGCGGGCGCGGTAGAGGTGACCCCGGTTGTCCTTGTACCAGGGAAACACGCCGTAGAGGTCGGGCTCGTTGCCGATCTCCAGGTCGGAGATGTAGCGGCGGCCGATCCCCTGCGCGAACGCCCGCCCCTCGGCGGCGGCGATCCCCGGACGGCCCGCCGCGAGGTTGATCCCGAGGATGAGCTTGGCGTGCAGGTCGGCGGCCAGCGCCTGGGTGGTGCGCAGCCAGCCGTTGGTGATCGGGTAGTAGACGCCGCCGGGGGCGATCGTGCCGCGGACCGGCCACCAGCTCCCGTCGGTGCTGTTGCCGCCGATTCGGATGACCGGGGACTGCCCGGGCGCGAGGCCCGACAGCAGCCCGAGCAGCACGGGATCGACCGCGCGGGGGTCCCGGCCCGTGTACTGGTGCAGCGCCCGGAACTCGAACGACGGCCCGATGTAGCCGGGCGCCATGACCTGTCCGGTCGGTGTCGAGGACACCGAGGCAGTGATCGTGTCGGCCCGGGCAACCGCCCCGGGCAAGGCGAATCCGAGCCCCGCCACGATGGCGATGCAGATGCGGCGGCGAAGCACGCGGGCCATACTGGCACACCGCACCCGCGTCGCGGGCAGCACCCCGAAAACGAGATGGTCACCCCCCGTCCGCTCATCCCGTCAAGCTGTAGGAACTGATGGAAGCCTCAGCGCTCACCGATCTCGTCGTCATCACCGGCTTCTCGGGCGCCGGCAAGTCGACCGCGATGGCCGCCTTCGAGGATGAGGGCTACTTCTGCGTCGACAACCTGCCGTCGGAGATGATCAGCTCGCTGGTGGAGCTGTTCGTGCACTCCGGCACAAAGGTCAGCCGGGCGGCGGTGGTCTCCGACGCCCGCGGCGGCAGCTACTTCGAGGGTCTGAGCGCGATGCTTGAGAGCCTCCGGTCCAGCGGCGTGCGCCACCGGGTGCTGTTCCTGGAGGCCGACGAGTCGACGCTGCTCACCCGCTACAAGGAGACCCGCCGCAGGCATCCGCTGGCCCCGGCGGGCAGCGTCACGGACGGGATCGCTCGGGAGCGGGAGCTGCTGGAGCCACTGCGGGAGAACGCTGACGTCGTCATCGACACGAGCCGGCTGACGGCGGTGATGCTGCGCCGCAAGCTGACCGACGAGCTGTTTCCGACCAAGACCCCGGGGCGGCTGGCGGTCACCGTCCAGAGCTTCGGATTCAAGTACGGGCCCAGCCGGGACGCCGATCTCGTGTTCGACGTCCGCTTCCTGCCCAACCCCCACTACGAGCCCTTGCTGCGGCCGTTCACCGGCGCTGACCAGCGGGTGGTCGACTACATCAACCAGGACGGTGCGCTCGACGCCTTCTATGAGCACCTGCACCCACTGCTGGACTACCTGCTGCCCCAATACCTCGCCGAGGGTAAGGCCCACCTCGTCATCGCGATCGGCTGCACCGGCGGCCGACATCGCTCGGTGGCGATCGCCCGGCACCTCGGCGAGCGATACCGCGACAAGAGCGGATACCTGGTCGACGTCGTGCATCGCGACGTGGACGAGCCGGCGTGATCGACCACATCGGGTTCGAGGTCTCCGACCTCGGCCGGTGCGGCCGCTTCTATGACGCCGTCTTCTTCGCGCTCGGCGGACGGCGGATGTTCGAATCCGAGCACGCGCTCGCCTACGGGATCAACACACCGCTGATCTGGTTCGTCGTGCGTGGCCTGACGCCCGCCGGTGGCTATGGCCACCTGGCGCTGCAGGCGAGCGGCAAGGCGGCGGTCGATGCCGCGCACAGCGCCGGGCTGGCCAACGGAGGATCCGACGACGGCACCCCCGGGCAGCGGCCCCAATACGGGCGCCGCTACTACGCCGGATATCTGCGTGATCCCGACCAGTTGCGGGTGGAGGTTGTCTCCCGCCGCTGAGCAGCCGGTTCGGCGCCGCGGAACGGGCGCTCCGCCTCCGATTGGATAGCCTGTCGCTCGCCGGGGCGCCGGGAGCGTCCCGTTGAGAACGTTCGACATTCGGCGGGAAACGGAGGCAGTGCTCATGGCGGTACGCGTCGCAATCAACGGCTTCGGGAGGATCGGCCGCAATGTGTTCCGGGCTGCCTATGAGCGCGGCGCCGACATCGAGTGGCTGGCGGTCAACGACCTCGTCGACACCAAGACGATCGCGCACCTGCTCAAGTACGACTCGACCTACGGCCCGTTCCCCGGGGAGGTCGAGGCGACCGATGCCGGATTCTCGGTCGATGGCAAGGAGATTCGCGTGCTCGCCGAGCGTGACCCGGCGGCCCTGCCCTGGGAGGCGCTCGGCGCCGACGTGGTGATCGAGTCAACCGGCCTGTTCACCGACCGTGAGAACGCCGCCAAGCATCTGGAGGCCGGAGCCAAGAAGGTCGTCATCTCCGCGCCGGCGACCAACCCTGACACCACCGTCGTGCTCGGGGTCAACTTCGCCGAGGCGTATGACCGGGACGCCCACCAGGTCATCTCCAACGCCTCCTGTACGACCAACTGCCTGGCCCCCGTCGCCAAGGTCCTGCACGACACGGTCGGGATCAAGCACGGCCTGATGACGACGATCCACGCCTACACGGCCGATCAGCGCCTCCAGGACATGCCCCACAAGGACCTGCGGCGCGCCCGGGCTGCCGCGGTCAACCTGATCCCGGCCTCGACCGGCGCCGCCAAGGCGATCGGGCTCGTGATCCCCGAGCTCAACGGCAAGCTGCACGGCTTCGCGGTGCGGGCGCCGGTTCCCACCGGCTCGGTCGTCGACCTCACCATCGAGGCCTCCCGGGAGACGAGCGTGGAGGAGATCAACGGTGCGCTGAAGGCCGCGGCCGCCGACGGCCCGCTCAAGGGACTGATGGCCTACACCGAGGACTCGATCGTCTCCTCCGACATCGTCAAGAACCCCTCCTCGTCGATCGTCGACTCCCAGCTGACCGCGGTCATGGATGGGACGATGGTCAAGGTCGTCTCCTGGTACGACAATGAGTGGGGCTACTCCAATCGCGTCTCCGACCTCGTTCAGCAGCTTCTGTGAGATCGCTATCGGATCTGGGTGAGCTGCGCGGCAAGCGCGTGCTCGTGCGGGTCGACTTCAACGTCCCGCTCGACGGCGGCTCGGTCGCCGACGACACCCGCATCCGTGCGGCGCTGCCGACGATCAACGAGCTGCGCGACCGCGGCGCCGCACTCATCCTCGTCTCCCATCTCGGCCGGCCCAAGGACCGTGAGCCGGGGCTGTCGCTGCGTCCGGTGGCCGAGCGCCTGTCGGAGCTGATCCATGCGCCGGTGACGCTGGCCCCCGGCGCGGTCGGCCCAGAGGTCGCGCAGCTCGCCCGCAACCTGGGCGACGGTGAGGTGCTGCTGCTGGAGAACATCCGCTTCGAGCCGGGGGAGACCAAGAACGACCCGGAGCTGGCGGCGGCGCTCGCCGAGCTCGCCCACGTGTACGTCAACGACGCGTTCGGGACCGCCCATCGCGCCCACGCCTCGACCGAGGGTGCCGCGCGGCTGATCCCCGACCGGGCCGCCGGGCGGCTGATGGAGCGCGAGGTGACCTTCCTGTCAAGCCTGCTCACCGAGCCGTCGCGCCCGCTGGTGGCGGTGCTCGGCGGGGCGAAGGTGAGCGACAAGATCGGCGTGATCGAGGCATTCCGGTCGGTCGCCGACACGATCCTGATCGGCGGGGCGATGTGCTTCCCGTTCTTCCGCGCCCAGGGCCACAGCATCGGCAACTCCCTGTGTGTGCAGGAGGACGTCGAGCTCGCCCGGGGGCTGATCGCCTCGGGCGCCGGCTCCGGCGCTGACGGCGCGGCGATCCAGCTCCCGTCAGACCTCGTGCTGGCCGAGCGCTTTGACGCCGACGCCGCGGCGGTGCCGCTCGATGGGATCGATGTCCCGGATGGGATGATGGGGCTTGACATCGGGCCCCGCAGCGCCGAGGCCTACGCAACGATCATCGCGACCGCCGGCACGGTGTTCTGGAACGGGCCGATGGGTGCCTTCGAGCTGGCGCCGTTCGCCGCCGGTACGCGCGCCGTCGCCGATGCCGTCGCCGCGACGGCCGCCGTGACGGTCGTCGGGGGCGGCGATTCGGCCGCCGCCCTGCAGCGCTTCGGGCTTGCTGGGGACGTCACGCACCTCTCGACAGGAGGCGGGGCTTCGCTTGAGTTACTGGAGGGACGTAAGCTGCCCGGGGTGGAGGTCCTGCAATGACTCTGGACGACGGCACAGCGCGCACGCCGCTGATCGCCGGCAACTGGAAGCTGCACAAGACGATCGCCGAGGCCGAGGCGTTCATCCAGGCGCTGCTGCCACGCGTCTCGTCAGTCGACGGTGTCGACGTGGCGATCTGCCCGACCTTCACCGCGCTGGGCGCGATGGTCGACTCCACCCGGGGCTCCCGGGTCGCCGTCTACGCGCAGAACATGCATCAGGCCGACCACGGGGCGTTTACCGGCGAGGTGTCGGCACCGATGCTCACCGAGCTCGATGTCCACGGCGTCGTGCTCGGCCACTCCGAGCGCCGCCAGTACTTCGGCGAGACCGACAAGGCGCTCGCCCAGAAGGTCCCGGCCGCCCTCGCCGCCGGGCTGCTGCCGGTGCTGTGCGTCGGCGAGACCGAGGAGGAGCGGGAGCGCGGCGACACCGAGCGCAAGCTGCGCCACCAGGTCCAGGAGGCCCTCACCCGGGTCGACACCGAGCGTCTCGGGGACGTCGTCATCGCCTATGAGCCGATCTGGGCGATCGGCACCGGTCAGGTGGCAACGTCTGAGCAGGCGCAGGAGGCGATCGCCTTCGTCCGCGCGCTCGTCGCCGACCGTGACCGTGCGCAGGCGGCCCGGACCCGGATTCTGTACGGCGGGAGCGTCAAGGCCGAGAACGCCGCCGAGCTGGTGGCACTTCCCGACGTCGACGGCGCACTGGTCGGCGGAGCCAGCATCGACGCCGAGTCCTTCGCCGCGATCGTCGCCGCGGTCGCCGGGTAGGGTCGGAGGCCGACCGTGTCCTCCGGCCCGCTCAACCTCCCCGTGCAGCGCGCCGTGCTGATCGTCCTCGACGGCTGGGGATTGGCCGATCCGGGGCCGGGCAACGCCGTCTCGCAAGCCGATACGCCGGTATTCGACGATCTGTGGAGCCGGTACCCGACGACCTCGCTGACCGCCTGCGGCCGCGCCGTCGGACTGCCTGAGGGGCAGATGGGCAATAGTGAGGTCGGGCATCTCAACCTCGGGGCCGGCAGCGTCATCATGCAGGACCTGACCCGGATCGACGCGGCCGCCGCCGACGGGGAGCTGGCCGCCAACGAGGTGCTGCGGGCCGCGTTTGAGGGCTCCGAGCGGGTGCACATCATCGGCCTGGTATCCGACGGCGGGGTGCACTCGAGCCTGGACCACCTGCACGCGCTCATCGACCTGGCCGCGGAGCTGAAGGTGAAAGACCTCGTCGTCCACGCCTTCACCGACGGGCGAGACACCCTGCCGCACGCGGGAGCCGGGTACCTGGAGCAGGTCGAGTCCTGGATGGGCGACGCGGGCACCGGGCGGATCGGTTCGGTCGTCGGGCGCTACTTCGCGATGGATCGCGACAAGCGCTGGGACCGCGTCAAGCTCGCCTACGACATGCTCGTCCACGGCCGCGCGGAGCACCGCGTGGAGCGGGCCGCCGATGCGGCGCGCCAGGCGTACGAGCGCGAGGAGACCGACGAGTTCATCACCCCGACGCTGGTCGGCGAGGAGGCGTGCATCCGGGCCGAGGACTCGGTCGTGGGGCTCAACTTCCGCCCCGACCGCATGCGTGAGATCACCCGCGCGCTGGCCGAGCCCGACTTCGCCGATTTCGACCGTGAGGGCGCCGAGCCGGTGGCGCGCTACACGATGATGACCGAGTACGAGGAGGGCTGGCCCTACCCGGTCGCCTTCCCGCCCGAGCGGCCCGCGACGACGATCTCCGCGGTGATCGCGCACCGGGGCGGGCACCAGCTGCACGTCGCCGAGACCGAGAAGTACCCCCACGTCACCTACTTCTTCAACGGCGGCGAGGAGTCCCCGTACGAGGGCGAGCAGCGCGAGCTGGTGCCCTCCCCGCGCGACGTCCCGACCTACGACTACAAGCCCGAGATGAGCGCCCCCGAGGCCGCCCGCGCATTCGTCGACGCCTGGCTGCAGGACCCGCCGACGTTCGGGATCATCAACTTCGCCAACGCCGACAAGGTTGGCCACACCGGGGTGATCCCGGCTGCGGTGACCGCGATCGAAACCGTCGACCGCTGCCTCGGCGAGGTCGTCGAGGCGGTCGCCAGGACCGGCGGCGCCTGCCTGATCACCGCCGACCACGGCAACGCCGATCACATGCTCGAGCCCGATGGCAGCCCCAACACCGCGCACTCGCTCAACCCGGTGCCGGTGATCGTCACGGTGCCGGATCTGTCGCTGCGGGAGGGGGGCGTGCTCGCCGACGTCGCGCCGACGCTCCTGGCCCTGCTCGGGATCGAGCAGCCGGCCGAGATGACCGGCCGCTCGCTCATCTCCGACTGACCTGACCGCCCCCCGGGCCGGCCGCCGTTACGGCCCCCCGCCCCTCGATGCGCTCCTCGTCTCTTGGAGATCCCAGTTCCTATGTGACGGAGATCTCCAAGACACCCGGCGCGGAACGTAGAGCACGTACTCATCACGGGCACGGTTCCGTAGTAGGAAACTTGACATGTCCTCACTAAGATTTCTATACTTGAACCACAGTAGTTCCTGAGTCTTCAAGAGAGGTATGACATGGCACTTATTCGATGGGAGCCGACTCGCGAGCTGGGCACGATCCAGAACGAGATGAACCGGCTGTTCAACACCCTGTTCGACACCCCGACCCCGACCGCAGGACCGGCGGAACGTCGCTGGGTTCCGGCGATGGACCTGGTCGAGACCGAGTCCGATTACATCCTGCGGGCCGATCTCCCCGGCATGTCGGAGGCTGACGTCAACATTGAGTACGACGACAACGTCCTGACGATCTCCGGTGAGCGCAAGGTCGAGCACGAGGACCGCACGGCGGGCTATTACCGCGTCGAGCGCAGCTCCGGTTCGTTCCGCCGCTCGCTGACCCTCCCCGACGGCGTCGACCCCGACGCGGTACGGGCGACGTTCGACAAGGGAGTGCTCGAGGTGACGGTGCCCAAGCCGGCACAGCGCACCCCGCGCAAGGTGCAGATCTCGGTCGGCGGCGCCCAGCCGACGATCGAGGGCTCGGAGAGCTCCAACGGTTCCGAGACGGCCACTCCGGCCGCCGCCTGACCCGCCTGAACGTCTGACCGACTGACGGCGCAGTTCACAGGAGGGCTCGAGCCACCCGGCTCGGGCCCTCCGGGGCGCTGATCAGCGCATGATGCCCGTGTGCCCGAGTGAGTAGCGGCCGGGCTGGGGCCACACACAGAGCCCGTGGGGACCCTCGCCGACGGGGATCGCGGCACGGAGGTGGCCGGTGGTGGTGTTGATCGCGTAGACGACCGAGTTGTAACGGCCGCTCAGCCACAGGGTCTTGCCGTCCACCGACACGCCGCCCATGTCCGGGCTGGCGGGTTGCGGAAGCTGCCAGGTGGCGATCACGTGGCGCGTTTTGAAGCTGACGACCGAGATCGTCCCCGCCGCCCGGTTCGAGACGTACATGTCCTGCGCGTTACGGCTCGGATAGAGCCCGTGGGCGCCGAGGCCGGTGCGCAGGAAGCCGGTCACCTTGAATGTGCTCGGATTGATCTCCCACAGGCCGCCGGCGAGCTGATCGGCGGTGTACAGCGTCTGGCCGTCAGGCGAGAGCTTGACGTCCTGAGGGCTGGCCCGGCCTCCGTGGAGCACGAGCGTGCGGATCACCCGCAGCGTCTTGAGATCGACCTCCACCATGCGCCCGGCGAACTCGCAGCTGGCGAACATGTAGCGCCCACCCGGGGAGAAGTCAGCGTGGTCGAGCCCGGCACACTGCGGGATGTAGAGCGAGTGCTCCAGGCGCATCGTCCCCGGCTGGCGGAAGTCGAGCTTCTGCAGCCGCTCGGCGACGATGATCACGTACCGCCCGTCCGGGGAGTTGTACATGTTGTACGGGTCCTCGACCGGAATCGGGGTCCCGGGCTTCCCGGTGCGCGGATCGAGCGGCGTCACCGTGTTGCCGAGGTCGTTGTCGACGTAGAGCGTTCTGAGGTTCCAGGACGGTGTGACGTGCTGAGGCTGGTTGCCGGTGGCGAACTGGTCGATGACCTTGAAGGTGCGCTGGCTGATCACGTCGACGGTATTGCTGATCGTGTTCGGCACGTACACCAGCGCCGGATCGCCCTTGACGGTGGCGCTGAGGTCGGCCGGGGTGTCGTGGCTGTAGACGTTGACGGGCCCGTGGGTGCCATGCCCGGAGCCGGTTGACGCCGCCACGCCGCCGGAATGACCCGACGAGCCGGCGTGATTCGGGCTGCTCCCACCGGATCCCAGGGCGACGGCGACGATGATGAGCAGCAGCAGGAGCACGCCGCCGGCGACCAGGCGGCGGCGGCGTATGGCCTGCTGACGGGCGGCACGGCGGGCGGCGGCGCGGGAGCGCGAGACCGGAATCGGCGGACGGGGGGTGGGGCGCGGTGGCACGCCCGGAGAGTTTGCCCGCTCGCGCGGCGAGACGCGGTGCGGTCGGCGCCGCGGGCGTGACAGTTCCCTCAGCACAACCCCCTCGTCGGCGCCGTTGGCTAGTCTCGCGCCATCTCCAGCACGCGTTTCACCCCCTCCGAGCGGGCCCGCGCCCGGGCGCGCCGCCAGGCCGAGCTCCGCCGCCGGCGGACCCGCGCCCTGCTCGCCGTGATCGTCGTCGTCGGCGTGATCGTCGTCCTCATCGCGTCCAGCTTCGGCGGGGGAGGGTCGAGCACAAACGCGGCTCAGAGCCGCCAGGCCGCCGCCGCAGCCCACCGGCGCGCCGCCCGTGCCCACAGGCAGCCGGTGGCCAGCGTGCGCGTGTCCTACCGGCCGCTCTACAGCCTCCCGGCGCCGCTGCGCGATCCGGCGTACGCGACCCTGCCCGGGGGCCGCTTCGTCACCCTCGGCGGCCTCGATTCCGCCGACGTGTCGAGCTCGGAGATCCAGGTCGCCGATACCCACGCCGTCCTGCACACCGCGGCGTTGCCGGCGGCCCAGCACGACGCCCAGGCGGCGACGATCGGCAACGCCGTCTACGTGTTCGGGGGCGGGAACGCGTCGGAGCTTGACCACATCCTGCGCTATGACCCGTCGAGCGGCGCAGTCAGCCAGGTGGGCGCGCTCAGCGCGCCGCAGTCAGACGCGGCGGTGGCCGGCGCCGGCGGGACCGCATATGTCGTCGGTGGCTACGACGGCACGAACTACTTCAACACGATCGTCGGCTGGCGGCCGGGAGGCGCCCCGACCGTGGAGGGCCACCTGCCGGTCGGCCTGCGCTACGCGGCGGTGACGATCGCCGGCGGGGGGCTGATCATCATCGGTGGCTCGAGCCCCGCCGGGGCCACCAACGGCATCTACCGCTTCGACCTGACCACCCACCGGGTGACCCGGATCGGGGTGCTGCCCCACCCGATCACCCACGGGAACGCCGCCACGATCGGCTCCACCGTGTACCTCGTCGGCGGACGCGGCAACGCCGACACCAGCCAGACGACCGATGTGTGGGCGATCAACCCGGTGACTGGCCACCTGACCCGGGCCGGCCACCTGCCCAAGCCGACCTCCGACGCGGCGGTGGCCACCATCGGGAACTCGATCGTCATCATCGGCGGCCTGTCGGGCACGGCGACACTGGCCACCGTCGGGGAACTGACGCCGGCCGCGGCAGGCTGACGCCGCCGGTCAGCCGCGGGACTCGACTACGCGCAGGTAGCTCACGACGGCGGCCACCTCGCTGTCGCTGAGCCGGTGGTGGAGGATCGGCATCTCCCGGGTCAGCTGGATGAGCTGGGCCCGCGTGGAGTGGAAGTGCAGCAGGTCGCCCCCCTGCTGGCGCGGGCTGTTGTGCCCGCTGACCGAATGGCAGGCGGCACACGCCTGGCTGAACACCTCCCGGCCCGACGCGGTCCCCGCGGTGGTGGTCGGCGCGGCGGGCCCGGACGTGTGAGCGCCCGTGCCGGTGGTGTGCGTGGCGGCCGTGTGGGTGCCGGCGCCCGAACCGCAGCCGCTGAGCGCGGCACAGCCGGCCAGGAGCGCTGCCGAGCGGGTGAGGGCTCGCAGGGGCATCGTGGCCTGAGTCAAGCATCTGGCCCCGCTAGGGTCCCGGCCGTGTTTGAGATCGTCTCCCGCTGCCCTGAGACCCGCGCCCGGCGCGGGGTGCTGCATCTCGCCCACGGCGACGTCCGCACGCCGGCGTTCGTGCCGCTGGCCACCCGCGGTGCTGTCAAGACGCTCGAGCCCCGCGACGTCTCCGCGCTCGGCTACGAGATGGTCCTCGGCAACACCTTTCACCTGTTCCTGGCGCCCGGGCCGGAGCTCGTGGCCGAACTCGGCGGCCTGCACGAGTTCATGCGGTGGAAGGCGCCGATCATCACCGATTCCGGTGGCTTTCAGGTGTTCTCGATGGGGCACGGCGGGGTCGCGGACGAGATCAAGGGCCGGCGCGGGACCGGTGGCCGGGACTCCACCGGGACGATCCTGTCGATCGAGGAGGAGGGGGTGCGGTTTCGCTCCTACATCGACGGCGGCGAGCGCTTCATGGGGCCCGAGACCTCGATGGAGGTCCAGGCAGCGCTGGGCTCCGACATCGCGCTCGTGTTTGACGAATGCACCCCGTTTCACGTCACCCGTGACTACACCGCTCGCTCGATGGAGCGCACCCACCGGTGGCTGGAGCGCTGCCTGGACTGGCATGACCGGTCCGGACCGCCGGGCCAGGCCGTGTACGGGATCGTGCAGGGCGGCGTCGAGCGGGACCTGCGCATGGAGTCGGTGGCCACGATCGCCGCCAGCCGCTGTGCTGGCGTGGCGATCGGCGGCTCGCTCGGGCAGGACAAGCCGCAGATGTATGAGGTGGTGGACTGGACGACCACCGAGCTTGACCGCGTGGCCTCCGACCGCCCCCGCCACCTGCTCGGGATCGGCGACATCGACGACCTGATCGCCGGGGTGGGCTATGGGATCGACACCTTCGACTGCGCGATGCCGACCCGGCTGGGGCGCCACGGCGTGGCGATCGTCCCGGACCCCGGCGCCCGCTGGCGAACCGACCTCTTCAAGGGCCGCTGGCGGCGCAGCAGCGAGCCGATCCTCGATGGCTGCCCCTGTCCGGCCTGCTCGGCCGGCTTCTCACGCGCCTACCTGCATTACCTGCTGCACGCCCACGAGCTCACCGGCATGCGGCTCGTGACCCAGCACAACCTCAGTTTCATCGCCCGGTTGATGTCAGACCTGCGCGATGCGATCGATGGAGGGCGCCTGCCCGAGGTGTCAGCGGCGCTGCGCGACGGAGCCGCGCCGGGCGCTACTTCGTGTACTTGCTGATGATGCCCTGAAGCTGGTTGATCGCCGAGTTGGCGTCGCGGGCGACGACCTTCTGGTAGTGCACCACCGTGTTGGAGGTGCTGTTGGCGATCGTGACCGCCGCGACGACGATCAGGGCGAGCACGATGAGCAGCGCGAACACCGCCATCACCCGCCGAAAGCCCCGGCTGGAGCGCTCAAGTTCACGATCGGGCGCCGGAGCCCGGCTGTAGGCGGCGACCTCCGGACGGACCGGCCGGCGCGGCGGCACCTGGCGGGGAGCCCGTGCGGCGGGCGCCGGAGTGGGCGGGTCGACCCGCCGCGGGATGGCGCGGGTGGCCTCGGTGCGGTCAGAGCGCACGACCCGCGTGGCCGTGGTGGGATCCTGGCTACGGGGCCCGGTGCCGCGCAGACCGGCGGAGAGCAGGTCGGCGAGCTCGATCGCGGTCGACGGGCGCCGGCGCGGGTCGATCGACAGACCGACCTGGACGGCGTCGGCAAGCGTGCGCGGTACCTCGGGGTTGAGCTCGTCGAGCGGGATCGGCGCCTCGCGCTGCTGCTTGAGTGCCAGCTCCGACAGTGAGCTGGCCTCATAGGGCAGGCGGCCGGAGATCAGCTGATAGGTGACGACGGCGAGCGAGTAGAGGTCGGCCTGGGGGCCGGCCTCATCGCCGCGAGCCTGCTCAGGCGACAGGTAGGCGGCGGTGCCGAGCACCGAACCGACCTGGGTGATGGACGACTGGTCAGCCGCCCGGGCGATCCCGAAATCGGCAAGCTTGACGGTGTCAGAGTCCGACACGAGCAGGTTTCCCGGCTTGACGTCGCGGTGAATGACGCCGTGGCGGTGGGCGTAGTCCAGCCCGCGGCAGGCTTGGGTGACGATGTCGACCGTCTGGGAGACGCCGAGATGTCCGTGATCACGCAGCAGTTCGGCGCACGAGTTGCCCGACACGTGCTCCATCACAATGAAATGCTGGTGGTGGCCGGAGTCAAACCCGAAGTCGAAGACCTGGACGATGTTGGGATGCACGAGCCTGGCGGCGGCCAGTGCCTCGCGACGGAATCGCGAGACGAACGTCGGATCGTCGGCGAGATGCTCGGCGAGCAGCTTGAGCGCCACATAGCGCTCGAGGCGGTTGTCGAAGGCGAGATGGACGGTCGACATCCCGCCGACACCGAGGCGGCCCTCGATCCTGTATCTGCCCGCGATCGTCGTCGTGCCGGTCATTGTCGGTTAGCCGCCCGCCCCGCCGCCGCTGTTGCCCTGACCCGCCGAGGTGGTGGTCAACAGGCCCGCGCCGCCGTTTGTCGACGTAGCTGAAGTACCCGTCCCGCCCGGATTCGTTGCGCTGCTCGACGAGGAGGAGCTGGAGCTGGGCGTCGTGGTGGTCGTCGTCGTTGTGGTGGTTGTCGTCGGGACGCTCGTCGTCGAACTGGTGCTGGAGGAGGAGCTGGAGCTCGACGAGCTCGAGGACGTGGTGCACCGCTGGGCGAGCTGGGCGACGGTCGCCGCGCCCTGGCTGAGGTTCGACGACAGGGTCGCATTGACCGTCGAGGGGAGGTTGGTGACCGCGTTGGTCAGCGCCGCGGCGGCGCTGGCGGCCTGGCCGCACTGATGGGCGGCCAGGGCAGCCGAGACGGAGTTCAGCTGGCTGGTGAGGCTCGAGTTCTGGTCAGCGGAGAGCAGCCCGTTGCTGCTCCCACAGGCGACGGCGAAGGCAGCGGCGAAACCGAGCCCGCCGGCCAGGAATGCTCTGGAACCGAGACCCATCCGGGTTTTGACTTTAGAGGCTCGGGCGGTTGACCGGCGTGAGCGTCTCACTGCCCGTAGAGCAGGCGTTCGGCGAGCGAATCGGGGAGCCGGGCGGCTCGGATCTGTGCCGCCGCTCCGGCGATGTCGTACTCGGTCCGCCGGTAGATCGCCTGCCAGGAATCCAGGTCGAGCTCCAGCCAGGCGGCGCGTGGATCGCCGTCCCTGGGCTGGCCGACGCTGCCGGGGTTCACCAGCCAGTCCCCCTCGCTGAGGTCGAGCTCCTCGCCGTCGCCCCGGGTCTGGCCGGTGGCCGGGGAGCCCGGAACCCGGCAGAAGGACAGGGCAACGTGCGAATGGCCGATCAGGGCGACCCGCTTGGCCTGAACGTCGAAACAGAGCTCGGCCTGCAGGGGGGAGAGGACGTACTCCCACACCGGATCGCGTGGGCTGGCGTGGTAGAGAGCGGCGGCTTCCTTGACATTGAGGGGTTCTAGGCCGTCGAGGTAGGCGCGGGTTTCGGCGGAGATCGTCTCCTGGGTCCAGGTGGCGGCCAGGGCCGCGCCGCGGGAGAACTGCGCCAGCGGTATCGTCCCGCGGACTCCGAGGTCGTGATTGCCGGCCAGGCAGATCGCGGCGTGCTCTGAGATCAGCGCCACGCAGGCGTCGGGATCCGCGCCGTAGCCGACCAGGTCGCCCAGGCACCAGAGCTCCCGACAGTCGGTGTCGGAGATCTCGTCGAGTACCGCCTCCAGGGCCTGGAGGTTGCCGTGGATGTCGGAGACGACGGCGATGCGCATCACTACAGTCTCGCTGGTGAGCGGTGTTTCACGCGTTACGGGGCTCTGGCCCGCGCTCCTGGTGGCGGCCGCTGCCGAGGGGGGTCGTCGCCTGCTGACACCTCGCTCCGACGTTCCCCCGCCGGTCCGCGTGGAGCCCCAGAGCTACTTCAGCGAGGCCGAGATCGAGCGCGGGCGGCGCTATGCGCGGCCGCAGATGGCCCTCGGACTGGCCCGCAGCGTCGTCGACCTCACCCTCCTGACAGCGGTCGCGCGCCGATCGCCAGAGCTCGTCGGGCGCCGCTGGCGACGACCGGCGCTTGGCGGGGCGCTCACCGCGGGAGCCCTCTCGCTCGGACTCACCGCGCCCGCGCTGCCGCTCCGGGCACTGTCACGCCGCCGGGCGATGGCGGTCGGGCTGGACACGCAGTCGTGGGGCGGCTGGGCCGGTGACGTCGCCAAGGCCGGGGCCATCCAGACGGTGTTCGCCTCCGCCGCCGGTGCGGCGATGGTGGCGGCCACCCGTCGGTGGCCGCGCGGCTGGTGGGCGCCGGTGGCGGTCGGCTCCGTCGGCCTGGGTGCCGGGCTGGCAGCCCTGGCGCCGGTGGTGCTCGATCCGATCTTCAACGCATTTGCACCGCTGCCAGAGGGCCAGACCCGCTCCGACGTGCTGGCGCTCGCCCGCGACGCGGGGGTGACCGTGGGAGAGGTGTATTCGGTCGACGCCAGCCGGCGCACCACCGCCGCCAATGCCTATGTCACCGGTCTGGGGCCGACCAAGCGCGTCGTGCTGTTCGACACGCTGCTGGATCGCTACAGCCGGGACGAGATCCGCCTCGTCGTCGCCCACGAGCTCGGCCACGTCCGTCACCGAGACGTTCCCCGGGGTGTCCTCTATGCCGCCATCGTCGCCCCGGCCGCCGCGCTCGCCGCCCAGCGCCTGAGTTGGGCGATCACCGATGAGCGCGGCACCCCGGCGGCGCTGCCGGCGCTCGCGCTCGCCGCCGCCCTGGTCAGCGCCCCGACCGGACTGATCGGCAACCGGCTGTCACGGGCGATGGAACGCCGCGCCGACCACTTCTCCCTGCAGCTCGCGGGGGCTCCCGACGCGTTCGTGTCCTTTGAGCGCACGATCGCGCTGCAGAACGTCGCCGATCTCGATCCCCCGCGGTGGGTCAGCCGGGTCCTCTCGACCCACCCGCCGACCGCGGAGCGGATCGGCGCCGCGGTGGCGTTCGCTCAGACCCAGTAGGGCCGGCCTCAGCCCTCGTCGGGGGCGCGCAGGACGATCACGCAGTTCTGCCCGCCGAAACCGAATGCGTTGGCCGCCGTCGTCCGCACCGGCGTGCGCCGGGCGGTCAGCGGGACGTAGTCGAGGTCGCATTCGGGGTCCGGCGTCTGCAGGTTGGTCGTCGGGGGGAGGACTCCGTCGCGGATTGCCAGCACGCAGACCATCGCCGACAGCGCCCCGGCGGCTGCGATCAGGTGCCCGACCATCGATTTCGGCGAGCTGACGGGCACCCGATCGGCATCAGCGCCGAGCGCCATGCGGATCGCCCGGGTCTCCGACGCGTCGTTGGCCCGCGTGCCGGTCCCATGGGCGCAGATGTAATCGAGCTCTCCGGGACTGACCGCGGCGTTGCGCAGCGCCAGTTCGATTGCCCGCGCGGCGTGAACGCCCGATGGCTCCGGGGCACTGATGTGAAACGCGTCAGAGGTGAGTGCGCCGCCGGCGACCGTGGCGTAGGGGGTGGCGCCCCGCGCCTGCGCGTGTTCGGCGGATTCGACGACGACCACGACGGCGCCCTCGCCGAACACGAACCCGTCGCGGTCGGCGTCAAACGGCCGGCTGGCCTCCTGCGGCGCGTCGTTGCGCTCCGACATCGGTCCCATCATCGCCAGCCCCGCGAACATCGCCCGGCTGATCCCGGCGTCAGCGCCGCCGGCGATGACAACGTCAGCCTCGCCGCCGAGGATCAGGCGGCGCGCCTCCAGCAGAGCCGCGGTGCCGCTGGCGCAGGCGAGCGCGGAGGCGTTGACCGGGCCGTGCACGCCGAGGTCGATCGCCACCTCGCAGGCCGCCATGTTGGTGATCGTGGAGGGCACGAAGTAGGGACTGAGGTCCCGCGGGCCGCCCTCAACGAGAGCGCGGATGTTCCGCTCGATCTCGGGAGCCCCGGCGACGGCGGCGTTGACCACGACCGCGGTGCGATCTGGTTCGTCGCTGGGATGGAAACCGGCGTCGGCGACCGCCTCACGGGCAGCGTGGACCGCGAGTTGGCTGAAGCGCGCCGAGCGCCGCGCCCGCTTGGCTCCGAACAGCGCCTCGGGGTCGAACCCCCGGATCTCGGCAGCGATCCGAACCGGCAGGTCGGATGCGTCGAAGCTCTCGATCGCCGAGATGCCCGAGCGTCCGTCAACCAGGCCCTGCCAGGTCTGCGGCGCCGAATCGCCAAGCGGCGTGATGGCGCCGATCCCGGTGACGACCGGGTCACGGCGCTGCCCGTCACGGTTCACGGGCGGGTCAGCCGGCCCTCGGCGGCGTCAGTGCGAGCCTGCTCACGCAGCTGGTAATGCACCTTCTTGCCGGTCGCGGTCATGGGCAGCTCGGAGACGAACCGGTAGGCGCGCGGCCGCTTGTAGGCGGCGAGCATCGGATGGCCGTTGCAGTGCGCCTCGCACGCGGCGGCGTCAAGGGCGGGGTCGGCGGCAACCACGTAGGCGACCACGATCTCGCCCCAGTGCGCGTCGGGGACGCCGACGACGGCGGCGTCGCTGATCTGAGGGTGCTCGGCCAGGACCGCCTCGACCTGCGTGGGGTGCACGTTCTCACCGCCGGAGATGATCATGTCGTCCTTGCGCCCCACGATGGTCACGTACTCGTCCTCGTCCCAGGTGGCGAGGTCGCCGATGTACAGCCATCCGTCGCGGAACCGGGTCGCCTGCTACTCGGGCTGGTTGACGTAGGCATAACCGGCCTTGACCGAGCGCACGACGACCTCCCCGACCTCGGTGCCGTCCTTGGCGACATGATCGGTGGGGTCGGCCTGGCGATCCTCGTAGATCCTGACCACGGCCACGTCGTCATCGGTGCACGCGCGCCCGGCCGAGCCGGCGTGGGCCGGCAGGTCCGACGGCCGCAGGAACGTGTTCCAGAACGCCTCGGTCGTCCCGTAGCCGTTGAAGATGCGCGGGGTCAGGGTCTCCTGATAGCGCAGGCACGCCTCGCGATCCAGCGGCGCCCCCATCGTCACGATCCCGCGCAGCGTGCTGAGGTCCCGCGGGCGGGAGGTCTGCTCGGCGGTGAGCATGGCGAGGTTCGTCGGCGCGCCGATCAGGAAGGTCAGCCCATGCTCGGCGACCCAGTCGAGCACCGTGGCGGGGTCAAACGCCCGCAGTGCCACCGACTCGGCGCCGCAGTAGAGCACCGGGTTGGGCCCGCCCGAATACAGCCCGCCACGGTGAAACCACGGCGTCATGTTGAGCGTGCGGTCCTCGGGCGAGAGCGGGAAGTGCATGATCACGTCGTGGGCGGAGAGGACGTCGACGACGCCGCTCAGCGACACGCCCTTGGGCATGCCGGTCGTCCCCGACGTGTACAGGCGGGTCGTCTCGGCATATGTGGTGATGCCGGCGGGGAGATCGGGGATCGAGCTGCCATCCCCGGCCAGACTCTCGATCGTGACCGTGCCGGCCGGGGTTTCGCCGCTACCGACGGTTGCCACCAGTCCGGGCGCGTGGGCGGCGCGCTGGAGCGCCGCCGATGCCGTCGCCGCCAGCGCCAGGTCATAGACGTAGGCGGCCGGGCGGCTGTCGTCGAGGACGTGGGCGACCTCGCCGGCCGACAGCCGGAAGTTGATCGGCGCCGCCACTGCTCCGAGACGCATCGCGGCCAGCCACACGAGCACGAAGTCTCCGCCGTTGAACAACGAGAAGACGACCGCATCGCCCGGGCCAACCCCCGCATCGCGCAGCCCGGCGGCCAGCGCGCCGGCGTCGGTCCACAGTTCGGCGTAGCTCCAGCGCCGCCCCGACGCGGGATCGTGGAGGGCCGGGTGCCCGGCGTAACGGTGGCTGTTGCGGTACACCCCGGCCAGGTAGGTGAAGTGCTGCTCGAACACGTCACGGAACGCCGACGGGTCGTAGCGATGGACCGCCTCGGTGGTCACCGGCGCGCCTCCACGGCATCGCCGGCGCCGGCCTGCAGCCGGGCGCGGACCTCAGCCAGCCGCTCGTACTGAACGAGTGGCTCGCTGCCGAGCGGCATCAGCAGGAACTCCTGCACGCCGGCCTGTCGATACGCCTCCAACTGCTCCACGGCGCCGTCGATGCTAGCCAGCAGGGTCCAGTGCTCGACGGTCTCCAGATCCATCCGGTACTGGCCGCGGATATGGGCCTCGGCCTCGGCGCTGGCGCGGCTGCGATCGTCGTCGATGTTGACCCCGATCAGCAGAGCGGTGCCCGGGACCGGCCGGCCCGCCTCGGCGGCCAGTTCGGCCAGCCGGGCCGAGCGCTCGGCGACCCGTTCGGGGGTCAGCCACATCGGCAGCCACATCTCGCCATGGCGGGCGGCCCGGTGCAGCGCCGGCTCGCCGCGACCGCCGACGTAGATCGGTGGCACCGCCGCCAGTGCTGGCTCCAACGCCGGAGCGGTGACGTCGAGCACCCGCCCGTGGTGCTCGACCGGGCGACCGGTGAGCAGGTCGCCGATCACCGCCAGGGACTCGTCCAGACGGGCGCCGCGCTGGCGCACCGGCACGCCGGCGGCCGCGAACTCGTCGGGGAACTCGCCCCCGACCCCGACACCGAGGCGCAGCCGGCCGCCCGACAGCACGTCGATCGTCGCCAGCTGCTTGGCGGCCCAGGCGGGGGGGCGCAGACCGAGCAGCATCACGCTGAACCCCAGCCCGATGCGCTCGGTCACCGCGGCGGCGGCGGCCAGACAGGCGGGGGCGTCGAGCCCAGGGGCGGGGCAGGCGAGATGGTCGCCGACCCAGGCAGCATCAAAGCCGAGCTGCTCAGCCAGGCGGGCGGCCTGCACGATCGGCGGCGTCCGGCCGGTGCGCACCGCGTCGAAGTTGGGCAGCAGGACGCCGCAGGCCGGTATCCCGGCCGACGGCGGGGGCGTGGATCCGTTCCCGGACGGTGTTACCGCCCGCTCCGGCGCGTCCGACACGATGTGAGAGGAGGTTGCCGGCCGGCGCCGCCGGCTAGGCCTCGTCGTCGGGTCCGTACTCGCGGGGGTCGGCCCCGCCCGCCCCGCCGCCGAACTCCGGCAGGTTCTTGATCCCCTCGCGGGTCTGCCACTTGGAGTAGTTGTCCTGCATGGCGTCGATCAGCTCGCGCATGAACTTCGGCGCGAGGTTGAGACGGGAGACGACCACTCCGGGGATCTCCTCGTCCTCGACCTCATGGTCGACCCGGGCGAACGTGATCGTGAACTCGTAGTCCGAGTGGCTCACGTTGGCGAAATTGGAGTAATGCCCCGCCATCACCTCCGGCGAGAAGTGGATGTTGATGTGGCGTTCGGGCTGATTGGGATCTGACATATGGCCGTAGTATCTCACCGTGCGGATCATCGTCGTTGCCGTGGGCAAGCTGCGGCCCCCGTTCGCCGACGACGTGCAGCATTACCAGAAGCTCCTGGCCGGTCACACCCGGTTGGAGCTCATCGAGGTCCGTGAGGATGACCAGGTGGCCCGCCGCCTGCCCGACCGGGCGTTCGTCTCGCTCCTGCACCGGGAGGGGGAGATGCCCGATTCGCTGCAGTTCGCCCGGTTCCTGGAGGACCGGCGCCAGAGCGGGCGCGATCTGTGCTTTGTGATCGGTGGCCCGTTCGGGCTCGAGCTCGACCATGTCGACCACCGGTTCTCGCTCGGGCAGATCACACTGCCCCACCAGCTTGCCCGGGTCGTGTTGCTGGAGCAGCTCTACCGGGGCCATAAGATCCTCGCCCGCGAGCCCTACCACTACTAGGACCAGCACCGCCGATGTCCGCCACCACCGATCGCGACGGCCGCGCTGGACATGCATTGGCGCTGGAGCAGCGCAGCCGGGCGCGGCGGGAGCTGCGGATGTTCGCCCGGCGGCTCGGGATCCTGCTCGTCGCGCTCGGGGCCATCATCGTGCTCGGCACGATCGCGCTGTGCATCACCGAGGGCACGTCGGTGGCCTACGCGCTGGCCTGGACGCTTGACACCGTCACGACGCTCGGCGCGATGCCGGACCCCGAAGACACCCCCGGACGGGTCATCGTCGTCCTGCTCGAGGTGTTCGGCATAGGTACGCTCTTCTACGGCCTGGCGACGGTTGCCGAGTTCTTCGTCTCCGGCCAGCTCAGCGGGCTGCTCGAAGAGCGCCGCAATCAGCGCATGATCGACTCCTACTCCGACCACTTCATCATCTGCGGCTTTGGCCGCGTTGGGCGCCAGGTTGCCCGGGATCTGCGCTTGGCCGCGGTCAGACACGTCGCGATCGACTCCAACCCGGCGCATCGCGAGCAGGCCGAGGCGCTCGGAGTGCGCTACATCGAGAGCTACGCCGCCGACGACGAGGTCCTGCTTGACGCGGGGATCCAGCGGGCCCGCGCGGTGATCGCGTGCGTCGACTCCGACGCCGACAACATCTTCATCGCGCTGACCGCCCGCGAGATCCGCCCTGACATCCTGATCATCGCCCGTGCCTCGGCCGAGGACTCTGAGAAGAAGCTGCTCCGGGCCGGCGCTGATCGCGTCATCTCCCCGTACAAGACGTCGGGGTCAGAGATGGCCCGGGTGGCGCTGCATCCCCAGGTGGGGGGCGCCGTCCAGGTCGCCGATTACCGGATGGAGGAGATCGAGGTCCCGTCCTCATGCGAGGGTGTCGGCCAGACGATCGAGCAGGTGCGCGGCGACTCGGTCGTCGTCGCGGTCCGCCATACCGACGGTCAGCTCGAGCCCCAGCCCGCTCCCGAGCACGTTGTGCAAGCCGGCGACATGCTCGTCGCGATCGGTACTCCCAGCGCGCTCGAGCGTCTGGAAACGCTGTTTCAGCCGTTCACGGTGCACAGCGCATGAGCTCGCCATTGGGCGATCTCCGCGCCGCGGTCAGCCGGGCGGCCAGCGCGATTCTCGGGGAGGGCGCGGAGGTTCCGGCCCAGTTCCGGGTCGAGCGCCCCAAGCGGGCCGGCCAGGGCGACTACTCGACCAACGCCGCGATGCTGCTGGCGCCCGCCGTCGGCGGGCCGCCCCGGGACATCGCCGACCGGCTCGGTGCCGAGCTGACCGGTCTGCTGGACGGCCAGCTGGTGTCCTTTGACGTCGCCGGGCCCGGCTTCCTCAACCTCCATCTCTCCGATGCCTGGCACCGGCGGGCGCTGCGCAGCGTGCTGCAGGCCGGGGAGGCCTATGGCGCCGGCGGCGCTGTGCATCCGG
>JBAWFG010000489.1:0-2732 GCA_049591655.1 Solirubrobacteraceae bacterium
GCCGCGTACTGGTCAGCCGCACTCGGTGTTGCATCGGTCGGACGCAGCGTGAGGTAAAGCGATCCCTTGGTGGCGTAGTTGAGAAGGAGCGGGACCTGGCTGTTGGGAACCGCAACGACCATGTCCGCGCCCGCGATCGTCACCCCCTGGTCCTTGACCGGGGTGGCGTTGCCGGGCTTGAGCACCAGGACATCGCTGAGAATCGGCTTGACGCCCTGCGTTGCGGCGCCGGTCGTCTCGGTGATCCAGATGTCCACATGGTCACCGGACTGGACAATGTCGGTACTCCCGTTTGCCTCTCCGATGGACACCGTCACGGCACGGTCGCCCGCCGGGAGCATCTCCGAGAGCGTGGTGAAGGAGGCGAAGTCGGCGGCGGTCAGCTGCTGGCCCGGCAGGATGTTGACGGCCGCGGTGTCGCTGGACAGCATCGATGCGTCACTGAGCGCCCCCGGGGTCACCTGGCTGGCGGCGACCGGCGTGGAGCGGTACAGCTTCTCCTGCGCGATCGTGGTGCCGGGCGTGCCCTTGGCGATCTCTCCGGTCGCGATCAGGACGGTGTCCTGGGTGACCGGAGGCTTGATTGAGGTCTTGTAGCGGTTGAGGGCGACGAACAGGATGCCCGCCGCGCACACGGCACACACCAGTGCAAGGATGAGCGAACCCTGCCGGGTCGCCAGGATGCCGCCGAGGCTCGGCCGCGCGAGTCGTCTTTGACTGAGTTTCACAGGTGCTCCTTGCTGATGGTGGCCGGCATCACGGCCGGCTCGTCACTGTCATCGAACCCCTGACCTCGACCCCGCACCGTGAGAAGCTCTAGTTGGACCTAGACCAAGGTGCAGTCCACGTGCCGAAACCGGCCCGAACATGCGAAAGCGCCCGCCGCGGCTTGAGCCGCGGCGGGCGCTGTCGGTCCGGCTGTTTGCGAAAGGGCGGTTAGGCCTTGACAGCGGTGCTGCTGAAGAGACCCTGGAGGCTGCTGCCCAGGAAGATCGCCGCGACGACCACGACCAGCGCGATGACCGCGATCAGGATGCCGTACTCGGCCATCGTCTGACCCTTGTCGCTGCGCATGCGGATGAGCATCATGCTGACGACGTCAAAGAGGCTGTTAAACAAAGCTGTTCACCTCCCTCCGAATCTCATATGCCAGTTGACCATTTGCACGAGGCGAGTGATGGGCCCACCGGCGTGCTGAGAAATCCCCCGGTGTTTCGTAGATGGCTTGCCCGCCATGGCCTGAGCATCGGAACCTGAGCGCCCGTGCCCTCACGGAAGAACCGCTAGTTCGGACCTAGACCAAGGTCCAATGCGCGCCCGCCGCCGCCACGCTGAGAAGAACCGTTAGGGCGCTCCTAGACCTTTTGGGGGTCGTGGCCCGGAGGCGCAGCGGCGACATACAGAGCATGTCCGACGCGCACGTCCACGCCGAACCCGCTCTCGCCCGGGTGCTCGTCGTCGCCGGAGATCGCCGCTACCGCTCGGTCACCGCCACGCTTCTCACCCAGCGGGGCTACGCGGTCTCCGCGGGCGCGCGTCACGAGGACATCGTCGAGCTCGCCGTGCGCGAGCGGGCCGACGTCGTCGTGATCGACGCCAGCGCGTCGCTGACCGCAGCCGCCTGCCAGGCTGCCCGGCTTGACGCGCTGCGCCCGCGCGTGGGCGTCGTCGCGGTCGGGGCCGAGCCCGTCACCGGGTTGACAGCACTCCCGGTTCTCCCCAAGTGGGGATCCTTCGACGCGCTGTTTGCCGCGATCGACCGAGCCGGTGAGAGCCACAGCCGCCCAGGAGGCGTGTATGCGAGCCGCTGATCTCGGCCTGACTCTTGAGGGTTTCCATTACGCGCCGGCCGGCGTTGACCGTGCGGTCCTGCGCCTGCTCGCGGTCCTGGCCGACGAGACCGCGATCCCACGCGGTGCCCGGCTGGCCGTCGACGGGACCGGGGATGCCGAGCATCTGTATCCCGTGCGCTCGAGCATGCTCGAGCGCCGCCTGGTCAGCGAGCGCCGGCGCGCCGCCGACACGCTGCTGTGGCGGGCCTCCTTCGAGCTCCCGCTTGACCTCGTGCAATCCCCGGCGGCGCTGTTTGCGCTGATCGCCGCCGACGGACTGGAGCTGGACCTGCCCGCCCCCGGGCTGCGTCCAATCACCCGTCATGCCCTGGCCCTCAGTGGCTATGACCCTCAGCAGGGCCCGTCCCGCCTGGCCTTCGGCAGCGCTCGCCAACTCGCTGCACTGGCCACCGCGGTCGCCGTGACGGCGACCTCATCTCCGGCGGCCGCGCTCGCCGACGCCGGCACGGCATCGACGAGCACCCCAACCGCGGCGCCCACCACGACGACATCGGCACCAGCGACGACCGACAGCACCCCGGC
Source organism: Solirubrobacteraceae bacterium (assembly GCA_049591655.1). Lineage (GTDB taxonomy): Bacteria > Actinomycetota > Thermoleophilia > Solirubrobacterales > Solirubrobacteraceae > Palsa-465. The sequence continues at coordinate 2,376 of JBAWFG010000489.1, forward strand.
AAGCGGCACCACCCCGGGGACCGATACCACCCCGGCGATGCCCCCCGCGCCGGCAACGACGACCGACGCCACCACGACGACAGCGGCGACCACCCCCAGCACGACCACCACGCCGGCACCTCCGGCCCCGGCCGCCCTCCCCGCCCCGGCGACCAACGCCGCCATCTCAGCCAACCGGCTCGTCGATACGACGCCGACGACCGCCGCCGTCACCCCGACCGTGGCCAAGCAACTGCCCGGCCGAGCGACCCGCCTCTTCACCGCGCCCTCCCATCACACACATGTGGCACCGGCCGTGAGCACTCACCGGGCCGGCGGCTGCAGCACCCGGCCCCACAGCGTGGCGATCGCCTACGC
>JBAWFG010000490.1:0-6335 GCA_049591655.1 Solirubrobacteraceae bacterium
GGCCCGATCGGCGCCCAGGCGGCACAGGACACCGCCCTGGCAGCCCTGGTCGGAGGCAACCTCTTCGGCCGTGTCGCGATGCACCCCGCGCTGTCGGACATCACCGACAAGCAGCAGCGCGGCCGGGTGCTCAACCGCGCCTGGAGACGCTATGGCACCGTCAACTCCGCCGCGCTGGCGGCGCTGGTCGCCGGCTGGGTATCGGCCCGCGGCGATGACACCAGCCCGCTGTGGACGAGCCCCAGGCGCCGCCGGCTGATCTTCGCCAAGGACGTCGCGGTCGGGGCCGTGGTGGTGACCGGTCTGGCGTCGGCGGTGGGCGGCGTCGGCTTCTCCCAGCAGGCGCCCGGCGGCGCGGTGCCGATGGACTCGGGCTCAGAGACGGCGACCGAGACGCCCAAGCGGGCCGTGGCCCTCAAGCACGCCGTCAATGTGCTGAGCACGCTCAACCTCGGCGCCGAACTGGCGCTCGTGCTCGTCAACGCATCGTTGGCGCGCGGGATGCATCGCCACCTGTAGGTCGTCAGTCACCAGCCCCCACCCCGGGGCGGGTTCATTTAGGCTGCCCGCCCATCACCCCGTCCGGCTCGCAGACGATCGTCTTCTTTCCCGAGGGCGCGTTCGGCCCCACCAACAACTGCGTGGGGATCGGCGATGTGCTGCGCCGCCGCGGTCACCGGGTCGTGTTCGTCATCGAGGAGTCGTTCGCCGGGACGCTGCAGGCGAAGGGATTTGAGGAGCGGCTGATGCGCCTCTCCCCTCCGCCGGCAGTGCCCGAAGTCCCGGGCCAGTTCTGGAAGGACTTCATCCGCGATACCGCACCGGTGTTCCGCAGCGACACCCGGGAGCAGCTGGGCAGCTTCATCGCACCGACCTGGCAGGCGCTGGCCGACGGGGCGCGCTATGTCGATGACCGCCTGTCCGAGATCTTCTCCGAGCTGTCCCCCGATGTGATCGTCCAGGACAACGTGTGCGCATTCCCCGCGGTGGCCGCAGGGCGGTGCCCCTGGGTGCGGATCGTCTCCTGCAACCCGCTGGAGATCGCCGACCCGATGCTGCCCCCGGTGTTCTCAGGGCTGCCGGCCGCCGACGACGGCGACTGGCCCGCGTTCCGGGCCGAGTATGCGCGACAGGTCGGTGAGCTGCACGCGTCCTTCTCGCAGTTCTGCGTGCAGCGGGGCGCGCCGCCACTCCCGGGGCTCGACATGATCCACCCCTCGCCCTGGCTCAACCTCTACCTGTTCCCCGACGAGCTCGACTACCGCCGCAGCACACCGCTGGGCCCGACCTGGCACAACCTCCAGACGTGCGTGCGCGCCACCGACGAGCCGTGGCCGGCGCCGGAGCGCGACGGGCGCGCGCTGGTGTACCTCAGCCTCGGCTCACTCGGATCTGCCGATGTGGAGCTCATGCGCCGGCTCGTCGAACTGCTCGCCGACACCCCCCACCGCTACGTCGTCAGCCGCGGACCCCGCCACGATGAGTACACGCTCGCCGACAACATGATCGGCGAGGAGTTCCTACCCCAGACCTCGGTCCTCCCCCAGGTCGACGCGGTCATCACCCACGGTGGCAACAACACGGTCACCGAGTGCATGTGGTTCGGCAAGCCGATGCTCGTGCTGCCGATCTTCTGGGACCAGCACGACAACGCCCAGCGGGTACACGAGACCGGCTACGGGATCCGCTTGGCGACCTACGCGCTGACCCACGAGGAACTGGCGGGCGCCGTCGACCGGCTGCTCACCGACGCGATGCTGCGCGCCCGCGTCAGCGCCGCCGGTGCACGGCTGCGCCGCACGCCGGGGACCGAGACGGCCGCTGGGTTGATCGAGCAGACGGGGGCGGGCGAGGACGTCAGGCGCCCGCGCGCCTGACCTCGAACAGCAGCCCGCGGACCGGAAGCCCGGTGGCGAACTGATGCGGGGCTTGGTCGATGATCAGCTTCAGCGACCGGTCGTGCTTGAGGTAGCGCTCCCAGCGCACCGAGCTGCGCTTGATCAGCGTCATCCATTTCGGCGCCGTCTGGAAGATCTCTGGCACGACGAGCAGCACCCGGTCACCGACGGCCAACTGCTGCAGCATCGGCACCAGGGTCCCGTGGACGCTCGAATGCTCAAAACGCGTCAGCGCGTTGCGCCAATCGACGACCCGCGGGTCGGGCACCGAGCCCAGGGGCGTCGCGTAGTGAGTGACCTTGGGGAGGTAGTGCGCGAGCGTGGGCACCTCCTCGGGCTGGGTCGAGAGCACGAGCGTGGTCGGCCCGGTGTGGTGGCGCATCACGTGCGCCACCGCGGCGACATTGCTCTTGGCGTAGAGCGAGCTGGCGCGCGGATCGAGCACCCAGAACAGGCAGACGAACACGAGCGCCACGACCCCGATGCCCCGCGCCCGGGACAGCCCCAGCGCGGTCACCAGCAGACAGGGCCCGACGATCACGGCGAGGTAGCGGCCCGACCATGCCGGCGTCGTCTTGGCATAGACGAAGGCGATCAGCAGAGTGCCGAGCCCAATCACGAGCAGTGCGAGGGCGGCGGTTCGATCGCGTCGCTGCTCCGGCTCGCCCTCCCGGACCGCGAACCGGCCCGGGCCGGCTGCCCACAACCCTGTCGCCGCCCCCACCAGGCCGACGCCGGCGCCGAGCAACAGGGTCATCGCCGCGCCGCGCCCACCGACGATGAAATAGAAGGCGTCGGGCAGTGACCAGAACACGGGCGGCAGCGCCCACGGGGCGCCGGTGTGCTGTGCCTGGTAGAGCAGCGTCGGCAGCCACGGCACGAACAGCAGCGCGGTGACCCCGAACCCGATCAGCCCGTCGCGCCACAGCTCGCGGCGGGGCAGCGGTGTCGCCCACACGCAGAACAGCCACGCCAGTCCCGTCGCCAGCCCGAGGAACAGTGCCCAGTTGTGGGTGTAGAGCGCGGCGGCGAGCGAGAGCGAGAACAGCACCAGGTACCGCCGGTGCCGGTACACGAACACGTGGACGAAGGATGTCGCCACAAGCAGCGCCAGCAGCAGGAGCATCGCGTACATCCGCGTCTCCTGCGCATATGAGGTGAGGAACGGGACGGCCGCGGCGAGGATCGCGCTGATCGCCCCGACACGCCGCCCGAACAGGCTTGCCCCGGCCCAGTATGCGACCGGCACCGTGATCGCCCCGAACACGAGCGAGAGCGCGTGGGTTGCGGCCTCCCCCTGTCCGAACGCGCTCATCCAGACATGCAGCAGCAGGTAGTACAGCGGCGGCGAGCCGTCTTCGCGCAGCAGATGGGGCAACTGGCTGAGCGGATGCGAGGAGATCCCGACCGAGATCGCCTCGTCGATCCAGTAGTAGAAGTTCATCTGCCGCGTGCGCAGGAACAGCGACACGAGCGTGAGCGCCACCACCAGCCCGGCCACCGCCCAGCGGTTGAGATGCACGTCGCCGAGCGCTCTCAGGCGCGCCAGCCGACCGGTTGAGCCCGTGCCGGGGCCCCCGGATCCGGGCGGGGGCGAGGGAGAGCGAGGAGGAAGCGTGTCGACGGCCATGGTGGTCTGAAAGGGATACAGGTGCGAGCCTGGCCCGCCCCCTGCGAACAGAGGCTACAAGTGTGCGCCAGCCGAAATCCGGCTGGGTCGATCGGCGTCATCATGCTTCGCCGACGGACCCCTGGACCCTACCCCGCTCGTGTGCAACGGCTTAAGCGCTGTGTGAAGAATCGATTAGACGATGCCGAGCGAGCCTCCCGGCTGCCCTCCTACCCGGCTGCCCGACTGCCCGGCTCATCGCCCTAGAACGGCGTCGTCGCGGCGAGCGCCAGCGACCGGTCCAGGTCAAACGGGTCGGCCTGGTTGTCCAGCCACGGGCGCCCGAGCCACAGATAGCCGTCGGCGTAGCGGGCGGCGAGCGCGCGGTCGTGGGCGGACAGGTGCCATTGCCGAGCCGCGACCTGCCAGGTCGGTGGGATCCCGAGCGTCACGCACCGTGTGGCGGTGCGGCTACGGCACACCGCCGCGTTGTCGAAGTTGGGGCCGTGGTACTGCTGGTAGGTGAACGGGCGCCCGTTGGATGCGGTGTTGATGACGAAATGGCGCCCGGGGATGTGGTCGGCCGCCAACGCCCGGGCGACGCGGGCGCCGAACGCCAGCTCATGGGCGGTGCTGTCGTAGTGAGTCGCGTTCAGGCCGAATCCACGAGCGTGGCTGATGCCGGCGGCGCGCAGCAGCGCGACGGCCTGGGGGACCGTCGGCCAGTCGGCGGCTCCGGCGTCGATGTAGACGGTCGTGTGCGGGAGCGCGTTGAACACTCCGGCGGCCCAGGCGACGAGCGACAGCGGCAGACGCGAGTGATGGGGCACGCACAGCCCGAATGGCAGGTCGGGCTGGAGCAGCAGCGCCACCCGTGAGGAGCCGATCCCGGCCGCGAACGCCTCGATCCACCGCCGATAGCTGGCCTGGTCAGCGGCGCTGGGCAGCCGCGAGCAGGCGGCGTGCTCCCACGGGTCCAGCCGGAATACCGCCACCTGGGCGAGCACGTTGGGATCGCCACCGGTGACGTTGGCGATGTAGGTACGGATCGTCTGCTGGATGCCCGAGTCGGGATACCAGGCGCCGAACCAGCGCATCCGCGGTCGCAGGGCGATCTTGGCCAGCAACTGGTGCTGCTGACCGGCGGCCGCCCGATAGGCCGGGAACACCTCATCCTGGGAACCGGAATAGTTCCCCCAGGTCAGGCCGGCGATCGGATCGGCGTGATCGGGCCCGGCCAGCCCCGCGTTGGCGACGCCGGCGCTCGCCGGTCCGCTCAGCATGAGCGCCACGAGGGCGCTGAGCGCGAGCGCCACGAGGGCGCGCTTGATCAGCGCGGCGGACCGCCCCATGCGCCCGCGGCGGAGATGTGATGGCCCTGGACCGGTCATCCGCTTTCACGTTACCCACACCCGCGACCACAAACCAGACGATCGTGTTCGGCTACGCGGTGCCCGGCTGGGTTCGACCACAACGCATGCGCAACTCGCGCAGCCGGGCAAAAGTTGGACGGATATCTGCCGATTAAGACGCCATGAGACTCATTCGGGTTGACTGGATCCACGATGAGATGGAGTTGGCGCGGGATATTCCGTCGGCCACCCTGGGCGCCGCGCCGCTGCTGCGCCGCGGTGTCAGGCTGACCGAGAAGCTCGGCGCACGTCTCGGCTCCCTCGGCGTCCGCGCCATCTGGATCGAGGACGACATGGGCGAGGGAATCATCCCGGCCCAGCCGCTGCCCGATCATGTCCGCACCTCCACCGAGCAGGCTGTCTCCTCCTGTCTGGAGGCCGCCCGGGCGGTTGCGGCGGACCTCAGTCCACTCAACTCACGGGTCTTCGAGCAGATCGAGAGCGCCACCGACAGCCTCATCAAGGCGCTGTCGGACTGCCCCGAGGCCGCACTCGCGTTTGACGACCTCTCCACCGCCGACAGCTACACCTACAGCCACTCGGTCCGCGTCGCCACGCTGGGCCTGCTGCTCGGCCAGCGCATTGACCGCATCGACGGCTGGGTCGACTACCGCGGCGACCGCCGCTTTGACCGCATGGAGGAGCGGATGACCCAGCTCACCATGGGCCTGCTCATCCACGACATCGGCAAGATCTCGATTCCGGAGTCGATCCTCAACAAGCCCGCCAAGCTCACCCCCGAGGAGTGGGAGCTGGTCAAGACCCACCCGGTGGCCGGCGCATCGATGCTCTCCTCCGATCGCATCTCACCACTGTCGCGCTGCGTCGTCCGTGACCACCACGAGCGCTGGGACGGACTCGGCTATCCCACCGGGCGGTTTGAGACCGACACCCATCAGTTCGCCCGGATCGCCGCGGTTGCCGACGTCTACGACGCGATCACCGCCGATCGCCCCTATCAGCCCGCCACCGCCCCCCACATCGGCGTCCGTGTCATCCGCGAGGGGGCCGGAACCCAGTTTGACCCGGAGATCGTGGCCCACTTCCTCAAGATCGCGATGCCGTACCCGGTGGGCTACACCCTCACCCTGCCCGACGGCAGCGCCGGCGCGGTCGTCGGCGTCGACCCCGAGGAGCCGGAGTACCCGGTGATCCGCTATCGCGACGACTCCGGCGCGCTGACCGAGGCCGCCATGCACATCGTCGACGGCGTCATCCAGACCGGAGGCCCGGCCGACGAGCTCCGCCCCATCGAGCCGCTCGGACCCACCCCGGCGACGACCGGGACCACAGCCGCCGCACCCGCCAGCGCCTCGGTCCCCACCTCCGCGCGCCAGGCCGCCTAGCCCGTCTCGCCGCCACCGGTCCGGCGACCGCCACCACCCGCGGGGGCCGCCACCCGCAAAACGTGGAAAA
>JBAWFG010000491.1:0-3372 GCA_049591655.1 Solirubrobacteraceae bacterium
CTTTGAACGTGTAGCGGCCATCGTGGATGGCGTAGATGCGATGCAATACGACGAGGTGCAGCAGGGAACTGTGATACGCGACGACGTCCCCAACCCGGTACTGCGCAGCAGGTCTGACGAGGGCCAGGTCCCCACTGTGGAACCGCGGCTCCATGCTGACCCCGTGGGTGATGACATAGTTGGTCGAGCCACCGATCAGCGGGGACGCGAAGTAGTGCCACCCCGTCACCCCCAGGATCAGGACGGTTCCGGTGAGCAGGGCGGAGCGGAAGCGATGTTGTTTCACGATGCGGCGTCATCCGCGGTCCAGACGATCGACTCGAAAGAGCGCGGCTGCGGGGCAGCCGCGCTCTTCCTCAGGGTGAGCCGATTGGTCAGTTGTTCGTGACCACCACGTCGAGGTCGGTCGCCGTCTCCGTTGAAACCGGGGTTGCGAGGGTGCACACAACCGAGGTCACGCCGCTGCTCACGGCGCCGCTCCCGATGATCCCCCCGGTGGTGACGTTGGAATCACCATTGCAGTCCTCGAGGGGCGTACCACTGCCGCCGCCGGCCGCGGGGGCCGTGTCGACGATGTACTGGAGGCGGTCGTTCGTGAGATCGTTCGCGAACGTGAAGGTGACGGTGTCGATCAGCGAACCGTCCGTGCTCAGGCCGTACTTGGCGTCGGTCAGCGACGCGCCGTGAACCGTGATGTCGTGGTAACCGGCCGTGTTGTTGGTCGTACCGGCGCCGCTGATGGTGTTGGTGTAAGCCGCTCCACCGGCAACGAGTGCGCCGATCACGATGAGGACAAGAACCGAACGTCGGGTCAAGCGATGCATGAGGGTAACCTCCCTGGTACCGCCCCCCTAGGTGCACGGCTGACCGGTGCGTCGGTGCGTTACGGTCACGCCTCGCAAAGAGCGGGTTTTTATGAGTTGTCGGTCCTCATCGACGTCGCCCGCGGGTAATACATCCGTACTTACTACGTATTTGAAGCGTTTTGACCGACATTCTGTCCGGTTGAGGTGCTATTAGCGCGCGCCTGAACCTTTTGGAGCCGAGGTTGCACCCATCTGGGCCACCGTAACCTCCGCCCCGCTCGGCCATACCGACCGCCCGCGGGATGTCCGAATGGGGCCCTCCGAGGTTTGACGCGTATGGACGCCACAACCTCCAACCCGCCCGGCGCGGCATGTGGCGGTCGTCCGTGACAGCGACGGTTACGCCGACGCCGACGCCGACCGCGCAGCTCAGCCGACGATCGGCAGGTCGCGCTGCTCCTGGAGCTCGGTGAGCGTCTCCTGCATCCTCGCGGTCACCAGCTCATAGCCGGCGTCCACGTCGGTGCCACGCCCGATCCGCTCGCGCAGGTCGATTGGCTCCAGGACCCGGATGGAGATCTTCGACGGCAGCGGGAACCGGAACGGCATGTCGAGCACGGTGATGCCGAACGGTGGCCCGATCACCGGCGGCAGCACCTTGAGCCGCAGCAGCCGATCCAGGTGCAGGCTCTTGGCCGCCCCGCGACCCCGGCCGAGAAACAGTGCCGTCTCCTGTCCACCGATCGCCACCACGGGAACGATCGGCACGCCGTGCTTCAGCGCCAGCTTGATGAATCCGGTGCGCCCGGCGAAGTCGACCTGGTCTGACTCCCAGCTGGGGCGAAACGTCTCGTCGTCCCCACCGGGATAGACGAGCAGCGCCGCATCGCGCTCCAGGGCCCGGGCCATGTTGCGCGGAGACGCGGGCACCGTTCCGTAGCGCTGAACGAGCGCTCGCGGGCCGATCGCCCTGAACACGAGATCGTGAGCGAGCTGGTGAAAGACGCGCTCGGGCCCGAAGTGGTCATAGAACGCCTGCGCGAACACGAACGTGTCAGCGATCACGACGCCGCCGGAGTGGTTGCCGACCAACAGCACTGGCCCCGACGAGGGGATGTTCTCCATCCCGTCCACCTCGGCGCGGAAGTAGCGGCGGGAGACGATCCGCCACGCGGGGAGGGTTTGACGGATGTATTCCGGGTCGCGCAGCGAGAACGGATCGGTGCCATCCCCTCCGGTCAGGACACCGGCCACGTCGCCGCTCGCGGCGGCCATCATGCGCAGCGATGCCTCGAGCGGGCCGACGGCACCGCGCAGGCCGTTTGCCGCTCTGCCACGCACGTTCATGCGGCACCCTGGGAGGTCGGTGCCGTCGCATCCGCCGCCACCAGGGCGGAACGGTCGAGGTCGACGAACGAGTTGCTTCCGGTCAGGCCCAGCGCGGTGTCGATGTCGGCCCGGATCACGTCCAGGACATGACGCACCCCCGTTTCACCGCGGGCGGCGACCGCCCACGCCCAGGCGCGACCGATGAGCACCGCCCGCGCTCCGAGCGCTGCCATCTTGACGACATCCAAGCCGGTCCTGATCCCGCCGTCGACGAGCACCTCCACCTGGTCACCGACCGCGTCGGCAACTCCTGGCAGCGCGCGCACCGTGGAGGGCACCGAGTCCAGCTGACGCCCGCCATGGTTGGAGACGACGATCCCGTCGACGCCGGCCTGCACCGCCCGGCGCGCGTCCTCGGCGTCGAGGATCCCCTTGACGACCAGGCGCCGGTCCCAGTGCTCACGCACCCAGGCGATGTCGTCCCAGGTCACACTGGGATCGAACTGGCTATCGACCCAGGACCGGAACGCATCCGGGGTCTGAGCGTCAGGGACGGCCTTCTCCAGGTTGCCGAACGTGAGTGGCCGGCCGCCGAGCGCCACCTCCCGGATCCAGCGGGGATGAGCCACGAGGTCCAGCCCGCGCAGCGCCTTCGCCAGCGCCGGGGGCCGTCCGGCGATCGCGTTGCGGGTGTCACGGTGGCGCGCACCCACCACCGCCAGGTCGACGGTGAGCACGAGCACGGGCGAGTCCACGGCCCGCGCGCGGGCCATCAGGTCCTCGGCATAGCCGCGGTCACGCATCACATAGAGCTGAAACCAGGGCGGAGTCGGGGTCGCGGCGGCGACCTCCTCCAGCCCACAGATCGAGACCGTCGACTCGGTGAACGGGATCCCGTGCGCATGGGCCGCCCGCGCTGCCTGCGCCTCGGCCCGCGGTGCCATCATGCCGGCAAGGCCAACCGGCGCCAGGATCACCGGCATCGCCAGATGCTGGCCGAGCACCTCCACCGACGGCTCACGGACCGTGACGTCACGCATCACCCGCTGACGCAGCAGCAGCTCGCGCAGGTCGCTGACGTTGGCTCGCAACGTGTACTCGTCGTAGGCGCCCCCGTCGACGTAGTCGAACAGCTGCCGCGGCAGCCGCCGCCGGGCGAGCTCCCGGTAGTCGCTCGCAGTGGCCGGCGCCAGCCCGAGAGGTCGATCTGCGGCGAAGCGCACCGGGGGAGCCTAAC
>JBAWFG010000492.1:0-2267 GCA_049591655.1 Solirubrobacteraceae bacterium
GTCATCGCCGACGTCATGCCGGCCGCGCTGGCGCGGCTGGCCGGCGCCGGGCTGCCGGGGCCCTATGCCCGCGGGCTGCGCCGCTACCGTCCGGGTCCGCCGACGCTCAAGGTCGACTGGGCCCTCGCCGGGCCGATCCCGTGGCGTTCGCCCGAGGCGCGACTGGCCGGAACGGTGCACGTGGGTGGCAGCGAGTCCGAACTGCTCGCGGGCTCACGGGGTGCCCCGTCGCCCACGCCGTTCATGCTGCTCGGCCAGCAGTCGCTCGCCGATCGGACCCGCGCCCCGGCGGGTGGCCACACCGCCTGGGCCTACACCCACAGCGCCGCCGACTCCGCCCGCGGCCTGGGAGCAGAGGATGTGACCCGGATGGAGGCAGCCGTCGAGCGTCTTGCACCTGGCTTCGGGGCACTCATCCTCGCCCGGCACGTGCTCGCGCCTGCTGACCTGCAGGCGCGCAACCGCAACCTCGTGGCGGGTGACGTCGGCGGCGGCAGCTACGCGCTTGATCAGCTCGTCTTCCGCCCCGGAGCGTCGCTGATCCCGTACCGGACGCCCGTGCGCGGCCTGTATCTCGGCAGCGCCGCGACCTTCCCAGGTGCCGCGGTGCACGGGGTGTGCGGGCGCGCAGCGGCACGGCTGGCGCTCGCCGAAGCCCGGCTGCGGCGAATCTAGTCTCGCTCGGGCGCCGGCGGCGTGGATCAGAAGCGGAACTCTCCGACGAGACGGTGGACCTCGGCGGCCATCTTCGCCAACTCTTCGCTGGACCGCGTCATCTCGGCCGACGATGCCGCCGACTCCTGCGCGGAGGCCGAGACCTGCTCGGTCGAGGCTCCGGTGTCCTGGGCGACGTTTGCGACCTCGTCAGCCGAGCCCGCCGCCCGCCCGACGCAGTCGCTGACGTTGTCGATGCTGGCGGCGAGACCGTGGAACGCCTCGCGCGTGAGCTCGGCGGTCTTGCCGGCGGACTCGGCGAGCTTCTTGACCTCGTCGGCGACGACGGCGAAGCCCTTGCCCTGCTCCCCGGCCCGGGCAGCCTCGATCGCCGCGTTGAGCGCCAGGAGGTTGGTCTGGTCGGCGATCCGCGAGATCTCCGCCGTCAGCTCCAGGCCCTGGCCGGCGACCTCGCGCGCTCCGGCGGCCATCTCGACCGCCTCACGGGTGGCGTCCCGGGCGTTGCCGACGAGGCCGACCTGGCGCTCGGCGCCGTCGGCGACTGTGGAGGTCGCGCGGGCGATCTCGTCGATCGCCAGGCCGATCTGCTGTGTGCTGGCGCTCAGGTGCTGGGAGGAGTCCGACAGGCGACCGGCCAGCTCGGCGATCTCGCCGACCATCTCGCCCATGCGGCCGCGCATCGCGTTGTAGCCCTCGAGGCCGGCCTGGGCGCGCCCGAGCATCTCGTTGAACACCTCGCCCAGTTCGCCGAGCTGCTGTCCGGGACGCGTGGTGAGCGGGGTCGTGACCGGTTCGGCGGTGACGGTGAGGTCACCCTGCGCAGCGGCCGACAGTCCCTCCGCGAGCGCCGTCAGGCAGTGGTCGGACATGCTCTGCAGGCGGGCCTGCAGCTCGTCGATGCACGACCGCTCACCCAGCGACCGGGCGAGGTGCGCACGGACGGCGTTGTAGGCGGTGATCGCCGTCTGGGTCTTGTCGAGCATCCGGTTGAACAGGTCCACAAGCTCCTGGAGCTCCGGGTCATCGGAGCGGGTGGTGATCGGCTCGGTGTCCGGCGTGAGGACCTGGGTGAGGTCACCGTCCCGGACCGCCTCCAGGCCCTCGGACAGGTGGGTCAGGCAGTTGTCGTGCAGACTGCCCATCCGGGCGCGCAGTTGCACCGACAGCGCGCGGGCGCCTTCATCGGCGTGGGGGGACACGGGCGGGGTTGACCGCCGGAAGCGCAACGTGCTCATGGAGATCCTTTATGGCCTGGGTGGGGGCGGGGTCACAGGACGGATCGGATGGGTGCCGGCTGTCCCTGCTCATGAAGACATCGGCACTGCACGAGGGAGGTTGAGCATTCGCGACTGGTTTTCTGTGTTCTGGCCGGCGGACTGTCCGAACACGGACTGGCTGGAGCTCTTAGATACGACTTAGGCCGATCGCACGTTCGTCTTCGCCCCCCGCTCCATTCTGTACGCAGCACCTGATAACGACCTTCAAGGAGCCGAAATGGTCCTCGCCCTCACCGCCAACATCATCCTGTCCGCCATCGTCTTCGCCACCGTCATCACGCTTCTGGTGCGCGGCATCCGCAGGCCCGTCAACAC
>JBAWFG010000493.1:0-3715 GCA_049591655.1 Solirubrobacteraceae bacterium
TCCGCGGTGCCTCGGCAAGCACTCGGGTCCAGATGTCCGGTTGGCTGTCGACCTCGGTGCGGGTGGCACTCGGGACCCGGACAGCGGACGTCGCTTCGGTCATACGCGCTCCTCAACGGACGGCGACCCGCTCGGGTCGGCGATGGCTCGCACGGTCAGTCGCTCGGCCTGTGCGCAGGCTTCGTCGCGGTCGGCGTGCCGCCCGGTCCCCGCCGCGTCCGGACACCGACATCGATCCCGTTCCGACACCGCGCGCGCTTCCCACAGCGTGGCACCGTCGAGGATCGCGGCCAGGAAGCCCGCGTCGAACTTGTCCCCGGCACCGATCGTGTCGACGACGGGAGTCGGCTCGGCGAGGACCTCGGCCGCTTCGTGCCCGCCGGCGGCGACGACGAGCGCGCCGCGCGAGCCGTCCTTGACCGCCACGCTCGGTCCGGCGGTCGCCAGCGCGCGCGCCGCCGACTGCACGTCGGCCGGCGTCGATCGTCCTGGGTGGGCCGATCCGCTCCTTGGACGCAGGGGTTGACACGACGCGACCCTACGGCCGTCCCCCGGACCGGTCAACCAAGGTCGAGCGTAAACGAGCATGAACAATCAGGATACTGACTGGTCTTGACTGAACAGCGCCATGGTGCCAGGCTCCACCGTGCGCCGTGCGCTCGCCGGCGAGCCGCTGCTCAATGTCGTCGACCGGCGTAGGGGTCACTGATGTTCAGCGTCGAGCGCCAGCGTCGCCTCTTGCAGCACCTGCGTGCCGAGGGCTCGGGCAACGTGCTCGAACTCGCCGAGGTGCTCGGGGTCAGCGCGTCGACGGTGCGGCGGGACCTGAAGGAGCTGGACGACCGCGGCCTGGTCACGCGCGTGCACGGCGGGGCCAGCGTGATCGTCGCCGACCTGGAGCCGGCACTGAGCACGCGGACCACCGAGCACAGCGAGGAGAAGCGGCGCATCGCGAGGGCGGCTGCCGCCCGGGTGCCGGACAACTCGACCGTGCTGATCACGGGCGGCACCACGACCGCGGCGATGCTGCCTCACCTCGCCGGCCGGGACGGGCTCACCGTGCTGACCAACGGGTTGACCATCGCCTACCAGTTGGCCCGCTGTCCCGAGATCTCGGTCGTGGTGCTGGGCGGCGTGTTGCGGCACGACGAGATGTCCTTGCTGGGCCCGATCGCCGAGCGCGTGCTGGCGGACTTCCACGTGGACGTTGCCTTCTTCAGCGCGTTCGGCATCGATCCCGTCGCCGGGCTGTCCGCGGCGAACGTCAACGAGGCGGGCACCGACCGGCGCATCCTGCAGCGCGCCGGCTCGCTGGTCGCGCTGATGGACTCGAGCAAGTTCGGCCGGCGTGGACCCGTCCGCGTGGCCGACATCGAGCAACTGCAATGCCTGATCACCGACGACAAGGCACCGGCGGACGCGCTCGCCACCATCGGGGCGCACGGTGTTGAGATCGCAGTCTGCCCGGTTCGGCAGCAAGATGAGATCTGATGTGTAGGAGTCGGTCGCTCAGCCGAGCCGGTCTGCGGCATGTCCGGACGTCGATAGCCTGCGTCCATGGATCAGCCGGACCTCAGGGCCACTGTCGAGGCTTGCACGGGTCTCCTTGAATCGCGCTTTCCCGGCGAGGACGACCGGGGCGCTGCCGCCGTGCTCCTGGCCGACGGGACAGTCCTCACAGGCACGGCACCGGAATCGATCAACCCTGCGGTGCAACTGTGCCACGAGGTTGAGCCTTACTGCGGGGCCTTCCGGCTCGGTCAGCGCATCGTGGCCTCTGTCTGCGTGCATCGCCAGGCTGGGGGCCGCACGGTCGTGCTCAGCCCGTGTGGGGTGTGCCGCGAGCGGCTCGCAGTGCACGGGCCCGACGTTCTCGTTGCCGTCGCGGACCGGGAGGACCCGACGGTCGCGGTCTGGAAAACCCTCAAGACAGTCTTGCCCGACTACTGGATGACAGCCTTCCCCGACCAGGTCGAGCGCGGCTGGCTCTAAGTACCCGGAGTGGATCTTCCTCCCACCGACTCAGGGCCGCCTCGAAGGCGGCTCCGTCATGCCACCCCAGGTAGGGCTCGCCAAACACCTCGTCTCGCCATGTGGCCCAGTCGGAGGTCTTTTGTGCCACGGTCACGCTCTCTCACGGCGTCCGGCGAAGAGCGGCGTTGACGCGGCTCAGCACGACCATCACGATTCCGGTGTGGATACGAGTGGCGACGATTTCGGGTACCAGGGCCGGGGTCGCCCCGGAGTGCCTGACTTCCCACCAGGATGGATCGATGGAGCGCCCACCACATCGTGGGGCCAGTCTTGCGCGATTTGTGGAACGCCCGACGTCGCATGGGTGCACCCGCTCGACCCAAGCCTGGTCCGCTACCGCGCGTACTCCAAGGGCCACACGCTGCCCGGATTCTGGCCGCTCTGTCAGCGGTGCGAGTCGTTGTACCAAGCAGCCCAGGACGAGGCACTTGTCGCGATCATGAAGTCAGCGCCGGACTGGATGTGGGATTCACCGACCGACATCGACGAACGCCTCCGCAAACCGCTGGCGGCGTTTCGGCACGCCGACAAGGGAGCGAGACCCCTCGCGTCGGACCCGGACAGGTAGCTCATTCGTCAGTCTTCGAGCAACTGAGCGATTCGGCGAAGTTGTTCGGCGTAGGCGTTCGCCCGGCGATGAGCATTCTGGAAACATCTCGGCACGGGCTCCGCGAGGATCTGCTTGATCGCTCGATCTTCTCGGCATCCGAGTCGTCGGGCATGGCGTCACAACGCACGATCTTCGCCGTTCGGCAACGGCGGAACGCACTCTTTCGCCACCAGCGCGTTCATCGACTCGAATTGCGCACATGAAATCTCACCTTGCTGCCGAACTCACCGTCTGCTGAGGCCGTGCCGGGCTGGCATTCCTGCTGGGCTGGGCGCATGACGACGACACCACTGGAGGTGCTGGCGATTAGGCATTCCCGCCGTGCTGGGCGCGGTGCGGCCCCGGTCGGCGGGGTCAGCCGGCGAGGCAGTGCTGCAGGGCGACGAGGGCGAGAACCCTGGTCGCGGTGAGCACCTCCTCGATCGCGACGTACTCGTCAGGGGCGTGCGCCTCGCGCGCGTTCCCCGGCCCGTAGTGCACCGTGGGGATGCCGGCGAGGTTTGTGAGCAGGCGCAGGTCGCTGCCGTACGGGCTGCCCCACGTCTGCTGGTCGTAGCTTGAGACGGCGCGGTGTGCGCGGCGCAGCGTAGTGATGATCTCGCTGTCCAGGTCGGTGCGCCCCGGGGCGAACTGGCCGCCCCACCACTGCACCTCGACGGGGTGCGCACGCAGCCACGGGTCGTGCGTGCACGCTTCGGCGACGGCGGCGACGAAGCAGGCGCGCGCCGCGTCGACGTCCTCGTCCAGCGCCACCCCGAAGCGTCCCTCGGCGACAAGGTGCTCGGGGACGGTGGAGGCCCAGTTGCCTGCGTGGACGGTGCCGATCTCGATCGGGTAGGCGATGTCCCACGGCGCCATGAGCGCGTCGATCTCGGCATTGCGCTCGGCTTCCAAGCGGCGGATGGCCTGGAACACCGGGAAGAACTTCTCGATCGCGCTGACCCCCGAGGTGCGTCTGGAGGCGTGCGTGGCCAGGCCGCGGACGTGCAGCCGGAACGTCAGCGACCCGCCGCTCGCGGGCGAGATGTCCAGCGAGGTCGGCTCGGGGATCACGCACGCGTCGGCCCGCCA
>JBAWFG010000494.1:0-1893 GCA_049591655.1 Solirubrobacteraceae bacterium
GGCGCGCTCGGCGTCAGCGGACACCGGCTCGGCGACGGGTGCGTCGCCGCCGGGAACCTCCTCGCCTCCGAGGCGGTGCTCGACGCGATGATCGACGCCTTCGGGCCGGCCGGCGACCTCGGTGACCGGCTCGTGCGTGCCCTCACCGCCGCCGTGGCAGCCGGCGGCGAGGCTGGCCCGGTGCATTCAGCCGGGCTGCTGATGGTCGGTGACGTCGCCTGGCCGGTGGCCGACCTGCGGGTGGACTGGCACGAGCGGCCGATCGAGGAGCTGGGCCGGGTATGGGATGTCTACCGCCCCCAGCTCGACGACTACATCGTGCGGGCGCTCGACCCCACGTCGGCCCCGGGGTACGGCGTCCCCGGAGAGTGAATCGGGTGGGCGCGCAGGCTCAGGAGACGGCGCGGGACGTGCTCGCCGCGCTCGTCGGCTTTCCGACGATCGCCGGATGCAGCAACGAGGAGCTGATCACGTTCGCGGCCGAGCGTCTGCAGAGCGCCGGGGCGCGGGTGGACGTGACGCGGGGCGCGCGCACCGACGGGCTCAACCTGCACGCTGTACTCGGTCCCGCCGACGTTCCCGGGCTGCTGCTGTCGGCGCACACCGACGTTGTCGCCGTCGACGGCCAGGCGTGGAGTTCTGACCCGTTCACGCTGCGGGAGGCCGACGGCCGGCTGTACGGGCGCGGGACCGCCGACATGAAGGGGTTCATCGCCGCGCTGTTGGCGGCGGTGGCTCGCTGGGGAGGTGGTGGCCGCCGGCCGGGCTTGGCGCGCAGGCCCCTGCACGTGATCCTGTCCAGCGACGAGGAGCTCGGCTGCGTCGGTATCCGGCCGCTCCTGGCGACGCTGCCCGCGACGATGGTCGCCCCGGAGCTCACCATCGTCGGGGAGCCGACCCGGTTGGCGGTTGCCACGCGTCACAAGGGCAAGCTCGCTCTGCGGGTGACGGTGCACGGCCGCGCGTGCCACTCCGGTCGCGCCCCGGAGGGTGTCAACGCCGTCGAGTACGCCGCGCGGCTCATCTCGGCGCTCGTCGAGCTCGGGGCGCAGCTGCGCACCGGATCCCGTGATGAGCGCTTCGCGGTGCCGCACACGACGCTGAGCACCGGACCGATCCGGGGCGGGGTCGCGCTCAACATCGTGCCCGATCTCTGCACCTTCGACTGCGAGGTCCGCCCGGTCCCCCGTGCGCCGACCGCCGCCCTCCGCGGACGAATCGAGGGGCTGGCGCAGAAGCTGGAGGCCGAGATGGCCACCGTCGATGACACCGCACGGATCACAGTCCAGACGGTGACCGAGTACCCCGGTCTCGCCGGCCGGGCTGACGACCCGGCCGCGGCCGAGATCGCCCGGCTCGCCGGTACCGTCGCCGACGGGGCGCTTGACTTCGGGACCGAGGCGGGACTGATCGCCGAGGCGTTCGGCGCCCCGGTTCTCGTCTGCGGGCCGGGCGACATGGCGCAGGCGCACCGGCCCGACGAGTACCTCGAGCTGACGCAGCTCGATGCGGCGCAGGCTCTGATCACGCGGTTGTTAGAGCGTCTGTCGGTGGGCTGATTCGCGCCAGGCGCCCGTGTCGGGTCCGGGCCGGATGCGGCGAAGGGTCGGAACTCGGTCAGCCGGGTAGCTGACTGGCAGGGAGGTCCCCCGTCGGGGTCGAATGGGTTGGCAGCCGGCGTCGGACCCTTTTTCGGCTCACCGCCCGCGCGACCGGTGCAGAGCAACCCACGAGTGGCGAGGACGTAATCGCAATGGCTACCAACGGCACAGATCAGTCACAGGGCCTCGGTACGGCCGCCGCGTCCGGGACGCCGTCCCCCGGTGAGATGGCCGCCCCCGGGGTCCCACCCGCCGGCGCTCCCGCGGGTGGCGCCCCGCCGCCCACCAGCGC
>JBAWFG010000495.1:0-2467 GCA_049591655.1 Solirubrobacteraceae bacterium
GCGCGGCGCCGACCGGTCGGCCTCGGCCGAGGCGCCGGTGCACGCCCCCGGCCAGGTGTCCAAGCCCGGGCCCAGATCCGGCGGCCGGGAGCGCCTCCCCGACGTGATCCATGCTCCGGATGGCCCAAATGGGCCCGTTTCCCGGTGTTAGCGGGATGCGTTTATCCCTATGTCCAGGAGGCCCGAGGGTTTGCTGGACGCGAGGCCATGGGTGGAGGTCTTTCCCGGTTGGAAACTGCGCATTGGTTGCTATGGGCCACCAGGCCCAGCCGTTGCGGGCGCAGCGGCGCTCAATCGTTCCCGTTCCCAGTCCCCAAGGACAAGGAGATCTACATAAATGTGGCTGCCATATCCATCGTGGCTTAGCCCCGGAGACAACGCCTGGCAGATGACCGCGGCAACGCTGGTCGGTCTGATGAGCGTCCCCGGCCTCGTCGTGCTCTATGGCGGCGTCATGCAGAAGCGGTGGTCGATCAACAGCATGATGCTGACGTTCGCTGCCTTTGCGGTGGTGCTCGTCGTGTGGGTGCTGTGGGCCTTCAAAATGGGCTTCGGCACTCCGTGGCACGGCATCTCGGGCCATGGGTTCTTCGGCAATTTCATCGGTGTCCCGGGCGAGATCCTGGGTCACAACGCCGAACAGGGCCAAGCAAGCATCCCGTTGGCCACGACCGGACCGAGCTTCCGGTTCCCACAAGCGACACTCGCGTACTTCCAGTTCGTGTTCGCGGGGATCACGCCGATCCTGATGCTCGGCTCAGTGCTGGGACGGATCAACTTCAAGGCATGGATCCCGTTCGTCGCGCTGTGGTCGTCGATCGTCTACACCGTGGACGCGTTCTGCATCTGGGGCGGCGGCTTCTTCGCCCAGCACGGCGCGGTCGACTACTCGGGTGGTTACGTGATCCACCTTTCCGCCGGCGTCTCGGGCTTCGTCGCGGCGGCGGTGATCGGACCACGACTCCAGCGCGACCGCGAGGTCGATGCTCCCAACAACGTGGCCATGGTCGCGGTGGGTGCCGGTCTGCTGTGGCTCGGTTGGAACGGGTTCAACGGTGGTGACCCGTACTTCGCGGGCGCCTCGGCCTCGGCCGCGGTGATGAACACCAACCTCTGCACCGCGGTGGCGTTCCTCGTCTGGGTCGCCTGGGACTACATGACCGGTCGTAAGCCGGGCCTCATCTCAGGTGTCAACGGCATGATCGTCGGCCTGGTGGCGATCACACCGGCGGCAGGCTACGTCAACGGGTGGGGGGCGATAGCGATAGGGATCATCGCGTCCACGATCGTGTACTTCGCTCTGAACTACATGAGCCGGATGCGGCCCTTCCGCAACGTCGACGACACCCTGGGCGTGATCTACACGCACGGCGTCGCCGGCCTGCTGGGCGGTCTGCTGACCGGCATCTTCGCCGATCCCAACATGGTCGTCTATCCGGGCCAGGGCAAGACGGCGAGCATCGCGGCCCAGGGGGTGATCCACGGCAACTGGACACTGCTGAAATGGCAGTTCTTCGCCGCGTTGTTCGTGATCATCTGGTCCTCGGTGGCCACATTCCTGCTCCTGAAGTTCGTCGGCCTGTTCATCCCACTGCGGATGAGCGAGGAGAACATGGAGATCGGCGATACCGCCGAACACGGTCACGAGGTGTACCCGTCCGACATCCCGTCGCTCGGGTACCCAGGCGGGGTCCCCGGGCTGGCCGGTGCCGGCGCGGCGACCGCTCCACGGACGACCGTATGACACGCAGTTCGGTGATCTCCGGAGCCGGCGTGCGCCGCGAGCATGCAGCGCGCCCGCGCACTTGAGAACAACCGACAGGCGGTGCCGGATCGGGGAGCGGATACGTCCGCTCCCCGGTCCGAGCCGCTGACCCTCGTCGCCGAGGCCGTCGCCGGCGAGGACCTCCAGCGCGTCGCCACGACCACCGCGCTGGCCCTCGATTGTCCGGTGGTGATCGCCATCCCGGCGCTCGGCGATCCGGTGATCGCACCGGCCGGGGCGCTGTCCGCCCAGGACGCTGCGGCGATCGCCGCCCATGCGGTTGCGATCGGTACCGGCGAGGCGTCCGCGCCGCCGGCGCTCATCGCCGAGGCGGTGCCGGTGCGGATCGGCGAACAGGTGGTGGGCATCGTCGCCGCCGCCGCCCCCGCCACCCCGGGCACCGCCCCGGGGCCCGAACGCCACTCGTGGCTGGAGGCCGCCGCCGCGGCAGCCTCGGTCACCGCCCTCATCCGTGAGACCCATGCCAACGGCGCCGCCAATTCCTGCGAGCTGCTGCTCGCCGAGCTCGCCGCCGGGCCCAGCGAGGACCTGCCAGGACTGCTCGTCCGCGCCCGCCGCCTCGGGGTCGACCTCACCGGCGGCGCGGTGGCGATCAGCGCGCGGTGGGATGTCGCCGGCGCCGGTCAGGCCGCCGCCCGCCCCTCCCTTCCCGAACTCGCCGCCCGCCCCGGAACCCTGATC
>JBAWFG010000496.1:0-24036 GCA_049591655.1 Solirubrobacteraceae bacterium
GGGCCCAGCTGGTCCGCGGGGCGCCACCGGCCCGGCGGGTCCGGCGGGGACGATCGTGTGTCGCAACACCCCCGCGGCCAAGGTGCTGTGCACGCTCGAGTTCGCTCCGGGCAGCTTCACGACCGCCTTGCGGACGCAAGCCCGGTTCCGGGTGGAGCAGGGGCAGCACACCGTCGTCTCCGCGCAGCTGCCGGCCAAGTCGACGCACGGTGTGATCCACGCGTCGGTCGGCAGGCTCACGCGGGGGCGCTACACGCTGATCATCACCACCGGGCATGGGCGCAGCGCCAAGACCGTGCTGAGGCTGGCGTTCCGGGTGCGCTGAGTGATCCACGGCTGGGGGACGGCGTCGACCGGCGTCGTCCCCCGGCCATTAGTGTCCCCAGCACACCAAGCGAGGGGAGTCCGCATGAACAGTTGGACGATCATGGATCTGGATCTGAGGCCACGCTCACCGCAGATCCTCGCCTCCACCGACGCCGCGCGGGTGATCGCCCTGATGGTCCCGGCCGGTGAGAGCCTTGACGATCACCAGGTGCATGAGCGGGCCTGGGTCACGGTGCTCGACGGCGAGGTCGAGATCATCGACAGCGCCGGACAGAGCGTCGTCGGGGGTCACGGCCTGGTCGCCGAATTCGCCGCCAACGAACGCCACGCCCTGCACGCCCGCTCAGACGCCCGCCTGCTCCTGTTCTTGTCACCGTGGCCGGGGGCGGGGCATCCGGGGGCGATGACGCTCGACCAGAAGGCGCATGCGCGGGAGGCCGCCGGCGAGCGCAGAACGGACGACTGAGCGCTGCCGGGAGCTCAGGCGATCTGTTCGGTCTCCTCCCTCCAGACGCCGACGGTGTGTCGCAGTTGGACGTAGGCGGCCGTGCCCGGCACCGTCGGCAGCCAGAAGGAGATGAGGCGGTATGAGAGGACCGCGAGGATGGCGAGGCTGCCGTGGGTGCCGAATGCGAGCAGGACGCCGATCATGCCGGCCTCGACGCCGCCGATCCCGCCCGGCACCGGCAACGCGTTGCCGAGCGCTCCCAGGAAATAGGCCATCACGATGACCGCGAGCGGCGGGGGCGAGCCGAACGCGTGAAAGCACGTCCAGAGCGTGGCGATGTCAAAGCCCCAGTAGGCGATCGCGCCCAGCAGCCCGGGCCGGCGCTCTGAGATCAGCGCGAACGTGATCCCGAGCGCATCGTGGACGACCCAGGGGGCGCGGGCGACCTGCGCCAGCACGCGTCGCCCACGCCGGGCGCCGGCGAGCGGTTTGAGGCGGCGCTCGAAGTCGCTCGGGAGCGCCCGCATCGAGAGCAGGATGACGATGACCGTGGCTCCGAGAATCGCGGGAGCGACGGTCAGCGTCCACGGTGCCTGCCCGGGGAACAGCCCGCTGCGCAATCCGGCGCCGGCGATCACGAGCGCCGCGGCGTAGGCCCCGTAGAGGAAGAACTCCAGCGCCAGGACACGCCTTGCGACCTCCCGCGCGCTGAGCCCCGAGGCGCGCAGCGCCCAGACCGTCAGCGCGACGCCGCCGGCCCCCGCGGTGGCGAGCAGCTTGGTCGCCACGACCCCCGCCATCGTGATCTGGTAGCTCGCCTTCCATCCGATCCGCACGTCGTGGCAGGAGAAGACGGTGCGAAACAGCGCGACATAGCCGCCGAGCGACAGGGCCTCGAAGACGACCCCCAGCGCGAGCCACTTCGGGTCTCCCGCGCGCAGCCGGTGAAGGGTCGGGCCGAGCGCCTTGAGCTGCGGGACGACGAACCGGATGAAACCGGCGATCGCCACGGCCGCCACCACCACCGTGACCGCGCGTCCGTGGCGGCGCAGGAAGCTCTTGTCGGTTGCCGCGACGTCAGGGGCAGGATGACGATGACGACGAGCCAGGACGGCGGTCAACCGTACTCCCTCGTATGGATCACCGCAATGTTCCGCTTTGGTCTGCAGCGTCCGCCAGCGTAGACTCCCTATGAAGGCCACTCGCCGCTTCTGCGAACCAGCTTTCGCGCAGGCCACCGGGGGCGTACACCTACGGAAGGTCTGCATGTCAGGTATCAGTCGCCGGCGCGGTGCACTGACCACGGTTGGAGCCCTGCTGGTCGGAGGCGGTCTCGTGCTCGTTCTCGCGGGGCGGTGGGGACAGTTTGCGCATGCCGCCGCCGGCGCGTCATGGGTGACGCTGACGGCGGCCGTCGCTCTGCAGGCGGCGTCGCTGCTGGCCCGCAGCGAGTCATGGAATGTCTGCGTGCGTGCAGCCGGCGGCACCGTCGGACGCCGGACGCTGTTTCGCGCGGCCGGCGTCGGCTACGTCGGCAACATCGTCAACGGCGAGCTCGGGTTCGCGCTGCGCATCGCGTCGCTGCGGCGGACGGCCCCGCTCAAAACCCCCACGGCGGCAGTCCTGGCGGCCAGCGAGATCCCGATCGTCCTGACCGAAGTCTCGCTCGCGGCGGTGTTCTCGTTCACGCTCGTCGCTCCGCTGGGTCTGCCGTGGTGGGCCCCACTGGCCGCCCTCGGCGTGATGCTCGCCGCAGTTGCCGGGCTTGCGCGCGCAGCTCGACATCACCCACGCGGATGGTGGACGGGCCTGTCGGCGCTGACCTCACCCCGGGCTCGCTTCCGCGTCGCCATCTTCGTCATGCTCGCGGTCAGCGCGCAGATTGCGCGCAACTGGATGATGTTGCACGCCAGCGGCGTCCACGCTTCGGTGTTCGATGCAACCGCCGTCCTGATCGCGCTCGCGGTCCTCGGCGTGCTGCCGGTTGGCCCCGGCGTCGGGGCAGGGGCGATGGTGCTGATCCTCGGTGCCGACGGGGTGGCCGGCACCAGCGCCGCCGGCGTCCTGCTCACCGCCACCGGCGCGCTGGGGGCACTCGCCTACGGCGCCTGGGCGCTCTGCGACCGCGTATGGGCCGAGCGCAGAGCGCTGCGGCTCGGCGCCGCCGCGATCGTCCACCCGCACCCCCACCCGGCACCGGCGCCGACGCCGACCTAGGTGTCAGGCTGGCCGAGCGCATGAATGGCGTCGAGCACGTCCCTGATGCCGCCGGCCGTGTTGACGTCCAGGCGGTCGAGGATCGTCTCGGTGTCGGCGAACTCCTTGGCGGCCCGCGCGTCTGACGCCGCCGACTGGACGGTCTGGCCGACCATGATGATCGACAGCAGCACCAGCTGCAGGAACGTCTGGGCGACCCACGCGACGATGATGATCACCTGTCCGGAGTTGATGGCGGCGGGCAGGCTGATCAGCGCGATCGCGGCGAACACGTAGGCACACGCCATCGTCCCGACGCTGCGCGTGATCACCAGCGCGACCTTGGCGTTGAACCCCTCGACGTCGCGCAGCGCCTTCCTGATCTCGGCTGGATCAAAACGCACCGCCCGTGTCAGTGCCTCTCGTGTCCTGTGGGGTGCGTCCATGTGTCCTCCGGGTCTGTGGGTGTTCAGTGTGCGGCCAAGCGCCCGCGATTCTCCCGGTACAGACGGTCGGCAAAGGCGCCCGCCGGGTGGGCGCGCAGGCGCCTGACCTGCGTGGCGAGGGCGTCGGGCATCGCCTCTGGCGGCGGCAGCGGCGAGCCATATCCAGCGGGCAGCAACATCGGCGCCGACAACGCGGCGAAGGTGAGATCCGCTGCGGTGAACCGGTCACCGAGCAGATAGGGCCGCCCATCTGACAGCCGCTCGGCGAGGTCGTCGAACACTCGGTCGACGCGGATGAGCGCCGCGCGGGCCGCCGCCGCGTCGACCCCGAGGTAGCGACGGATCGCGACCCCCACGAGGGGGCCGGATACGCGGAAGACGACGCGCTCCCAGCCCGGGATCCCGGCCAGCGCCCACCGCTGCAGCTCACCGACCACCGGCAGCGTCTCGTGATACATCCACAGCCGGCCGTCGGGGCCCAGCCCCTCGTCCAGTGATGCCTCCAGCGCCGCCGCCGCGACGCCGAGCTCGCCGTCGGGGTAGAGCCGGCGTTCGCCGGCGACCCGGGTGTCGGCCCAGCGCAGAATGTCGCTGGAGTCGGCGAGCACCTCCCCGGTATCGCTGACGAACACCGGCACCGTTCGGCCGCCCCCGGCCGCCCGGGCGGCGGCGACGTGGAGCAGTTGCAGGTGGGGCCGCTCGACGTAATCGACCCCGGCGCGGTCAAGCGCCCAGCGAGCCTTCTCGCAGAAGTGGCTGATCGGGATCGTCACCAGACGCGCGCTCACGGTGGCCAGTCTGACGGAGATGAGCGCGGCCCGGCCCAGTCGGCCCGGCCCACCTGCGCGGCCCAGTCGGCCCGGCCCAGTCGGCCCGGCCCCGCGCGGCCTGCAAACGTCAACTGTGGGCCGCTGCTCCGGCACCTGCCTACGTTTGCGGCCTGGGGGCCGTCAACGTCCAACCAGCGAGAGCCCCCGGGCGGGCGTGGACGTTTGCGCCCTGGGGGGCCGTCAACGCCCAACCACCGCCTCGGCTGCGGCGAGAGTGGACGTTTGCCGCGCGCCGCTCTCCGCAGCCCTCTGGCCGGCCGCGGCCTCGGAGGTTTGACGGAAATGGACACCGCAACCTCCGACCCCGCGTCGGCCACCGAGTTCTGGTTTCCAAACTGACCGGATTGGAAAGCGTTCGCAACACGAGCCACAAAGGTCAGCGCTGAGCGAGGGAGGAACCATGCGAGCATTCCGACCAACCGGGCGAGCAATTTATGTCTTCGGTGCCCTTGGGGGCCTGCTGTTCGGTTATGACACCGGGGTCATCTCGGGTGCGTTGTTGTTCATTCCGAACGACTTCAAGCTGTCGCCGTTTCTGCAGGGAGCGATCGTTGCCGGCCTGTTGCTGGGGGCGATGATCGGATCGGCGGCCGCCGGCCGCTTGTCGGACCGGCTCGGCCGGCGGCGGCTCATCATCTTCGCCGCTGTCGTGTTCACCTTCGGATCGCTGCTGGCCGCAGTTTCGCCCACCGTGTGGGTTCTGGTGGCCGCGCGCGTGATCATCGGGCTGGCGGTTGGGTCGGCGGCGTTGGTGGTGCCGCTGTATCTGTCGGAGATCGCGCCGACCGAGAGCCGCGGGGCGGTCTCGTCGCTCAATCAGCTGATGGTGGTGGTCGGAATCCTGGCCGCGTTCATCGTCAACGCGCTCCTGGCGTCCTCGCAGAACTGGCGGCTGATGCTGGGGCTGGCCGCCGTGCCCTCTGTGGTCCTGTTCGTCGGGATGCTGTTCATGCCCGAGACGCCGCGCTACCTGGTCCACGCCGGCGAGGAGGAGACCGCCCGTGAGGTGATGGAGGACCTACCGGGCGACGAACCTCCCGAGGAGCGGATCGGGGAGATCCGCGAGGTGGAGCAGGAGGAGGAGGGCGGCACCGGCCTCGGCGCGCTGTGGCGGGCACGGTGGGTGCGCCCGGCGCTGCTGGTCGCGACCGGGTTGGCGGCGCTCCAGCAGCTCGTCGGCATCAACACGATCATCTACTACGCGCCGACCACGCTGACCAATGTCGGCTTTGCCAAGACGAGTGCCATCTACGCGAACCTGATCATCGGTGTCATCAACGTCGGCATGACGGTGATCGCCGTCCGGATCATCGACCGGGTCGGTCGCAAGCCGCTGCTGTTCGCCGGTGTCGGAGGCATGGTCGCCAGTCTCCTTGTCCTGGGTGTCGGACTGTCGGTGCTGCCGACACCGCATCATCCCGGTGACCCGGCGGCGATCATCACACTCGTCTGCCTCACCACGTTCATCGCCTCCTTTGCGGCGACGTGGGGACCGGTGGTGTGGGTGATGATTCCCGAGGTGCTGCCGCTGAGCGTGCGCGGTACGGCGATGGGCGTCGCGGTGTTCTTCAACTGGGCGGCCAACTTCCTGGTCTCACAGACCTTCCCGCCGCTGCTCTCGTCGCTCGGCCCCGGCCCCGTCTTTCTCGGCTACGCCGCGCTCGGCGTGCTCGCGGGTCTGTTCGTGATGGCCTTCGTCACCGAGACCAAGGGCCGCAGCCTGGAGGAGATCGAGGCTGACCTGCAGGCCGAGGGACGCCGAGGTCGCAAGCGCGCGCGGCCGCGCCACGCCGCGGTCTCGTCTCAGGAGCGCTGATCGACCCGCTCGATACCTGACGCCTGGCGGCGGAGCGCAATCGCCTTGTCGGCCCACACCAGCGCCGGCGCGATCAGCGACAGGCCGAGCACGACCGCCCATTGGGGGCCGCTGAGCGACTCGGTGTCGAGCAGGCGCTGCAGCATGTGCAGCTCGACCCCGGCCCAGCTGAGGCCCCAGCCGAGCATGATCCAGCCCAGGTAGGGGAACAGCGGCGAGGACCATGGCGCCTCGCGTTCCCGGCGCATCACGAAGCCGAGGTTCACGGCGGTGAACGCCACGACGGCGAATGCCATCGTCATCGAGACCGAAGGCTGGGTGGTGCTCGGCTTGTCCGGTCCGAGGTCGAGCACGAGCAACGCGGTGACGGCGACCACCAGGCCGCTGAGCAGCCACCGGATGATCTGGGGGCGGCTGACGATCCGCGTGCCGGGCCTGCGGGGCGGTCGCTCCATCACGCCGGGATCGGGCACATCGACGATGAACCCGACAACCACCGTGACGACGACGAAGAACTTGCAGAACAGCAGCTGCATGGGGAACAGCGCCACGCCGTCGTTGATGTTGAAGATCGTTGCCAGCAGCATCAACTGCAGCACGGAGGACAGGATCGTCAGCTGGAGCTTCACGTAGGAGGTGATCCTGCGGTAGATGTCGCGACCGAGGTCGACCGCTCGCACGAGCGTGGCGAAGTTGTCGTCGGTCAGGACGATCTTGGCCGCCTGCTTGGAGACCTCGGAGCCGCTTCCCATCGCGACCCCGACGTCGGCCTGCTTGAGCGCCGCAGCGTCGTTGACCGCGTCCCCGGTCATCGCCACGACATCGCCCGACTGCTGCATCAGCTTGGCCAACCGCAGCTTGTCCTCCGGCGCGACACGCCCGAACACATGCAGCTTGGGGAGCTGGCGGACGACCTCGTCGTCAGGGAGATGCTGCAGCTCGGTCCCGGTGAGGACCCCGGGGCCGAGGCCGAGCTCGTCGGCGATCGCGCGGGCGGTGACGGTGTGGTCGCCGGTGATCATCCGGACGTCGATGCCGGCTTTCAGCGCCGTATGGACGGCGTCCACCGCCTCGGAGCGGAGCGGGTCGATGATGCCGACCAGGGCGACGAAGATGAGGTCGTGCACCGACGCCATCGGATCGTCGATCGCCGCCGACATCGTCTCATCGTCGAGATCGCGAGCGGCGAAGGCGAGCACGCGCAAGCCCTTCTCCGACAATTGCTGGTTGGCGTCCAGGATCTCCTTGCGGACCTCGTCCATCGGGATCTCCCGGCCGCGCCAGAGGGCGTGACTGCACAGCCCCTGCACCACATCCGGCGCGCCCTTCACCGTCATGAAGTGCCCCTCCTTGAGGACGCCGCCGGCGAGCCAGTCAGGACGGTCATGAAAGGTCGCCATGAACTTGTATTCGGAGTCAAACGGCACCTCGGCGCGCCGCTGCAGCGAGTCCCGCGTCTTCTCAGCGTCGGTGCTCATCTTCGCTGCGAGCACGACCAGCGCCGCCTCGGTGGGGTCACCGATGATCGACTCGTCATCGGCCACGGTGGCGTCGCTGCACAGCGTCAGACCCAGCGCCAGACGCCGGAAGTCAGGAAGCTCGGCTCCGGCCACGCCGAGGATGGCGCCGGACTTGCGGTAGCCGCCGCCCTCCACCTGAAACCAATCTCCGCCGGCGAGCATCGTGGTCGCGGTCATCTGATTGAGCGTCAGGGTCCCGGTCTTGTCGCTGTTGATCACGGTTGTGCCGCCGAGTGTTTCGACGTCGGCGAGCGATTTGACGACCGCCTTGGACTCGGCCAGCCGCTGGGCACCGGAGGAGAGCATCGCCTGTACGAATGTCGGCAGGCCGACCGGGATCGAGGCGATTGCGGTGGAGATGCACAGGAGCATCACGGTGTCGAAGGACTGGCCGCGGGCGATGCCGAAGATGGCGATCACCGCCACCGCCAGCCACGCCACCAGCCCGAACACCTTAGTCATCCCGTCCAGCTCTTTTTGCAGGGGCGAGCGTTGCCGCTGGGTTGCGGTGACCATGTCGGCAATGCGCCCCATCTCGGTCGCCGACCCCGTGGCCGTGACCACCACCGCCGCGGTCCCACGCGTGACCTGGGTGTTCTGGAACACCAGGTTGGTGCGGTCGCCGAGTGCTGCCTCGGGATCCAGGATGCTCGCGCCATCCTTGGCCACGGGCGCGCTCTCACCGGTCAGCGCCGCCTCCTGGAGCTCCAGCGTCGCGGAGGTGACGATGCGGCCATCCGCGGGGACGATGTCGCCGGCCTCCAGGAGTGCAATATCGCCCGGCACCAGTTGCGTCGATTCCACGACCTCGACGGCGCCGCTGCGGCGCACCCGGGCATGCGGCACCTGCAACTGCGCAAGTGCCTCGACACTCGCCCGTGCCTTCAACTCCTGGGCGGAGCCCATGACCACGTTGAAGGTGACCAGGCCGAGCACGAACAGGCCCGTCGGAACCTGCCCGACGGCGAAGCTCGCCACCGCGACGATGAGCAGCATGATGTTCATCGGGTTGGACAGCTGTCCCCGCGCCACCTCCCACCTGCTCAGGGGCGGCTCCTTGGAGAGCTCGTTGGGGCCGTACTGGGCCCGCCGCCGCTCGACCTCTCCAGGGTCAAGCCCCCGCGCGGGCTCGACCCCAAGCTCGGCTGCGACCTCGTGAGCGCTTCGGCTATACGACGCTGCCTTGGGAGTGGCCTGCTCGGTAGTCGTCATCTTGGTCTCCGAAGGGTCGCCAGCTGTGGGAGCTATCGGGGATCGACGGTCGTGCTCGGAGCGCTGCCGCGCATCGTCCAATCCGGGTGAGGAAGGGCGTGCTCACGCGGCGAGATGACCGAAGCAGATGGCCGCGCGGGCGCTGGACGGCTCAGCGCGACCGAGCTACGCGTGGTCGATGACGCTCTCAGGTTGGTTCTCGGGCTCCGGCGTCTGGGGGAGGCGTAGGCCTACAGAGCGCGCCCTCGGAGACGGTCGTGAGTTGGTGGTGCATTTTCGTGAGCCCAAGGCGTTGCCTGCCCTTGACCGTGCCAAGCGGGATCCCGATCTTGACGGCGATTTCGGCCTGGGTCAGCCCCTTGAAGTACGCCAGCTCGATGACCTGGCGTTGCTCGGTTGGGATGCTGCCCAGCAGCTGGCGGGCGTGGCGAGATTCCTCACGGGTAGCCGCTTGTTCATCGGTACGTTCGGGTGCTTCCAGGCGCCCGGCGATTGCGTCGTCGAGCTCGACGTCGCGAGACTGTCTGGCTTCACGGCGCAACCAGTCGATGCTTCGGTTGCGCACCAGCGTGAGCAACCACGTTTTGAGGGTGCCGCGGCGGGGGTCGTAGCGGTCCGCGCTTCGCCACAGGTTGAGAAAAGCGTCCTGGGTGGCCTCTTCGGCGGCTCTCTGGCGACGGGTGATGTACATCGCGAGTCCGAAGACCTGGTCGCAGTGGCGATCGTAGATGGCCTCGAAGGCACGAACGTCGCCGGCGAGGACCCGGACCACAAGCTCGCGATCGTCGAGCATGCTGGTTCTGGTTGTGACCACGCCTCCGACTGTAGAGTATATGTCTAGGTTTTGTGGAGATGTCGTCTAGATCGAATATGATCGCTTCGTGACCGACTCGGGACGTCTACGAATTGGGGAGTTGAGCAAGCGCGTCGGCGAGAGTCCGGAGCTGCTGCGTGCCTGGGAAACGCGCTACGGGCTGGTCACACCAGAGCGGACGCCGGGAGGCCTTCGCCTTTACTCCGAGCAGGACGAACGACGCGTACGGGTCATGCGCCACCACATCAACGCCGGACTTGCGGCGTCGGAGGCGGCGCGTATGGCAAAGCTTGCCGACGGACCGCTGGCTGAGGCGGGAGCGATGTCGTTCGCCGGCCTCGACGCGGCCCTCCAGCGCAGCTTTGATGCGCTTGACGAGCCGGCGGCGCAAACCGTGCTTGATCGTCTGCTCATCGTCTTCGGGCTCCGGCAGGCCCTTGGGGAGGTGATCCTGCCGGCTCTTGACCGTCTGGGCCAGCGTTGGGCCGGCGGTCAGGTGAACGTCGCGCAGGAGCATTTTGCGAGCAACATCATCGGCGGGCGCCTGCGCAGCCTTGCTCAGGGGTGGGGACAAGGCGTTGGGCCATCAGCGATCCTGGCCTGCCCGCCCGGCGAGCGGCACGAACTCGGACTGCTGTCGTTTGGCCTGGCGCTGCGCGAGCGTGGCTGGCGAATCACCTACCTCGGCGCTGACACTCCACTCGAGGACATTGCCGCCATCCTTGACGAAATGCCCGCCGCGATCGTCGTGCTGTCGGCGGTGGACCCGGAGCGGTTCCTGGATGCCGCCGACGATGTCAGAGCGCTCGCCGCGCGCGGGCGGGTCGGACTGGCCGGCGCAGGCGCGTCTGGTCCTCTGGCCGACAGTCTCAACGCCGAATCACTGGCGGGAGAGCTCATCGACGTAGCTGATGTGCTCAAACCGTGACGGCCGCGCGGCTGAGGGGTTGACAGTGCCGAGTTTTGCGTGACAGCGCCGCGCCTCCATGGGTGTCGTCAGCCACGCTGCCGCCGCGCTCTCGCAGCCGACGAGGGGGCCATCAGGGAACGATGAACGAAAACCGTCCGTCAGTCAGTGTCCCCGCGGTGTTCTGGACGCGCACCGCGAGCTGACCGGAGGGGCAAACGGCGCCCTGGCCATTTGTTACCCGTGCTAGCAAAGTTGGCGTCGGGTCAGTACCGGCCGCTCCTCGCATCGCTCCGGTCCGCCCCGGACCCCAACGCAGAAGTGGCGGGTGTCGTTGCCGGCCCCGACCACGTGGCGCTGGCGCGCGGGGACAACTGTGGATCAGTTCATCAGTCCCAGGGCCCGGAAAGCCCTGCCGTAGATCTCACGGACGACGGCTTCTTTGCGGCCGTTGTAGTCCATCGTGTGTCCGTTGACCGATCGGGTTTCCTCGGCCGCGACGGTCTTGGCTGCTTCGTAGCGCGTGCGATCCTCAGGGTGGCTGCGGAGCCAGTCTCGGAAGATCCGGTGGCGTTCGGGTTCGGGACTGCTTGGCGAGAACACGTGCACGTTGCTTGCTGGCTCGTGGTGGCGCAGGCAGCGGTGCTCATACCACCACGGCTCACGGACGACCAGCACAAAACGATGCTGCTCAAGCGCGGGAACGTACGCCGCCTCGTCACGCGAGTCCGCGACGGTGAGATCGATGTCGATCACAGGTTTGGCGGCCAGCCCCGGAACCGCGGTTGATCCGACGTGCTCGATGCCGAGAACGCGATCACCGAGCGCGGTGTTGATCCGCGTGGCGAGCTGCGCATAGGACTGCGGCCACGCTGGGTCGGCGGCGACAACGGAAACGTCGCGCGTCGGCGCCTGCCCCTGCACCCACGGACTTGTGCCCGGCGGAGGCGAATCGTCATCGAACGTCACGATCTGCTCAGCGCTGAGCACGTCCCTCACTCTTGCACACGCTCGTCGTCAAAGATGCGGCGGCTCGGATGCTCTCTTAGTCGGCCGCTTCGCCGTCCCAGTAGTCGACGGTGTCGGTGGCCCTGAAGATTCCGGCAACCGTTGACACCTTGTTGCTGTCTGGATACGCACACGCGTACGGCTCCCGCTTGGTCGAGAACATCACCACCCGGGCGATCACTGTGCATTCGTTGATCAGCTGGTGGGCGCCGGCCGAGCCGTCGGGGAACGCGATCATGTCCCCGACCTCCAGCACGTCACGCCCCTGCGGGTGGCGTAGCGTCGGAGTGCCGGCGAGCACGAGCAGGCATTCCTCGTTGCCGATCTCATAGTGGTAGGGGCCCAGCCGCTCGCCGGGGTCGAGCTCGTACACGCTGGCGCCGATCAACTGGCTGCCGAGCATCGGTCCGAGTTCCTGGTAGCGGGCCCGGAACCCGGGCGGAGCGTCCGGCCACGGTTCAAGCTCGACCGCCGTGGCGTTGACCGCGGGCAGCGACGGCTCGCTCATTGATCCTCCCAGTAGTCGACTGCGTCCCGCCGGCGGAAGTTGAGCCGGTCCTCGCCGCCGCCGGGCGGCCGCACGCCGAGCTTGTCGGAGTCGGGGTAGACCGAGATCGAGGCGCCCGAACCACCGGCGGAGAACATCACGACCCGGCCCGGGCCGCGGACCGCGTGAGCTCCACTGGGGCCGCTGGGGAAACAGACCAGATCACCGGGCGCCAGCAGCCGCTCCCCGTCGGGGTCACGCAACGTCGGCGTGCCCGCGACCACGTAGAGCCACTCCTCGGCCCCGTGGTGGTAGTGGTAGGGGAAGGTCCACTGGGTCATCGGGCAGCTCGTAAGCGCTGGCACCCAACCACCGCAGGCCGAACTCGCTCGGCACCCCGCGACGGCCGCGCCAGGCATACCCGGCTCGATCTTGCCGCACCGGAAGCTCGGCGGTCAGGACATTAAAGCGGTGCATCGGCAAATATTCTCGCAGCCCACGCTTGCCGCTGTCGCCGACGCGGACACGAGCTGACGACCGCTGCTTGGTGTCGCCGCCGACGCGGATCAGATGTCACCTTCGTCGCCCCGGGGCCAGTGACGAAGGCGTCAGGTCGACTCGGTGAGTGAGTCGACTTGGCATGCTCTGGGCGATGATCGTGCGTCGCGCCACCTTGCAGGATGTCGCGGTGATGGCTGAGATCATTGCCGCCGTCGCTGACGAGGGTTCGCTTGGCACGGAGCCACCAGTCGATTTGCAGGCCCGTGAGGCGCGATTTCGGGAGGCGCTGGAATCAGATGGGCGTGATGCCTTGTGGGTGCTTGAGCATGACGGTCGGGTCGTCGGGTACGCCGGGGTGGCCGAACGGCCGGTGGGCGTGCTTTATCTCGGGATGGCGATCCTCCCGCGGGCGCGCGGTCAGGGAGGCGGGCGAGCTCTGCTTGATGCCGTTGATGCGTACGCCAGGCAATCTGGTGCGCACAAGATCGACCTTGAAGTCTGGGTGGACAACGGGCGAGCGATCGCGCTCTACGCCTCGGCGGGGTTTGTTGTTGAGGGCTTGCGGCGGATGCATTACCGGCGACGGAACGGCGAGCTGCGCAGCGCATTGGTGATGGCGCGCTTCGTAGACGAGAAGTAGACGAGCCCGCTGCCGGATCGGCCCTGGGCGGTCCGTGCCCGGGCTGCTGCTCTCGGTTTCGGACGAGCTAAAGGAGAAGTCCGCAGCCGTCTGGGGATGCGGTCAGCGGGCCGGTCGTGCGTGCATATGGGAGTGGCGTCATACGATGCGCTGATGGCAGTTGACCCGGACGGGAAGCCACATTCGGCGGCGTTTTTCAATCCGCAGCGTGACTTCTGGTGGAACGATGACTATCTGCAGCTGCTGGCTGCGCGGTTTGAGCTCGGTCGTGGCTGGTCAGCTGGTCGCCGATAGCACCACGGCTGATTACACAACCGATGAGCTGCTTGAGCGGGTCGGGTTCGCGCTGATCTGCGAGCGAGGCAAGGCTGCCCTGGGCGAGGGCAACAATTCGGTCGGAGATCTCCTCCCGGGCCTCTTTGCCCGTCATGGCTTGCTCGACGTCCAGACGTTCGTGAACGACAAGACATTTGAGCTGGTCCCCCCGTACACAGCGCCCGCACAACAGGCACTTCTCAGCGCGCTGCTTGACGCCGCCGCGAGTGATCGCCCGGCCGGCGTGTCTGAATCAGAGGCCAAGCGCTACTACGTGGCGGGTGGCGGCGATCCGGACGTCTTTCAGAGCCGATGGCAGCAGCGCCTTGACGAGGTTCACGAAACGGCACGTCAGCTCACCGGCAACCAGCTGCACACCGCCGGCGGCGGAGTCCATTACGTCGTGGCCGGCCAACGACCCGGCCCCTAACCACCGGATCTAACTTGATAACCAGTTGAGGTGGGCGTGCGCCCACGCCTCCTTCGTCAGCCAAAGCACGAGCGCCTCTGCAGAGCGGACCGCGATCACGCCCGCTCTGTGGACGAAGCGGCTCGTTTGAGCTATGCGTCCGCTACGCGGCTGCCCCACAGCTCATGGACCGGGAACTTGTCGGGCTCGGCAAGCTCAACTCCGGCCGTGGACAGTGCGGCCTTGAGGCCGCCGTCCCAGGCTTGCTGCCACGCGGCCTCCGATTCCCAGATCTCACTGACTCGAAGGTCTGACCCCTCGCCGAACATGACGTGCAGTTGGAGTGCTGGAGGAGGCCCTCCGGGGCCATTCTCCTGCAGGATCTCATTGACCTGGTCGTACTGCGCGCGGGTCAACGACGTGGGCGCGTAGCGAATGAGGATTGGCATACAGCGAACCTATCCGAGAGAACAGTCACTCTGCAAGAGCTCACGCCGCTCGAAGCCTCAAAGTGCACGCAACTGCTTTTGTGCAACGCGGCCTTGACCTCGAAACGGGCGAGCTGGGGCCCTATCCTGGCTGTGTCTGCTTGGCTGGACTGACAGCAATCGGGAGCATCACGAGCTTTGGGCCTTCTGGAGGTGCGCGAGCGATCAGCCGGCCGATGGGAGGTTGTGCGACGGGCCGCCGGCCTAGACGGAGAGGACGGCCGCCGGTGCGTGCGCCAGCCGCGGGCGAGCTCGGCTATGCGGGGCGGAACCCCGAGCAGAGGACCCGCATCCAGTTGATCCGGCCGTCGCATTCGGTGTAATAGGCCTGCTGCTCAACGATGAAGGGGCCTTCCTGGTTCTCACCACGGAAGCGGTAGGCGACGCGCTGGCGATCCGCGAACGAATCGGTCTGGACTGACGTGATCTCCACGAGTGTGTCTGAGTCTTCAAACCACTGGCGCAGGACGTCGTCGATGACCGCCCGGGCCCCGGAGGCCTCCCAAGCGCGCCCCGGCGTGAGACCGCGAAAGTCGATCCTGGTATCCAGAAGGCCGAGCAGGGCGTCGAAGTCTTTATGGCCGAGCGCCCGCGCAAAGGCGGATCCGAGCGTGTCGTTGCCCACATTGGTGGCTGAGCTTGGGGTGGCGGGGTCAGTAGCTGAAGATGGCTGCATCGTCCTCACCCAGCCAGTCGAACATTGGCGTAGCGCCGGCGATGCTCGCGTTGGCGACCATCGCGCCTTCGTCGAGCTTGCGGGCGTTGAAACAGATCGGGCAGACCAAGAGCTGGCCGCCGCCGTCCGCGTACTGCTCAACCAGCCGTGACAGGGGCGGGCATCCGTCACAGGCGACTGCCTCGGCGTGACCAGGGAGCGCCAGCCTGACCGCCTCCTTGGTCAGCCACATCGCGACCGCGCCTCCCCGCTGAAGAGCGGCGCCACCCACCAAGAATGCGACGGTCACGCGCTCAGGATCCTCAAGTCCCGTCGCCAGATTGATCAGCACCTTCCGACCCATCACGACCCCCCGGTTTCGACTTACCGATGGGGTAAGCATCGTCGAATCAGGGGCTCTGCGCAACATGCGCGCATTCGGGGCGACCGACGAACAGGACGCGGCGAGACAGCCGCGCCGTCGCCGGTCCGGCCGTATGGTCGCCGCGGCTGCTTTCTCGATCGACCGGCCTGAAGGAGAAGCGCCGGGGCTACATCGACGAGCCCGCGCGCCCGCGCGTGGCGGCTTGTCAGCCGGCCGGCGGAGCGGGGGTGAGACCGTGGCGGCGCATGATTTGTCCGAGCATCGCTCGGTCTGGCGGTCCGTCGCCGAACGACGCGAAGGCTGCGGCCATCTCTTCGAAATAGGGTCTGCCGAAGATGCCCGGCGCGGCGATCGCCACGAAGCGGACCGTGTCTTCGCTGTCATTTCGAAAGCCGTGCACCTGCCCGCGCTTGACGCACACCGCATCGCCCGGGCTGAGGGAGTGCTGCTGTCCGTCAATCGTGACGCTCACAACCCCGTGCATGCCCAGGAACGTCTCCTCAAAGGCGTCGTGGCTGTGAGGGACGGGCATCTGTGAGCCGGGGGGCACGGTGACCTCGATCACGGTGTGAGTGTCGTTGCTGTCGGCCGCGTCAACGATGAAGCGGATACCGAGCGATCCCAGCTGCACGCTTGAGTTGTCAGTTTCTGTGGGCATGGGCCTCCTTCGGGCTGATGTAAAATGACTTTACGTGGCGCCGGATCCGCCTGTCAAGCCGTTTGATGCCCGTCCGCCGGTCGATTTCGGGCCCCCGCTTATGGGAGCGCTGCTGCGCATCCCCTGGCAGCTGTTGCGCCGCCGACAGCTGCAGGGACTGCGCCAGCGCGGGTTCACCGATGTGCACGATGCCTACCTGACGATCTTTCAGTGGCCCGGACCCCAGGGGCTGCGCCCCATTGAGCTCGCGGCTCGGGCTCGGATGAGCCGTCAGGCCATCAACCATCTCCTCGGCCAACTTGAAGCCAACGGCTACCTGCGCCGTCACCCCTTGCCCGGCGACCCTCACGGCAAGCAGATCCAACTCACCGCTCGGGGCCACGCACTCGGCTACGCCATGCGCGAGGTCATCGCCGAGGTGGAGCACGAATGGGCTCAGCAACTGGGCGATGGCCGCCTGGAGCAGCTACGCGCCCTGTTGACGGACCTCTGCGAGCTCGTCCAATGACCGAACCGCCGCTCGGTCGCCCGATGACCGTTCCCTGGGCGCGCAGTCGTTGACCCGCGGCCCGGTGTCGGCATAGGATCGCCGTGCGAGCGGCTGCACCGGGCAGCCGGACCGTTTGGCGCGTCGCCCGTGCGGTCGTTCTGACACGGCCTGCGTTGGCTCAGTACAGGCGGTGCAACCCACCAAGGAGGCCCGACGTGCGAGTGCTTATGAAGGTCCAGATCCCGACCGTGGCCGGAAACGCTGCGATCAAGGACGGCAGCCTGCCGCAGATCATGGGAAAGGCGATTGACGCACTGAACGCGGAGGCCGCCTACTTCACTTCAGAGGAGGGAATGCGTACCGCCCTGATCTTCTTCGACATGGCTGACTCGAGCGGCATTCCGCCGGCGGCGGAGCCGTTCTTCATGGGCCTTGACGCGAAGATCACTTTTGCGCCGGTGATGAACGCCGACGAGATGCGCGCCGGCGTCGGCAAGGCGATGGAGGCCGCGTAAGCAGAAGCGACGTCCTCGGCGCGTTGGAGGACGTTCGGATTCACGTGGATCTGAGGGGTTAGGAGTCCGCTCGCCGGGAGGCCTCGGCGTACGCCGAGGCGACGGCGGGCAGGTCGCCCTCGGGCTCGTGCAGGTGCCCGCCGACGGCGCGCCACCGGTGCCGCTCCCGATCACCGCCGGGCACGGTGCAACTTTACGCTGTAAGGTGGCCTCCGGTGGAGACATCGAGTTGGTTGTTCGAATCCTCAAGCAGCTCGCGGCGGCGAAGGCGGCGATCGCAGCACCTGCAGCACTCTCGAGATGACGGTTAGCGGTCGGGGGCAAGGCAAGCGCTCTGTCACCGCGTTGTGGGGGGTTGCGATTGCTGCGCTGGCCGTGATCCTGGTAGCCGGCATCGAGCTGACCTTGAGCGGAAGCGGGTCAGCCGGCACGCTCGCGAGCAATCCAGACCTCGACCCGGGCACGTCCCTGTCGGGCCCGGCGCCCAATTTCGCGCTCACTGATCAGTTCGGCAAGCGCGTGTCGCTGGGGTCCTTTCGCGGGAAGGTGGTGATCTTGGCCTTCAACGACTCCGAGTGCACGACGATCTGTCCGCTGACCACAACCGCGATGGTGGACGCGAAGGCGATGCTCGGGCCGGCCGCCTCGCGCGTGGCGCTGCTTGGGATCGACGCTAACCCGACCGCGAACGCGATTGCGGATGTCCGTGCGTATTCCGAACTGCATGGGATGGTCCACCGGTGGGACTTCCTGACGGGCTCGCTGTCACAGCTGAAAGCCGTATGGAAGGCCTACAAGATCGACGTGGCTATCGAACGGGGACAGATCGACCACACGCCGGCGCTGTTCATGATCGACCCCCGCGGCCGCCTCGCCCGGCTGTACCTGACGCAGCAGTCCTACACAGCCGTCCCGCAGCTCGGGCAGCTGATCGCCCAGGAGGCCTCGCGGCTGCTCCCATCTCACCCCCGCGTTCGCTCCCACCTCTCGTACGCCCAGGTCTCGGGCGTGGCTCCAACTGCCAGGTTGCGCATACCGCGGGCCGGGGGAGGGGAGCTCGCCCTCGGCCCTGGCAATCCGGCGCGCTTGTATCTGTTCTTCGCCACCTGGGACCAGGAGGTCACGCCCCTGACCAGGCAGCTCGAGGCGCTGAACTCCTATCAGAGGACCGCGGCGGGCCGCGGATTACCCGCGCTCACCGCAATTGACGAGGCAAGCGTCGAGCCGTCGCCACGAACACTCTCTGCATTCCTCGCAAAGCTGCCCCGCCGGCTCTCTTACGCCATCGGAATCGACCGCAGCGGACGGGTTGCCGATGGATATGGGGTCCAGGATGAACCGTGGTTGGTGCTGATCTCGCCGACTGGGCGGATCCTCTGGTACTCGGACATATCGACCGCCGGCTGGCTCAGCCGCGCCGCGCTGGAGCGCGAGGTTCGCAACGCCCTGGCCCGTGGCCCACATGGCCCGCCGAGCGCGATCGCAGCCCACGCGGAGCTGGCTGGGTCGCCGCCACCGCTGGGGACTTTGCACGCTCAGGCTGATCGACTGCTCGAGGGAGAGCCCGCGCTGGCCGCCAGGATCCGTTCGCTGCGCGGCTACCCGATCGTCCTCAACGCATGGGCATCCTGGTGCGGTCCTTGCCGAGCCGAGTTCGGGTTGCTGGCGAGCGCTTCGGCGCGCTACGGGCGCCGAGTCGCGTTCCTCGGAGCCGACGTCAACGACGACGCCGGCGATGCCGCTGCATTCCTGGGTCAGCATCCGGTCAGCTACCCCAGCTATCAGATGAGCACCCAGCAGGCGTCCGGGATCGTGGCGGGCGGGCTGCTGGGCACGCCGACGACGATCTTCATCAACCGGACCGGCAAGGTCACGCAGGTCCACACCGGCGAATACGTGTCCCAGGGGACCCTTGACGGCGATGTCGAGGCCCACGCGCTGGGAGGCTGAGCGTCAATGACACGGCTCGCCGCGGCAGCGTTCAATGGGCTTCATCTTGGGGAGTTCTCACCGCCATTGATCGCCACGATCGCCTACCTCAGCCTGTACGCGCGCCGCGCTCAAACGCTGGCGCGCGAAGGGCGTCCCGTTGCGACCTGGCGCATCGTCTCCTTCGTCGTCGGCGTCCTGCTCGTGGCCGGAGTTCAGACCGGCCCGTTGGACACGCTGGCCGACAGCGTGTTGGTCGCCCACATGCTCCAGCAC
Source organism: Solirubrobacteraceae bacterium (assembly GCA_049591655.1). Lineage (GTDB taxonomy): Bacteria > Actinomycetota > Thermoleophilia > Solirubrobacterales > Solirubrobacteraceae > Palsa-465. The sequence goes on from JBAWFG010000496.1 coordinate 19,273, forward strand.
ATTCTGATCGGCGACATAGCCACGTTGCTCATCGCCTTCGGGGTCACCGGCCCGGTCATCCAGCCGTTGCTGCACATCCGCGCCATCCGGCCGCTGCGTACGCTCGCCCACCCGCTCATCGCCGTCGCGCTTTGGGCCTTGAACCTGTACGCGTGGCACCTGCCGATCTTGTACCAGCTGGCAATCCGCCATGACCTCGTCCACGCCCTCGAGCACGCCTGCCTGCTGTGGTTCGGCACGCTGCTGTGGCTCGGGCTGATCGGGCCGCTACCAAAGCCGAACTGGTTCGCCGGGTGGGGCGCGATCGGCTACGTCGTGGCGGTCCGCTTTCTCGGCGCAATCATGGCCAACGTGCTCATCTGGGGGCAGACTGTCTTCTACCCCGTCTACAAGGCCAGCGACGCTGCACGCGGACTGAACGCGCTGTCTGACCAGAATCTGACCGGCGGGGTGATGATGTTCGAGCAGATCATCCTCACCACGCTGCTCCTCGGCTGGCTGTTCGCCCGGTTCGCCCGTCAGGACGAAGAACGCCAGTCACTCATCGATCTGGCCACAGACCGCGGGATCGAGCTCTCAAACGACAGGGCCGAACGCGCCGCTCGCGCCGGATCCGCTGAGCGGCTCCGCGAGCGGCTGATGAAGATGGCACCTGAACCCGTGACGACCGAACCCGGACCACCCGAGCAGGGCTCACGAGAAGACTGACGCGCTGCAGATCCGCTCAGGGAGCGGCTCGCGTCGGCCTCACCGGCAAGCGTCGATGCCCCGCTTGCGGTGTGAACGCATAGCGGCGGACGCCACTCTGGATGCCCTGCGGCTCCAGAAGCTCCAGGCCAGCCCGACGAGCCGGGTCGCGGGCACGCCAGGGGGCGCGCCCGCGACCGTGGACGTCATGACATCAGTGCCACACCCAGCGAGCCAGGGTCATCGTCTGGGAGATGTTCTGACCGGCCGTCGTGGTCACCTTGACGTTGACCTCGAGCAGGTGCCAGACGCCATTCTGTGCCAGCAGCCGCTTACCGGCGGCATTGATGCCGATGTTCTGAAAGCCTCCGGTGGCGGCTGGAATGTCAAAGTTGCGCTGACCGAGAACCTCGCCACCGTGCACGGCGGTCATCGTCACGTGTCCTTGGCACGACTTGCGTCCGCCGAAGCAGCCTGCTTCCACGCCAATGATTCCGCCCGGTGACACGAATCCCATCCGGCCCATGAATGCCACCGAGGACGGTGCGGGTCCGTCGAACGCTGAATGATCCGCCCCGTAGGTCGGACCTCCGGCCGACTGGGCGACCAGACGGTAGTGGTAGGTGGTGTTGCCCGTCAGTCCGCCCAACACCGCGTGCACGGCCTCAGTCGAAGCGCCCGATCCGGCGTTGACGGGAGGCGTTTGTAGCCCGTAGCCGGTGGTGGTGCCGTACTGGAAGAAGTAGGTCGTCGCCTGCCCCTTCGGATTCAGCGAACCGTTGACGCGCAGTGCAGTGCTGCTGAGCTGGCTGGCTGTTCCGGTCGACGCGGCGGGCGCCGGGACACTGGGGGTCGGCGTGGACGTGGCAAATGACTCGTCGGACCCGTTGGACGTCCCGGCCGCGTTCTTGGCGATCGCGCGGAAGTGATAGGTCGTGCCTGGGGTGAGGCCGGCAATGGCCGCGCTGATCGAGTTGGCCGTCGTGCCCGCGCCGGCCGAAGTGAACGGAGTCTCATGCCCGTAGCTGGTTGTGGTCCCCCAGTCAAACGCGTAGCTGGTGTCCTGGCCATTGGGATTGACGCTTCCGTTCAGCGTCGCGCCAGCGCTGTTCACGTTGGTTGCCGCGGCACTGGTCACGGCCGGCGGCGGCGACGACGCGCCGGACGCGAGCGCTGGGACGGTGGCAATCGCGCCGGCACAGATGCAGCCGGACGCGACCAAGGCGTGGATGCGCGACTTACGCATAAAGCTCCTTCGATCTCGATGACAGTGTCGGCGCCAGAACACGGTCTCAGCAGAACGAGTTGCGGATGCCCGAGCGAGCTGTATTACGGAGTACAACCCACCGACGGGCGGGACTGCGTCCCAGCCGGGCCACGGTCAAGTGCCGCGTTCAGGGTGGTGGCGGCGTTGATCACGGCCAGGTGGGTCAGGGCCTGAGGGAGGTTGCCCAACAGATCGCCGCTGGCGGGGTCGATCTCCTCGGTGAACAGCCCCACGTCATTGGCGTGCTCCACGCACGTGGTGAACCATTGCTCAGCCTCGGATGTGCGGCCGACGTGCACGAGCGCCTCGACCAGCCAGCAGGAACAGGCCAGGAACGCGCCCTCCTGGCCCTGCTGGCCGCTGTAGCGGTAAAGCAGCGCGTCCTGAGCGCCGAGCTCGGCGATGATCGCATCGATCGTCGCGCTCAGCCGCGGATCCCCGGGCGCAGCAAAGCCAAAGCGAGCCATGAGCAGCACCGCGGCGTCCAGCTCATCGCTGCCGGCGTAGAACGTGTAGGACTGCTTGGCCTCTGACCAGCAATGCTCGTCGATCCAGGAACGCACCCGGTCTCGCTCCGCACGCCAGCGAGGCAGATGCGGGCTGACGATCTGGTCGATCTCCGACAGGCGGACCGCGCGGTCAAGGGCCACCCAACAGCCGAGCTTGGAGCTCGTGTAATGCCTCGGCGAACCGAGCTCCCACAGGCCCGCGTCGGCCGTCATCCAGATGTCGCATACGTGGTCGGCGATGTCGGCGAGCATCGTCGCCGTCGGTGAGGCGAGGATCCCGCCGTGCCGGACGTAGTGCCACACCGCGTCAAGGAGATGGCCGTAGGCGCCCAGCTGGGTCTGGCTGGCGGCGCCGTTGCCGACGTTGACCGGTCGCGACCCCCGGTAGCCCTCAACGTTTGACACCTCGGTCATCTCCGCCGACACTGGGTCGCCGCTCAGGGTGTAGAACACACGTAGGGCCGGCGCCTCCTGACTGACGGCATTCAGCAGCCAGGACACCCCGGCGTGAAGCTCCTCCGAGAGCCCAAGCCGGCTCATCGCGTCCAGAGCGAACGACGAGTCCCGGATCCACGCATAGCGGTAGTCGAAGTTCCGCTTGCCTCCGGGCTGTTCGGGCAGCGAGGTCGTGGCCGCCGCCGCGATCGCGCCGGTGGACTTCAGCGTCAGACCCTTGAGCACCAGCCCACTGCGCAACACGAGGTTCTCCCAGCGACCGTGGTAGGTGCTGCGCGCTGACCAGTGCTGCCAGGTGTCGATCGTCCGCTGCACGCGCTCGCGGACCTCGTCCGGCGCCGGCGTATGCACCGGCTCCCGTTCCGTGCCGACCACCGTCAGCAGGCCGGACTGGCCGGCCGCAACCGACGCCTGCCCGGAGATCGTGTCGCTGGTGACGGTCGGTTCGCCGAGCCCGTCGGTCACCACGGCGAGACGGAAATCGCCGACCAGCACCATCGGGTGTCCCTGCGCGACGTGCGCCCAGGGATTCACCGAAGCCGATAGGCAATGCCCTGGGCGCACCGCCCAGGTCAACGGCACCTCCCCGTCCTCAACGTCGATCACTCGTGCCAGTTCGGCCCACGGCAGCGTTCCGAGCGCTCCGAAGGTCAAGGCGTCGGTGACCCGGAGGATCCCCTCAGCGGTCGTGAACGTCGTCTCCAGCACCATCGTCCCCGGCAGATAGCGCCGGGTGACCTGATACGGAATCGTCGGGGCCAGACAGATGGACCCGCCTCGAGCCGGATCCAGGAGGGCCGCGCAGACCGGCGCACTGTCCATGGCGGGCAGCGCCAGCCAGTCCACGGCTCCGTCCTGGGCCACCAGAGCGGACGCTCGCAGATCACTCAGCAGTGCGTACGAGCTGAGCGGGGCAAAGCCATCGGTGCGCAAAGAAGTCACTCTCGCTGTCTACCCCACGGGCTCACATCGTCCCGAGTCACGTATTCCGTCATACCAACGGCCCCGTCCCCAGGTTCACCGCCGATCGGCTCGGGTACGGCCAGTGTGAGCAGCGACGACACTGACCGAAAAGGAGTACGACATGGCAGCATCGGGTGCACGCAAGATTGCGGTGGTCACCGGCGGGACCGCCGGGGTGGGGCGAGCAACGGTGCGCGAGTTCGCCAAGCGCGGATATGACGTGGCCGTGCTCGCCCGCGGCCAGGCGGGCCTCGACGGCGCCGTCAAAGATGTCCGCGATGCGGGGCGTCAGGCGATCGGGATTGCCACCGACGTCGCCGACCACGACGCCGTGGAGTCAGCCACCGAGCGCATCGAGCGCGAGCTTGGCGAGATCGACGTGTGGGTCAACGTGGCGTTCGTCGGATCGCTGGCGTTCTTCTGGGATACGACCCCGGACGAGTACCGCACCATGACCGACATCACCTACATGGGCCAGGTCAACGGCACGCGGGCGGCGCTGGCGCGGATGCGGCCCCGCAACCGCGGGGTCATCATCAACGTCTGCTCGGCGATGTCGTTTCGGTCAATCCCTCTGCAGTCGGCCTACTGCGGCGCCAAGCACGCCGTCAAGGGCTTTACGGAGTCGATCATCACCGAGCTCATGCACGAGAAGAGCAAGGTGAAGGTGTGCATGATCCAGCTGCCCGGGCTCAACACCCCTCAGTTCAATTGGAACCTCAACAAGATGCCCGAGCATCCGATGCCGGTCGCCCCCGTCTTCCAGCCTGAACTGCCCGCCAAGGGCATCGTGTACCTCGCCGAGCACCCTCGCCGGAACATGTGGATCGGCGTCTCAACCGCGTACACGATCCTCGGCGAGCGCCTCGCGCCCAAGCTCGC
>JBAWFG010000497.1:0-2565 GCA_049591655.1 Solirubrobacteraceae bacterium
GGGCGGGATGGGGGCCCGGGCATGGCCGTTGGAGCCGTTGGAGCCGTTGGCACCGCCGGCGGCGGTCGACGGAGCCGGGCCCTGGGGCCCCTCGGGCTCGCTCGGCCCGACGACGGGTGCCTCGTCCTGGGGGGCCGCGTCGCCGTTGCTCGGCTTCAACGCCCGAATCGAGATCTCATCAGGCTCCGGCAGCGGGATCAGCCGGGTCGCGGAGCTCAGCGCGGGTGCGCCAACGCCGGCCGGGGCGGCCGGGGAGAGCGCCACGGCGCCGGCGGGAACCGGAGCCGGGGCCACCGTACGTGACACCGCGGGGGCGGCGGCTGGGACGGGACGCCCCGTGACCCGGGCCGCGGCGGGAGCAGGCGCCACCGGCGCGCCGGTCGGAGCCGGGGCGCTGCGCTGGCGGGAGACCTGGTCAACGTACGCCGCCAACTGCTGCAGCTGTTCCTCGGCGTCGTCGGCACGCTTGCGCAGCCACGAGGTTTCACGCGCCTGAGCGAAGAACAGGAGCACCATGACGGCCAGGCCGATGATCGCGGCAAAGCCGGCATCGGCTCCCACTGAGGAGACGAAGTGCTGGATCGAGAGCGCGTACGGGATCGCTGCCATGGTCACGGGGCGGAGTCTACGGGGCGATGCCGGCGCCATCGCCGGGGGTCAGGGTGACGCGGGCACCGGACAGCTCCGACACGGTTTTCGCCAACGCAGCCGCGTCACCTTCGAGAACGAGCAGGTTAATCTCGGCGAACGTCCGCTGCACCCACTCGGGGTCGAGCCGGTCGTGGCTGGCCCGCTGGATGCGCTGGGCGGGCGTCGGCTGGGGGTGCTCGTGGACGTCGAACAGCTCCTCGTGGAACTTCTCCCCGGGCCTGGCGCCGACGATGTCGATGGCGATGTCACGCTCGGGCTCCAGGCCCGAGAGGCGGATCATCGTCTCGGCGAGATCGACGATCCCGACCGGCTCGCCCATCTCCAGCACGAAGATCTCCCCGCTCGGCTCGCCGCTCAGCGAACCGGCCCGGATGATCAGCTGCACCGCCTCGGGGATCGTCATGAAGTAGCGGGTCATGCGCTCGTCGGTCACGGTGACCGGCCCGCCCGCCGCGATCTGGCGACGGAAGATCGGCACCACCGAGCCCGATGAGCCGAGCACGTTGCCGAAGCGCACCGTCGCGTACCGGGTGCCGTGATGCTTGGCCGCCTCGGCCTCGACCGCCCACTCGGCCAGGGCCTTGGACGCCCCCATGACCGTGGCCGGCTTGACCGCCTTGTCGGTGGACACGAGCACGAACGTGCCGACTCCGACCTCGCCGGCGATCCGCGCCACCAGGCGAGTGGCCAGAGCGTTGTTGCGGATCGCCTCGACCGGATTGGCCTCCATCATCGCCACGTGCTTGTAGGCGGCGGCGTGGAAGACGACCGAGGGCCGATGCTCGGAGAAGACCTCCCGCATCCGCTCCTCCTCCTTGCAGTCGGCCAGGACGGGTACGGCGGTGCGGATGTGGCGCTCGTCCTCGAGCTCACGGCGAATCTCGAACAGGTTGTCCTCGGCGTGATCGACGAGCACGAGCCGTCGGGGACCGACCCGGGCGATCTGGCGGCACAGCTCCGCCCCGATCGAGCCGCCGGCGCCGGTGACCAACACCGTCTCGTTGGCGAGGTAGGCGCCGACTCGCTCGAGCTCCTCGCGGACCGGCTCCCGGCCCAGCATGTCCTCCACCCGCACCTCCCGCAGCTGGCGGGTCACCCGCAGCTGCCCGGAACCGTCGCGCAGCAACTCGAACACCGTGGGTGTCGTGCGCACCGGGATGCCGCGCGCGCGGCAGGCCGCCACCACCCGCGCGCGCAGCGTGCCGGGCGCCGAGGGAATGGCGATCACGACCTCGTCGGGTTCGACCTCGTTGAGCACCCGGCCCAGGTCGGCGTCGGAGGTGGTGCCGAGGACCTTCAGGCCATGCTCGTCCTTGATGCCCAGCTTGCGCGGGTCGTCGTCGAGGAAGCCGACCGGCCGCAGGCCGAGCTGGTGATTGCGCATCAGCTCGCGGACCACCAGCCGGCCACCCTCCCCGCCGCCGACGACGAGGACCTCACGCGCGCCCTTGCCCGCACGGATGCTGCGGATCCGGCCCTCGACGAGCAGCTGCACCGCGAACCGGGCGCCGATCAGGAACGCCAGCGTGAGCAGGAAGAACGGCACGACGACGCTCAGCGGGAGCGTCACCGGGCTCGCGGGCCCCCAGGCGTAGCTGTAGGTCGTGCCCGTGTAGTGGTGGTGTCGATAGTGCAGGTGGGGCACCAGGTGCTGGGTGGCGGCGACGACCGGGTGCACGAGTGCGATCGCACCGACAACGAGCACGGTGGCGATCAGGACCGCCTTGAGCACCGCCTCGTAGTCACGCTGGCCGATGAACCGCCACAGCCGCTGGTACTGGCCGAATGCCGCCAGCGCCAGCAGCGTTGCCACGACGACGCCGACGATCGAGGCGCTCAGCAGATGACCCCAGCGCTGGTTGAGCCCGCCGAGCCCATCCTCAAAGCGCAGGCGGAACGCGAGAAAGTATGCGA
>JBAWFG010000498.1:0-9757 GCA_049591655.1 Solirubrobacteraceae bacterium
CGTGAGCAGCTTGGCCCGGTCAACCCGCTGGCGCAGGAGGAGTACGCCGAGGCGGTGGCTCACGTCGAGGAGCTGGAGACCCAGCGCGCCGATCTGGAGACCGCCCTGCGGGAGCTGGAGAAGCTGATCGCCGACACCGACCGTCAGATCCGGACGACGTTCGAGCAGACCTTCGCGGCCACCGCGGCCGGGTTTGAGGAGCTCGCCGCGCAGCTGTTCCCCGGCGGCAAGGGCCGCCTGCGGCTCGTCGCCGACGGTGACGGCGCGGCGCGCCCGGCCCGGGTGATCGGCGGTGAGAAGGCCGGTGAGGATGAGTCCGGCGACGGCGAGGGCGGCGACGAGGAGTCCGCATCGGAGGCCGAGGAGCGGACCGAAGAGGACCTGCTGGGAGTCGAGATCGAGATCACACCTGCCGGCAAGGACCCCAAGCGTCTGTCGCTGCTCTCCGGCGGGGAGAAGTCGATGACCGCGCTGGCGTTCCTGTTTGCGGTGTTCCTCGCCCGGCCGTGCCCGTTCTACATCCTCGACGAGGTCGAGGCGGCGCTCGACGACCTCAACATCGACCGCTTCCTGACGCTGCTGCGCCAGTACTCAAGCCGCGCCCAGTTCATCGTCGTCACCCACCAGAAGCGCACCATGGAGGCCGCCGATTCCCTCTACGGGGTGTCGATGAGCGCTGACGGCATCTCCAAGGTCATTTCCCGGCGGCTGTCGGCCGTCGAGGCCGCCGCCTGAGGCCCCCGAGTTTCGCCGCAGGCGAAACTCGCAAGCGAAGCGCGAAGCGCTTCGCCCGCCGCTGATAACGTCGCCGCCGTCATGGCACGCGATTGGCGGGAGCTGTTCATCATCGACGGGGCGCCACCGGCGGAGGCCGGGGCCGAGGAACCCGAGCGCCGGGTCGGCCGCTTCCGCCGGCTGCGCGACAGTCTGCGCAAGACGCGCCAGGCCCTGCAGACCGAGATTCAGGCGACGCTGTTCGAGGATCTCAGCGAGGAGACGTGGGAACGCCTGGAGGAGGCGCTGATCTACGCCGACGTCGGCGCGCAGACCACCGCCAAGGTCGTCTCCCAACTCGAGTCCGAGGCGGCCGAGAGCAAGCTCACCGGCGGCCAGGAGCTGTCTGACCGGCTCGTCGAGCTGCTCACCGAGATCGCGCGCACCGGGACCGACACAATCGACCTGCGCGCCCAGCCGACCGTCATCCTCGTCGCCGGGGTCAACGGCACCGGCAAGACGACGACGCTCGGCAAGCTCGCCTGGCATCTCAGCCGTGAGCTCGGCCAGAAGGTCGTGCTTGCCGCCGGCGACACCTTCCGGGCCGCCGCCGTGGAGCAGCTGGAGCAGTGGGCGCAGCGCGCCCAGGTTGGGTTCGTCAAGGGTGGGCTCGGCGCCGACTCGGCCTCGGTTGCCTATGACGCCATCGCCGCCGGGGTGCGCGACGGCGCCGACGTGATCCTGATCGACACCGCCGGGCGTCTACACACCCAGGACAACCTGATGGCCGAGCTGGCCAAGGTCCGGCGGGTGATCGCCAAGCAGATCCCCGAGGCGCCGCACGAGACGCTGCTCACCGTCGACGCCACCACCGGCCAGAACGGCCTGCGCCAGGCCCAGGCGTTCTCGGAGGCGATCGACGTCTCGGGCCTGGTGTTGACCAAGCTCGACGGCACCGCCAAGGGCGGGATCGCCCTGGCGATCGCCAACGAGCTGCAGATCCCGGTCAAGCTGATCGGGGTGGGGGAGCAGCTGGAGGACCTGCGGCCGTTTGACCCGGCCGAGTTCGCCCGCGCGCTCGTCTCCGCCGGCTGAGCCGGTCCCCGGCGCGGACCGCCCGCCCGCGCCCCGACGCTCGTAGACTGATCGCACGATGTTCGACTCGCTCGCAGAGAAGCTCCAGGCCACCCTCGCCGACGTGCGCGGTCGGGGCACGCTGACCGAGGACGACATCAACGCCGCGATGCGGGAGATCCGCCTGGCGCTGCTGGAGGCCGACGTCAACTTCAAGGTCGTCAAGAGCTTCACGACGGCGGTCAAGGAACGGGCGCTGGGGGCCGACATCATCGGCCAGCTCAACCCCGGCCAGCAGGTGGTCAAGATCGTCTCCGACGAACTCACCGAGCTGATGGGCGGGGCCGCCCGGGAACTGGCGTTCTCGTCCAGTCCCCCGACGATCGTGCTGATGGCCGGCCTGCAGGGCTCCGGCAAGACGACCGCCACCGGCAAGCTCGCCCGCTACCTGCGCGAGGGTGGCTCGTCGGTCGCCGTTGCCGCCTGCGACGTCTACCGGCCCGCCGCCGTGGACCAGCTGGTCAAGGTCGGCGCCCAGGCCGGCGTCGACGTCTATGAGCAGGGCACCGATCGCAACCCGGTCCAGATCGCCAAGTGGGCGGCCGACCGCGCCCGGTCGGAGGGCAAGGACGTCCTGATCGTCGACACGAGCGGGCGCCTGCACGTCGACACCGAGCTGATGACCGAGCTGGCCGAGATCAAGAAGGCGATCAACCCCCACGACATCCTGCTCGTCGTCGACGCCATGACCGGCCAGGACGCGGTCAACGTCGCCGAGCAGTTCGCCGCGGTCGTCGACTTCGACGGCGTCGTGATGTCCAAGCTCGACGGTGATGCCCGCGGCGGCGCCGCGCTGTCGGTCAAGGCGGTCACCGGCAAGCCGATCCTGTTCGCCTCCACCGGCGAGAAGCTCGATCAGTTCGAGCGCTTCCACCCTGACCGGATGTCGCAGCGGATCCTCGGGATGGGCGACGTCATGACCCTGATCGAGAAGGCGCAGGGCAACTTCGACGAGGAGCAGGCGGCCGAGCTGGAGCGCAAGCTGCGCAAGCAGGAGTTCGGGCTCGACGACTTCCTGGACCAGATGCGTCAGATCCGCAAGCTTGGGCCGCTGCAGTCGCTGCTGGGGATGATCCCCGGCGTCGGCAAGGAGCTGCGCGGGGTCAAGCTCGACGAGCGCGAGTTCGATCGCCTGCAGGCGATCATCCTCTCGATGACCCCGCAGGAGCGCCGCCACCCGGAGCTCATCAAGGGCTCTCAGCGGCTGCGCATCGCCCGCGGATCGGGCACCAACGTGCAGGCGGTCAAGCAGCTCATCAAGCAGTTCGAGCAGATGCGCAAGGTCATGCGCCAGGTCTCGCAGGGGCGGATGCCCGACCTCGGTGCGCTCATGCGCAACGCGCGTTGAGGGCCGATTTGCCCAGGCGCCACGCGCTATCTCCGCGGGCACGCTAACCTCAGCGCAGCTTATGGCTGTCCGAATGAGACTCACTCGCATCGGGGGACGCAAGAACCCCATCTGGCGCGTCGTCGTCGCCGACCAGCGCTCCAAGCGCGACGGTCGCGTGATCGAGACCGTCGGTCAATACAACGCGCAGACGAACCCGTCGACGATCGTCCTCAACGAGGAGCGCATCCGCGACTGGATCTCCCGCGGGGCCCAGCCCTCCGAGAGCGTCCGCAAGATCCTGCGCACTCAGGGCATCAGCTGACTCGAGCTGCTGTGAAGGAACTGCTCGAGTACCTGGCCAGAGGGCTGGTCGAGCATCCCGATCAGGTGACGGTCACCGAGGTCCGGGAGGGCGACGGCACCACCGTGCTGGAGCTGTCGGTCGGCCAGGACGATTACGGCAGCGTGATCGGCCGTGGCGGCCGGACGGCGATGGCCCTGCGCTCGGTCATCAAGGCCGCGGCGGTCAAGGAACAGCGCCGCGTGTTCGTCGACATCGTCGACGTCTGAGGGACTCCGCTCCCGACATGGGCGACGCCCGCCACTGGTTGCGCGCCGGCGCCGTCGGGCGTCCGCACGGCCTCGATGGGAGCTTCCACGTCAACGATCCGGTCCCCGGGCTGCTGTCGCTCGGAGCCACCGTCCAGGTCGGTGACGCCGAGCTGGAGATCGACCGTCTCGCCGGTCACGAGCGCCGCGTCATTCTTCGCTTCACGGGCCACGCCAGCCGGGAGGCCGCCGAGGCGCTGCGCGGCACGGAGATCCGCGCCCCCCGCGAGGCCGCGCCGCCCCTGGAGGAGGACGAATGGTGGGCGACCGATCTGGAGGGCTGCACGGTGCACGACGGTGAGCGGAGCGTCGGCGTCGTCACGCGGCTGCTGGCACTGCCGTCATGCGAGGTGCTGGAGGTCTCCCGCTCAGCCGACCCGGACGGCCCGGCGCTGCTGGTGCCGCTCGTCGGCGACGCGGTGCGGACCGTCGACGTCGAGGCCGGCGTGATCGACGTCGACCTCGCGTTCCTGGGGGAGGCGTGATGGAGATCGATGTCTTCACCCTGTTCCCGGAGTCCTTTGACTGGTTCGCCTCCCAGCGCCACGTCGTCAACGCGCGCGCCGCCGGCCACCAACTGCACCGCATCAACTACCGGGACCACACGCCGCTCAGCGGCCGCCAGGTCGACGACACGCCGTTCGGCGGCGGGGCGGGCATGGTCCTGCGCGTCGATGTTGTGGAAGCGGCGCTACGCGCCCGCTATGGGATCGATCCCGTCGAGCTCCCGTCGCGGCGCCGGGTCATCGCGCTGGAGCCCGGCGGGCGGGTGCTCGACGACGTGCTCGTCGACGAGCTGGCCGCCGAGCCCGCCCTGACCCTGCTCTCCGGGCGCTATGAGGGGTTTGACGAACGGATCGTCGAGCACTTCGCCACCGAGCGGATCTCGATCGGCCGCTACGTGCTGGCGGGCGGTGAGCTGGCAGCGATGGTCGTCTGCGACGCGGTCCTGCGCAAGCTCCCCGGCTCGCTGGGGGACGAGCGCTCGGCGGTGGAGGAGTCCTTCAGCACGGCGCTGGAGGGCGGCCCTGAGTACCCGCACTACACCCGCCCCGCCGACTACCGCGGGTGGCGGGTGCCCGACGTGCTCCTGTCGGGCCACCACGCCCGGATCTCTGAGTGGCGGCTGGCCCAGAGCCGGCTGCGGGCGGCAGCGTCACGTGGCGGTCCGGGCGTGACCTCACGTGGCGGCCCGGGCGTGACCTCTTAGCCGACGGCCAACATCGCCTCCGTCAGCGGTTCGCTACCATAAGCCGCCGCATGGCTTGGCGCCGCGCACCGCGCGGGCACCGGCCTGGCAACTGCCCGCCCCAGCTCCGATGGCCATGCGACCAGCGGGCATCATCTTCTTCTTATGAGCACAGTTATCGAAAGCCTGGAGCGATCGCAGCTCCGCCGCGTTCCCTCCTTTGACGCAGGGGATCGCCTGCGCGTCCACTTCCAGGTCATCGAGGGCACTCGACGACGCACCCAGGTGTTCGAGGGTGTCGTCATCAAGCGCCAGGGCCACGGCGCCCGTGAGACCTTCACCGTCCGCAAGCAGTCCTTCGGAGTCGGCGTCGAGCGCACGTTCCCGCTGCACTCGCCCAAGATCGAGCGCATCGAGGTCGCCGCCCGCGGTGACGTGCGCCGGGCGAAGCTCTACTACCTGCGTGACCGCATCGGCAAGCGCGCCCGCGTTCGCGAGCGCCGCTCCGTCGGCCCCGAGGTCGCTGTCGAGCGCGAGCTGCTCTACGGGCCGGAGACCGACGGCGAGCTGGAGGCCACCGACGCCGAGGGCGCCACCGCCGAGGAGACGGTCGCCGAGGTGCCCGCCGCCGAGGCCGCCGAAGCGTCGGCTCCCGCCGAATCACAGCCCGCCGCGCAGGACAGCACGGCACAGGCCACCGGCGAGGAAGCCCCGGCCGCCAGCGACGAGTAGGTGTGACGAAGACCAAGAAGCCGCTGGCCCGTTCGGCGGCGGAACTGGTCGGAATCGTCGCAGTCGCGCTGGGTCTGGCCCTGGCGATCCAGGCGTTCATCGTCAAGCCCTACGAGATTCCCAGCACCTCGATGCTGCCGACGCTGCGGGTCAGCCAGCGCATCCTGGTCGATCGGGTGGGGACGCACTTCGCCTCGCCCAAGATCGGCAACATCTACGTGTTCCACCCGCCGGCCAGCGAGTCGTGTGCCAATGCGGCCCAGGGGGAGAACACGGTCGGCCAGGACGGGCAGGCCGCCTGCGACGCGCCACAGACGCGGGAATCCACCCAGACCTATGTCAAGCGGGTCGTCGGGCTGCCGGGTGACCGGCTCTCGATCCGCGACGGCCACGTGATCCGCAACGGCAAGCCGGAGTCTGACGCCTACACGATCCCGTGCCTCGGCGGGGGAGAGTGCAACTTCCCACAGACGATCACGATCCCCAAGGGCGACTACTACATGATGGGCGACAACCGGCCTGACTCGCTCGACAGCCGCTTCTGGGGCCCGGTCCCACGTGCGTGGCTGATCGGCCGTGCCTTTCTCACCTACTGGCCCCCGGACCGGATCGGCCTCCTGTAGGCAGTCCGATGGCCGCCTCCCGCAAAAAACGCAAATCGCCACTGGGCTCGCTGATCGAGCTCGTGCTGACGGTCGCCGTGGCCATCGGCCTGGCGGTCCTCATCCAGGCGTTCGTCGTCAAGCCCTATCGGATTCCGAGCCCGTCGATGGTGCCGACCCTGATCCCCGGCCAGCGGGTGCTCACCAATCGCCTCAACACGACCCCGAGCATCGGCGACGTCGTCGTCTTCCACCCGCCCCATGGGGCCGACTTTGACAACCCGGTGTGCGGTGACACTCAGCAGGGGACCGGACAGCGGGCCGCCTGCGACCAGCCGACCGCCCAGGAGTCGTCGCAGACGTTCATCAAGCGCGTGGTCGCCGGACCCGGGGACCGGATCTCGATTGTCGCCGGTCACGTCATCCGCAACGGCGTCCGGGAGAAGGACAGCTACATCGAGCCATGCGGGCCCGGAAGTTCCTGCGATTTCCCGAAGACGATCACGGTTCCGCCCGGTCATTACTTCATGATGGGGGACAACCGTGGCCTCTCTGACGACAGCCGCTTCTGGGGACCCGTCCCTGACAAATGGATCATCGGCGTCGCCTTCTTCACCTACTGGCCCCCTGACCGCATCGGCACGCTCTAAGGCTCCGCGCCGGCGCGTCAAGCGCCCGGGCCGGCGCCTGCTCAGCTTCGACCGCGGTCTGGGACCGCGATTCGTCGCCGGGGCCGACGAGGCCGGACGCGGCTGCCTGGCGGGGCCGCTCGTCGCCGCGGCGGTCCTGCTCGACCTGGAACGGATCGGGCCCGCTCAGGCCCGGGCGCTGGGTGCGCTCAACGATTCCAAGCAGCACACCGCCGAGGGCCGTGCGGCGCTCTATCCGGTGATCCTCAGCATCGCCGCCAAGGCGGCGATCGTCACCCGCTGTGCGCCGGGCATCGACGCCCGTGGCCTGCACAAGACCAATCTGGCGGCGCTGCGCGATGCGCTGGCCCAGGTCGCCGTTGACGGCTGCATCTGCCTCAGCGACGGGTTCCCGGTGTCCGGACTCGGCCACCAGCAGCAGGCCGTGATCGGCGGCGATGCCAAGAGTGCGGCGATCGCCGCCGCCTCGGTGCTCGCCAAGGAGACCCGGGATCGCTACATGCGCCGCGCCGATGCCACCCACCCCGGCTGGGAGTTCGCGACCCACGTCGGATACTCCACCCCGGAACACCGGGAGGCGATCGAGCGCCTCGGAGTGTCCCCGTTGCACCGATTGTCGTTTCAATCGACGGCATATCAGCAACTCGCCCTCGGCTGACCCGTTTAACTGAGGGTGCCGGGTGCCGCACGCACCCGGGAACCAACGCAGAGGGGGAGCCTTTCCATGTGGGCAAATCTCCTCCCGCGCATGCTGCGCGGGGGCACGCTGACGGCTGTCGTGACGACGGCCGCGATCGGCTGCCTCGCCTCCCCGGCGATGGCGGCGACTACATCGAGCATCACGGTCAGCAACCAGACGGCCACGCCCGAGCAGGCGGTTCCGGTCGATCTGTCGTTCTCCGGCACCAACGCCACCGCCGCGACGGCCGAGATCGAGGCCGTCGTCCGTCCCGCCGGCGGCCTGGCCTGCCAGAGCAGCTACCAGGACGACGTTGCCGCGGTCGGGTCCCAGGACACGACGATCTTCGGCCCCGGGGCCGAGACGGTGCCCGCCGGGCAGCCCTACCAGCAGCTGGCCTCCTATAAGCCGGCGACCCCGACCGCGTTCCAGGTCTGCGCCTGGCTGGAGCAGCCCCAGGGCAGCGCTGATCAGGCGATCGCCGCGCCCTCGACCGTCTCATTCGCCGCCCGTCACCCGCAGGTGACCCAGTTCTCGGTGGCGCTTGGAAAGCCGCTGTCGCCGGGCGTCGTGTTCCCGGTCAGCTACACGACCCAGACCGACCAGTCGCTCAGCCTGCTGTCGGTGCTGAGGAAGGCCGGCGGCATGCCGTGTGCGTCCAGCTTTGAGCTGGACCGCCAGCAGTCCCCGTCAGCGACGGTGCTCCAGGCGTTCGCGATTACGACGGTTTTCGGCGGCCCGTCGACGACCACGGTCACGACCAAGCAGCCGACCGGAACGTATGTGATCTGTTCATGGCTGGAGGGGCCAAACGACAGCGAGGTCGACGGCGCGCTCTCCACGAGCCTGACCGTCGGTCACCCCGTGGCGGCGGTCTCGCCCAAGCTCAAGCTCGGCCGGATCACCGCTTCCCGGCGTCACGGCGTGTCGGTCACGGGAACCACGCTGCCCACATTCAGCGGGCGCATCGCGGTCTCCGCCGCCTGCGGCGCCTCGACCGTGCACGGAACCGTGTCGGTGCGTCGCCACCGCTTCGCCGCGCATCTCGCCATCCCCAGCGGCTGCCGGAGCCAGCGGCGGCTGAAGGTCACCGCCGCCTCGCGTCGCTCCAGCGCCTTCACCGCTCAGGCGGTGAGCGAGACCGTGAAGATCGGCAGCTGACCACGGCAACCCGGGCCGGCCGCCGCGTCGCGTGCGGTGGCCGGCCCATCAGAACGCGCCCTCCAGGTGCTCCAGGTTGATCAGCTGTCCGCTGGCGTCGACGGTGACGCCGATCGCGTCAAAGCGGATCACCTCCGCATACGGCCGGTCCCGCCGTTCCACCAGCCACCGTCCCGCCATCCGTCGCACCTGGAGCTGCTTGCGTGGCCCCACAGCCTCCAGCGCCCCGCCGGCCACCCCGCCACGCCGCCGTGTCTTGACCTCGCAGAACGCCAGGGTGTCGCCTCGGCGAGCCACGATGTCGAGCTCGCCCCACCGAGTCCGGTAGTTGCGCTCCACGATCTCATAGCCGAGACGGCTCAGATGCTCGGCGGCCAACTGCTCGCCGGTGCGTCCGATGCGATCGCCGAGAGGGGTGCTCATGCCGGACCACGCTACGCCGAAAACCGTCACGTGTGGGTGACGACATGTGCCAACTTCGTGCCAAATAAACGCCTGCAAATTGACACAGAATTGGCACGAGTGGGCACCCACAGGTCACACCTTTCGGCGTAGCGTCATCGGGCATGCTGGCCCGGGTCATGACCTTCACGATCGACGGGGTCAGCCCGCGCCAGGTGTGGGTCGAGGCCGACATCCGCCGGGGGCTGCCGGCGTTCACCGTCGTCGGCCTCGGCGACACCGCGGTGCGGGAATCACGTGACCGGATCCGCTCGGCGATTCTCAACTCGGGCTTCACCTTCCCCGACGGCCGGATCACCGCCAACCTGGCGCCCGCATCGCTGCGTAAGGCGGGCCCGGGCTTCGACACCGCCCTGGCGCTCGCCCTGCTGGCCGCCAGCGGGCAGGTGCCGGCCGCCGCACTGGCGGGCTACGCGGTGTTCGGCGAGCTGTCGCTCGGCGGCGAGCTGCGGGACTCACGTGACCGGATCCGCTCGGCGATTCTCAACTCGGGCT
>JBAWFG010000499.1:0-10393 GCA_049591655.1 Solirubrobacteraceae bacterium
GCCGCCAGCGCCAGCAGCGTTGCCACGACGACGCCGACGATCGAGGCGCTCAGCAGATGACCCCAGCGCTGGTTGAGCCCGCCGAGCCCATCCTCAAAGCGCAGGCGGAACGCGAGAAAGTATGCGAGCGCGACCAGGAGCCCATCCACCAGCAGTTGCGGCAGCGCGTGGCGGTGGACGGGAAGGGCCGCGGATCTGATCCGTCGGCGCATGCGGCCGGGAATTCTAGTCCCAGGAATGTGAAGCACCGCTAAGGAACAGCGGTTGCGGCCGATGACGGCGCGCGGCTACTTGCGGATGAGAACGCCGCCGGGATGGTGCGCGGTGGGCACGTAGAGGGCGTTGAGGGAGGCACACCCGGCGACCTTTGCGTTCTGCGGACGCAGCGGCTTGGCGGCCCAGCCGTTGGGCAACAGGATGAAGTAGATCACCGGGTTTGAGCGCTTGAGCACCTTGAGCGGCTGGTAGGCGACCTGACCGGTGTTGACGTGCAGATACCAGCCCATGATGCTGACGTACTCGACGTTGAGCAGTGCGCCGCCGCAGGCCTCGATCCGGCGCGGGCCGCCGAGCGCATTGATGAACGACCCCAGCTGGAGGATCCGCGTGGTGCGCGAGCGCTCATGCACGATGTCCCGGTGTTCACGGCTGGCCAACGCGCGGGCGTGCGGGAGGCAGGCGAGCACGAACACGACGGCGAGCGGGATCCCCAGCCAGCGGGGAAGCGACGGGTGAAAGCGGCGCGCGTCGAGTGCCAGCCAGCCGACAGCAACCCCGGCGAGAACTCCGACCACGGCCCCGGCTTCGAACACGTAACGCTGGACGCCCGGGAAGCCGTGCAGCACGAATGCGATCTCGACGATCACCCACAGCACGGCCGCGCCGGCCACGAGCAGCACGGCGCGATCGCGCCGCAGCACGGCAAGGATCACAGCGACGAGCGCTGCGACCTCCACCAGGATGAAGTTCAGACCGGTGAAGCGACCGATCGTGCCCAGGATCTTGTTCTTGTGCAGCTCGCGCGGTGATTTGAGCGCAAGCTGGCCGGCGACATTCGGCTTGCCGTTGGTGATCGTCGGAACCCCGAACCAGAAGAACACGGTGATCAGGGCCCCGGCGATGACCATCCAGCGCATGTTCGGCTTGCGCCAGAGGATCCACAGCCCGTACAGGCCGGTGAACGCGAACACCTCCGGTCGGCCCAGCCCCGCATACACGGCCAGCCACCAAGCCCACGCCAGGCGCCGGGCGAGCATCATGTCGATCGCGGCCAGGCAGAAGGTGACGATCATCGAGTCCGACTGGGCGCTGAGGACGTAGTGGAAATAGCTCATCGACCCCGGCGAGGAGAGGCTCCCGTCCTGGATCCCGAGGACGGCAGCGCCGGCCACGACCGCGGCGGCGATGGCCGGCCAGTCGAAGCGCCCGCGCGGCAGCTCCCCGCGGCGGTCGCGGGACGTGAGGCGGTAGGCGATGTGTCCGGCGAACACCGCCCCGGCGAGCGAGACCGCCACCGCGGTGATCATCCACAGATGCAGCGCGTAATGGCCCGCCAGCGCGTAGACGACATTGGGGATGTAGCTGAACGGCTTCCACGAGGGCGCACCACCCAGGTCAAGGCGCCCGTGCAGCGTCTGATAGCCCCAGTCCAGCCAGCCGTAGGGGTCATAGCCCGGACGGGTGCTGGCCCACCGCAGCAACAGCTCGGCCGCAACGAGAAGCCCCAGTCCCACGAGCCATGCCGTGGCGAACGGGCCCGGCCGCTTGCGGGTACGCGTCGACCCGCCCGCTCCCGGGTCGGAATTGCCCTTCAAAGCGAGGGCGTCCGGCGTCTCTAGCGTGGTGTCAGGCACGAGGAGCCTGTGACGGTACCAGCCGGGCTGGGCGCCGCGAGCTCGATACGGACCCCCGTGTTAGCGCTGTGTTGGAGCCGCGCCGGTCCCCGGGGCAGGTCGGGTTAGCGCTGCGTTGAGACGCCTGCGGCCGGCGCGCAGAGCAGGTCGGTGAGCACGCCGGGGTCACGGCGGATCCGATCTGTCCCGGTCGCCGCATCGGTGCGCTTGACCGGCGCCACCTGGTCGGCACTGTCAAGCCGCCGCAACCGGCCTTCGGCGATCAGCTGCTCGTCGACCGCCCCCAGCCGCCCTCCGAACACCGAGAACACCGGGGTTCCGAGCGCCACCGCCTCCCGGTTCATCGTCCCACCTGCCGAGACGACAAGGTCCGCGTAGGCGATCAGCGACTGGGCGTCGATCGCCCGCGCCGGGAGCACGAACCCGCCGGCCGCCTCCAACTCGGCGCGCTGTTCCGGCGTGCGAGGCAACACGACGGCCTGGGTTCCCCGCAGACGTTGGAGCACCGCGGCGAACAGGTCGTTCTCGAACCGGTGATACAGCGACACCGCCGGCGGGGTGCGCACCACGGAGATCGGCAGTGATCGATCGAGGCTCAACTCGTCCAGGACGGCCGGGTCGGGCTCAAAGTCGGCGAGGTAATACTCCTCCTTGAGACCCGGGTAGCGGCCGAGCTTGCCGCGCGCGCCGTAGCGATACAGGCGATCGGGCGGGATCACCTCCGGCACGACCACCGCCCGCGCGAGCCGGCAGTTGACGTTGTGCTGGACGGTCGCCCATTCGTAGTCGAACGTCGTCGCGGACGGGATCCTCAGCAGCGCGGCGGCAACGGTGATGTCGTTGGACCCGTGGCCGATGGCGAGATCGAACCCGCGCCGGCGGGCCCAGCGATACAACGCGGTCGAGCGTGACGCCAGACCCCGTGCCTTGCCGGCCAATCCCGCCCCGCGGTGGTGGCCGATCGGGGTGTGGTCGACCCCGAGTCGCTCACACAGCGCCAGGGTCTGGGCGAAATCCCGGGCGGTCACGTCCACCGTATGGCCCCGCTCGCGCAGCGTCCGTATCACCGGAGCCATCACCAGGACATGGGGTGAATTGGTCAGGTCAACCCAGACGCGCACCGCTCGCCTCCTCAGACGATTAGATGGTTGATCTAGGCCGCGGCGGCAATCGCCGCCACGACCTCACGGGCCTGATCAGCGCCCAGCACCGGGCTGATCGGCAGCGCGATGTTGGTCGCCGCCAGCTCCTCGGTGGCCGGCAGCGGACCGAGGCCCTCCGTGAACGGCGTCATCGCCGGCTGCCGGTGCAGCGGCCGGCGGTAGTAGCCGCGGGCCTGAACCCCGGCGGCGCCGAGCGCCGCCAGCAGCTCATCGGCCCGGGGATGGGTGACGACGTACAGATGCCAGGCGGGATCGACGTCGCCGGCGACCTCCGGGATCGAGACGTGATCGCCGAGGCCCGCCTCGCGGTAGGCCGCGGCGGCCGCCCGGCGGCCGTCACACCACCCGTCGAGCTCGCGCAGCAGGATCCGCAGGATCGCCGCCTGGATCTCATCCAGGCGTGAGTTGTAGCCGACGTACTCGAAGCTCTGCTTGTCCTTGGAGCCGTGGAAGCGCAGCGCCCGGGCGAGCTCGGCAACGCCGGCGTCGTCGGTGGCAATCGCGCCCCCGTCCCCGAACGCGCCGAGGTTCTTGGACGGATAGAAGGAGAAGGTGGCGGCATCGCCCAGGGCTCCGGCCATCCGCTCTCCGAGACGGGCGCCGGCGGCCTGGGCGGCATCCTCCAGCACCGGGACGCCGAGCTGGCGCAGCTCGGGCACGGGCGCCGGGAGGCCGAACAGGTCGACGGCGAGAATCGCGGTCGTGCGCGGGGTCATCGCGGCCCGGACCGTCTCGACGGTGACGTTGCGGGTGGCGAAATCGACATCGCAGAACACCGGGCGCGCGCCCGCGTTGGCGATCGCCTCGGCGCTGGCGTAGAAGGTGAACGACGGCACCACGACGTCGTCGCCGGGGGCCACGCCGAGGGCCCGCAGGCCGATCGTGATCGCATCGGTCCCGTTGGCGACGCCGATCACGTGCCCGACGCCCAGGTAGGCGGCGAACTCCTGCTCGAACGCCGTCACCTCGGGCCCGAGCACGAAACGGCCGGCGGCGATCACCTCGGCGACGCGCTCGATGATCGCGGGACGTAGCGGAGCCAGCGGCGACTCGGTGTCGAACAGCGGGACGGCCATCGCGCTCACCCTACCGCGTGTGCGGGTCGCCGCCCGGCCGCTACGCTTGCTCGTCGTGCTTCTGCTCACGGCCTCAGTGACCGACTCGCTGGTCACCCTCGCCACCAATCTGATCGCCGATCTCGGCCTGGCCGGCGTCGCCCTGCTGACCCTCACTTCGGGCGTGATCGGGGTACCCGGGACAGAGCCAACGATGCTGTTCGCCGGCTTCGACGTGTTCCGCGGCAACCTCACGCTCGTCGGGATCATCCTCGCCGGGTGGGTCGGGGACCTGCTGGGGGCCAGCATCGCCTATGCGATCGGCTACTACGGCCGGCGCGAGCTGATCGAGACTCACGGCAACAAGCTGCACGTCAACATGGCGAGCCTGGACCGCGCCCATCGTTGGTTTGGGCGCTACGGCGCGCCGGTGATCATCGTCTCACGCCTGCTGCCCTTCATCCGCGCCGTGTTCCCCTACGCGGCCGGGGTGGCCCGGATGCCGTATCCGCGGTTCATCGCGTACGCGGCGATCGGCTCGCTGATCTGGATCGGGGCCCTGGGCATCCTCGGCCAGGCGGTCGGTAGCAACTGGCAGGCATGGCGTCATCACCTGGAGTACGTCGACTACGCCGCCGTCGTGATCCTCGTCGCCGCGATCGTGTACCTGATCGTCCGGCGTCGCCGCCCGGGTGGCGGGGGCGGTCGCCCGTCCGAGCCGGCGACCGATGTCGTCTCAGACTGACTCCGGAGCCGCCGCGGCGCCAGCACCGAAGGACCTGCCGCTCGCACAGGCGCTGATCCTCGGCATCCTGCACGGGCCCGCCGAGCTGCTGCCGATCTCCTCCTCGGGCCATGTGACGCTCATCCCCTGGCTGGCGCGCTGGGATTATGAGCTCGTTGACCCGGAACTGCGCAAGGCCTTCGAGGTGGCGCTGCACGCCGGGACCGCCGCTGCGCTGCTGATCACGCTGCGCACGGAGGTCAACGACGCAGTGCAGGGCATGTCGATGCGGCGAGCCGGGCTGATCGGGCTCTCGTTCGCCCCGCCGGCGATCGTCGGCTTCACCCTGGAACGGCCGATCGAACGGCGACTGGGAACCCCGGCGACGATCGCGGTGGGGCTCATCTGCGGCTCGCTGGCGATGGTGTGGGCGGACCGGTCCCCGCAGACCCGCGGCTCCCGTGATGCGGGCGCCGTCGACGCCGTGTGGCTCGGGATCGCCCAGGCGTGCGCGCTCATTCCCGGCGTCTCACGCAACGGGGCGACGCTCGCCGCCGCCCGCCTGCGGGGGTTCACGCGTGAGGATGCCAACCGGCTGTCGCGCCACGTCGCGCTGCCCGTGATCGCCGGGGCGACGCTGCTCAAGACAGTCCGGCTCGTGCGCCGGGGGCTGCCTGCCCGCGGGGCGGCTCCCCTCGCGGTCGGCGCCGCGGCATCGTTCGCGTCCACGCTGGGCTCCACCTGGCTGATCTCCCAGGTCGAGCGCGACCGGTCACTGGCGCCCTATGCCCTCTATCGCCTTGCGCTGGCGGCGCTCGTCCTGCGCCGGATCGCCACCGGCCCGCAGCCGCGCTGACGGTCCGCGTTATGTACGACAATGGCGGCGTGACCGACGCATACGCACAAGCCGGTGTTGACACCCGGCAGGCCGACCAGGGCGTCTCAGCGCTCGTTTCGATCCTGCAGTCGATCGACACCGGCCGCGAGCGGCTGTCGGTCCCGCTGCCCGGCCACTACGCCAGCGTGCTGAGGATCGCCCCCGGGCTGGGGATTGCCCTGGCCACCGACAGCGTCGGCTCCAAGGTGATCGTCGCCGAACAGGCCCGGCGCTTCTCGACGATCGGGATCGACTGCGTGGCGATGAACGTCAACGACCTCATCTGCGTCGGCGCACAACCGGTGGCGCTGCTCGACTACCTCGCGGTCGAGCAGGCCGACCCCGCCCTGCTGGCCGAGCTCGCCGAGGGCCTGCGGGCCGGCGCCGAGGATGCGGGCGTGGAGATCCCCGGCGGCGAGGTCTGCCAGCTCCCGGAGGTCATCCGCGGGCACCCGTCCCCGTACGGCTTCGATCTCGTCGGCTCCGCGTTCGGAACCGTCGCCCTGGACCGGATCATCGACGGCAGTGCGTGCGCTCCCGGCGATGCCCTGATCGGACTGCCCGCCTCTGGCGTGCACTCCAACGGGCTCACCCTCGCCCGCCGGGTACTGACCGAGCAGGCCGGGCTGGGGCTCGAGGACCGGCCGGACGAGTTGCACGGGCAGAGCGTCGCCGACGTGCTGCTGGAGCCGACGGTGATCTACGTGCGTGCCGTGATGGAGCTGCTGGAGTCCGGTATCCCCGTCCACGGGCTCGCCCATATCACCGGTGGGGGGCTGCTCAACCTGTTGCGGCTTGGCGATGGGGTCGGCTTTGAGATCACCGACCCGCTGCCTGTGCCGCCCGTGTTCGAGCTCATCGCCCGCCTCGGCGACGTCTCCGCCGCCGAGATGTGGGAGGTTTTCAACATGGGCTGCGGGTTCTGCGCCGTGGTCCCCGCGGCCGACGCCGAGCGAGCCACATCGCTGCTGTCCGCCCGCCACCCGGGGACGATGACGATCGGGTCGGTCACCGCCGGTGGCTCCCGGGTCACGGTTCCGAGCCTGGGCATCGAGGGTCAATCCGGCCGAGTCTCGGCCCTCTGAGAGTCTTCGCTCCGCAACGAGGACACAACGGCGCCGCGTGGCGCACAATATCCCCAGCGTCATGAGCACCCTCGTGGGAACCAGCCTGAACGGCCGCTACCGATTGGAGGCGCGCATCGCCGCCGGCGGGATGTCGACCGTGTATCGGGCGCTCGACGAAACGCTCGAGCGTCAGGTGGCGGTGAAGTTGATGAACCGGGAGGTGGCCTCGGACTCCGACCAGCTGGAACGTTTCCGGCGTGAGGCTCGCGCCGTCGCTCAGCTCTCGCACCCCCACATCGTCGGCGTGATCGATGCCGGCGAGGACGGGGACCCCACCCACCCACGCCCCTACATCGTCTTCGAATACGTCGAGGGCGAGACGCTCAAGGAGCGGATCCGGCGCCTGGGGCGCCTGCCGATCCCCGAGGCGGTCGCTTACGCCATCGAGATCGCCCGGGCCCTCGGGGCCGCCCATGCGCGCCACATCGTCCATCGTGACGTCAAACCCCAGAACGTCCTGCTCGACCGGGAGGGCTCGGCGAAGGTAACCGACTTTGGAATCGCCCGCACGTTGGAGGAGGAGGGGCTGACCGCCGACGGGCGGGTGCTCGGGACGACCGACTACGTCTCGCCCGAGCAGGCGCTCGGCCAGCACGTGACCGGCCAGTCGGATCTGTACTCGCTCGGCGTGGTGCTCTACGAGATGCTGACCGGAGAGGTCCCGTTCCGCGGCGAGAGCATGGTTGCGGTGGCGATGAAGCATGTGCGGGAAACGATCCCCGACGTCCAGCTCAAGCGCCCGGAGGTCTCGGCGGCGCTGGCTGCGGTGCTGGAGACGGCGACCGCCAAGCGCCTGGACGAGCGCTATGCCGATGACGCGGAGCTGATCGCCGACCTGGAGGACGCGCTGGCGATGGAGACCTCTCGCTCGGGTGGCGCCAGCGGCGAGGCCACGGCCGTGCTGCGCACGCTTCCGTCCCGAACGCGCCGCCGGCTGCCGCTCTCGCTGCGGCCGCGACGCCCGCTGGTGGTCGGGGCACTGTGTGCGGTCGTCGCGATCATCGCGGTTGCGGTCGTCGCGTTCCTGGGCACCCACACCCACCACGGAACCGGCGCGCTCTCCCAGCCCCCGCCCAAGGCCACTCCCCACCAGGTCGGGCTCTGCAACACGTGCGCCATCGACTACAACCCTGACGCGTTCAGCGGCCCCAAGAACCAGAACCCGCAGCTCGACGGCTTCGCCATCGACGGCAACCCCAACACCGCCTGGACCACCCAGACCTACGTCAACGACACGCTGGGCAAGCCCGGAGTCGGACTGTACGTCGATGCGCGGCCCGGAGTGGCCGCCGGGTCACTGGTCATCGACACCACGACGCCCGGCTACGCGGTCACGATCTACGCCCGTCGCACGGCGCCCAATCCCAACGTGTTCGACCCCGGCGCCGGGCATTGGGTCAAGGTCGGCGCCGCCACCAGCGTGTCCACCAAGCAGACGATCCCGCTGAGTACCGGCGGGGTGAAATACCGCTACTACCTGGTCTGGATCACGAGCCTCGGCGGACACGGCTCGGTGTCGATCAACGAGATCGCGCTCTACACATAGGACGTTCGCCCCCCGGCGCGGCGCGGGATCAGTGCCGGAGGGCGCGCTCGGCGGCGTGGCGCTCCACCGCGAGCAACACCAGCCGGTCCAGCAGCTCCGGATACGGGATCCCACTGGCGGCGAACAGGGATCCGAACACACTCGTCTGGGTGAAGCCCGGCATCGTGTTGAGCTCGTTGACGAGCACGTCGCCTCCGGGCAGGACGAAGAAGTCGGCCCGGGCCAGCCCGACGCAGCCCGCCGCGGTGAACGCCTGGACCGCCAGCGCGCGCACGCGGTCGCTGACCGGCTCCTCGAGCCGGGCGGGCACGGACAGCTCCATCCCGCCGGGGGTGTACTTGGCCTCGTAGTCGTACCAGGCGCCCTCGCCCGCGGCCAGCAGGATCTCGCCCGGCTGTGACGCGATCGGATCGTCGTTGCCCATCACCGAGCACTCGATCTCCCGGCCGGTGGCAAGCGCCTCGGCGATCAGGAGCGAATCATGCGCGAACGCCCCGTCGAGTGCCGCGGCCAACTCCTCGGGGCCCGCCACCCGTGCGATCCCCACCGAGGACCCCAGCCGGGCGGGCTTGATGAACAGCGGATAGCCGAGCTCGGCCACGACGCGGCTCACCGCCGCCGGATCGGTGGCGTAGTCGGTCGCCCGCAGCCCGCGGTAGTCGACCTGCGGGATGCCCACCTGGGCCATCAGGCGCTTGAACAGGATCTTGTCCATGCACAGCGCGGAGGCGAGCACGCCGGCCCCCACGTAGGGCATGTCGAGGCACTCCAGCAGCCCCTGGACGGTCCCGTCCTCGCCGAAGGGACCATGGAGCACGGGGAAGACCACGTCGACGTCGGGGAGACGGGCGCCGAGGGTGATCGTCACCTTGTCGCCGTCGCGGCGCCAGACGCCGTCACGCCCGATCGTGATCTCGACGACCTCGTGGCCGGCGACGCGCAGGCCGTCGGCCACGGAGGCTCCGGAGGCGATCGACACCTCGTGCTCGGAGGAGCGGCCCCCTGCCAGCACTGCGACACGACTCGGGGTCATCCGGCAGGGGCGGGCGTCGCGGGCGGAGCCGTCGTCGACGTCGCGCTGCTCGTCGTCGGCGTGCTCGTGGTCGTGGTGCTCGTCGTGGTGCTCGTTCCGGCCAGGTAATGGCCGATCGTGATCGTCACCGTGCTGCCCTTCTTGGCGGTGGCGTTCGCCTTCGGGTTCTGTTTGATCACCGTACCGTCCTGGGAAGCGACCGACACGTTCTGGGTGACCTGCACGACGTTGAAGCCGGCGCCGGTCAGCGCACCCACCGCCGCTGCGGCCGTGTCCCCGGTCACCCCGGGCACATTGGTTGTGCTCGGCGCCGAGGCGACGGTGATCGTCACCGTCGAGCCCTGCGGGGCGGTCGCGTTGCCGGCCGGGGTCTGACTGGTGACGTTGCCGACGGTCGCGCTGCTCGATGGCTGCGTCTTCTGGTTGACCTGGAAGCCCGCCTTGGTGAGGTCCGAGGTCGCGGCCGCCTGGGTCTCGCCGGTGACGTTGGGCACGGTCTTGAGCGGCTGCCCGGAGGACACGATCAGCGTGACCAGTGTTCCCGGCGCCACCGTCGTGGCCACGCCCGGGTTGGTGCCGATCACCTGGCCCGTCGGGAACTGGGTCGAACTGCGCCTGATGACGTTGCCGACCTTCAACCCGGTGCGGTGCAGCCGCCGCGTGGCGGCGGCGGCGCTCAATCCCTCCACCGAAGGGACCGGCACATTGGCCGGGCCTCGAGACACGGTCAGCGTCACCGTCGAGCCCTTATCGGCTTTGGAGCCGGCGTTCGGAGCCTCACCGATCACGATTCCGGCCGGCCTGGGGTTGGGGACGTTGATGACCGCCACCGCAAAGCCGTCGCCCTGCAGGACCGTCCGCGCGGTGTTGACCTGGTCGCCGGTCACCGTCGGAACGATGATCTGCTTGGTCTTGTTGGCCTGGATCGCCAGGTACGCGGCAACCCCACCGCCCGCCAGCAACAGCGCCACCAGCAGCGCCCAGGCCCACGGGACCCAGGGACTCCGGCGGCGAT
>JBAWFG010000500.1:0-1908 GCA_049591655.1 Solirubrobacteraceae bacterium
CCGCAGCGTCGTCGGCCAGGGGCGCAAGGGCAGCGACGGCAGCCCGCTCGGCAGCCCCCACACCGTCGAGGTGACCCTCAAGGTGACCCCGGAGACGCTCGCGCTCTTCGACGTGGCCCGCACCGACCCGTCGCTCGGCTTCGTCGGCAACCTCTCCGACTTCGTCAACATGGTGGTGCCGGCCTTCTTCCACTCGCTCGGCGCCCGCGGGCTCCGCCTCGTCTGGGAGCCGCCGCCCCCACCGCCGCCACCAGCTCCGGGTCCGGGCTACGTCCCGATGACGCCGGCCATCGTCATGGGGGAGGGTCTCTGAGATGCGACGAGCCGGCGACATGATCGGCCGCGTCTACGAGGTGCGCGGTCGCCAGGTGATGGTGCTGGCCCGCGCCGCGTGGCTGCCGGGGACACCGCGCAACGTTCTCATCCTGCAGGACGACGGCACCATGACCGTGCGCCCGCGTTCCGCGGATTGCGGCGCGTTGGGAGCCCCGGCGTGACGTTGCGAGCGTTCCCAAGCTGGGAAGACGCAGCCGCAGCGACAGCGGTCAATGGTGTCGTCACACTGCTGCCCGGCACGATGTACCGCGACCCCAAGCAGGACCGCGATGGGCGCGAGGCGTGGGTGGTCGTCCTCCCGAATGGTCACAGGTGGGCGACGACGGAGAAGGCGTCGGGATCTGACGATCTGTTTGGCTGGGAGGTCAGCGGCGAGCCACCCCGCATCACCGTGACGCCCTCGATCAACGACCAGTGGCCCGGCAACCCCTGGCACGGCCACATCACCAACGGAGAATTCGTGTGATTGCGAGAACCCCGACGCGCCGTCAGCTCGGAGCCGTTGTGTACTGCCCGACGTGCCTGCACCAGTTCGGCGGTATGGCTGTGTGCCCGTGGGACAACATCGCGCTTCGGCCCATCGAGGATGCAGCCGCCACCGCTGACCCGGTGGCCGTCGCCTTCTACGCCGCGCTCGCCGACGTGGAGCGCATCGCGTGAGAACCCCAACGACACCGTGGTCTGACCGAGCGTCCGCACAGCTCGAGCGCAACCGCAAAGCCCTTGCTCGGTGCTACCGCACTAAGGCTCGCAACGCGCGTCTGTGTCGCTGGTGGAACCCCTTTCGGAGATGGATCGACCACGACCTTCTCGACCTCGCCATCGCTGATCTGGAGGGGGCCGACGCGCAGCTACGCGCCGAGGTAGCGCGCCGTGGTCAGTAGGAGCCCGGCTTCCGGCCTACGACGAGGTGGCGTGAGATGAGCAGGGGGCCAGACGTGCTCCTCGGCCGGTTGCCGTCCGACATCACGGCGGGCGACTACTGGAAGGTGGTCGATACCGATGGGATGCTGGTGAAGTGGCTGGTGGCGGTCCCGATGTCGTACGGGTTCGCGCTCGCCAATCTGGTGAACCACACCGTCCGTGAGCATGAGGATGGCACGATCAGTGTGAGGCCCGGCGATGGGTCCAGTAACAGCATCCTCGTCACGGGCCATCACGGTGAGCAGTGGCACGGCTACATTGAGCGGGGCGAGTTCACCCCATGAACACCCCGTTTCCGACCGGCATTACCATGACCGAAGAGGAGCGCCTGGAGTGTCGTGGACTGACCATCCAGGCGCAGAACACGCCAGTTATCAGCGTCGACGGCGTGACCTCCTGGTCGCAGATGGCATGGCAGACGGCGCGGCGAGCCGTCCATCGTTACGCACTCGCCCACGGCCTGCCCGAGATTCCCGGTTACTACGGGGCGAACCTCGAAACCGGCGAGTTCTTGAAGCCATGAGAACCCCGACTGTGACGCCCGTTCTCAGGAACGCGCACGGACAGGGGCTCAGTCCTGGGATGGAGGTTTGGGTGCGCGGCCATGTGACCGCCCGGCGCGCACACAGCGAGGGCGACATAGAGGTC
>JBAWFG010000501.1:0-4108 GCA_049591655.1 Solirubrobacteraceae bacterium
GGGCCACCCGCGCCTGGCGCGCGACGAGGAAGCGGCGGCGCAGCGCCCAGAACAGCACCGCGAACACCGGCACCACGATGAGCAGCAGCAGCCCGTGCTGCTTGGGCTCCCCGACCGTGAGGACCAGCCCGGCCTCGAGCGCCACCGCGGGGATCGCCGCCAGCAGCGCGGTGTGGGAGCGGTAGCCGGAGAAATGCTCGCGGGCGGTGATCTCGATCACGCCCAGCGCGCAGACGATCAGCCCGACGATCAGCGCCGGACCGCCGCCATTGAAAAAGCCGATGACCGCGCCGACGATCCCGGCGAAGATCGCCACCTCGGAGATCGGCAGTCCACCGAACGGGCTCTCGGGGCGCTCGCCCTCGCGGCCGAGCTGGCGGTCGCCGCGTCGGACCTCCTGGCGCGCCTGGGCGGCACGCTCGGCCCGCTCGTCGCGCCGGGTCGAGGGGACCGCCCGGGGCGGGCGTGCCGGATTGCGCCGCTTGCGGGACTTGGTCGACTTCCGGGAGGCCACGGACGCTGAGCATAATGTCGGCGATGGCCCGCCGCGTCGCCCGCCTGTTGATCGCCGTTGTCCTCGTCGGTGCGCTCGTGCCCGCGGCCGCCCTGGCCGATGGGGATCCAGCCAGCGACGCGCTACTGGGCCAGAACGTCTTCTACCCCTACAGTCCGGTCGTTTCCGCTCCCGTCCGCGCCGCGCTTGACCACGCGACCGCCGCCGCCGCCCGGGCCGGTTTCCCGCTCAAGGTGGCGCTCATCGCCGCCCCCACCGACCTCGGGGTGATCCCGGAGCTGTTCGGAAAGCCCCAGTCCTACGCCGATTTCCTCGACAAGGAGATCAGCTTCAACGCCCCCCAACCACTGCTCGTGGTGATGCGAGCCGGCTACGGCCTGCAGGGCGTGCGCGCGCCGGTGACGCGCGCCGCACACCAGCTGGCCCGGCCGGCCGGCAGCACCCCGACCGCGCTCGCCCAGGCGGCGATCACCGCGGTGGGCCGCCTCGCCGCCGCCGATGGCCACCCGCTCAGCGGGTCGGGGACGACGTCAGGCGGGGGTCAGAGCACGACAACGGTGCTGCTGATCGTGTTGATCCTCGCCGCAGCACTCGTCGCCGGCGGCCTGATCGTGCTGCGTCGCCGGCAGGCGACCGCGGGCACGGCCCGCTGAGCCGCGACGCGGTCCTCAGAGCCGGCGGCGTGGCCCTCAATCCCAGCGGTGGCGCCCGCCCCGCAGCGCCCGCAGCTCTGACACGCCGTAGGGCTCGCCGCCCGACAACGGGCCCGCGGCGGCCTGAGCGCCGGGCAGGGTCTTGACCGTCATCGGATGCTCCGCCGTCCCGCCGGCGCCGTCGGCGCGGATCCGGATCACCCGGGCCCCGGGACGGGAGCTGACAAACGCCCCCACCGTCGTACCGCACACGACCAGCGCGGCGCAGTCGTCGACCGCATAGCCCGGCGCCAGCGCCCCGGACCCGACCGCCTCGCGGTAGGCGGGGATCCGCTCGGGCTCGCCGTCGAGGTGCACCGACAGGCTGCCGGGGACCAGCCCCAGGCCGGGGGCGGCCTCAGGCGCGCCGCCACTCATCGTGATCCCGCCCTCAAACCAGCACATCGCGCCCGCGCTCAGCCCCGCCAGCACGATCCCCCGCTCCCACGCCGAGCGCATCGTCACGTCGACGCCGTGCTCGCGCCACACGGCGAGCATGTTGCGCATCGACCCGCCCCCGACATAGATGACATCCTGCTCGAGCAGGTGGACGCGGGGATCGATCCGGTCGCGGCCGAGGTGGAACAACGACAGCACGCTCGGCTCGCACGGCCAGCCGGAGAAACGCTCGTGGAACCGAGTCGTCTGCTCACGCCCGTCTCCGCTCGCAGTCGGCAGGAAGCAGATCTTGGGTACCGGCTTGCCGGTCAGCGACAACACGAGCCGGTCCAGGGCGGCGCTGCGATCCTGCATCGTGAAGCCCCCGCCGCCCATGGCGAGGATCCGGCGCCGATCGTCGCAGTGCACCTCGGACACTGCCCTCCAGGATGCCGCAGCCGCCCGCTCGGCGCAGGGCCGCCGGGCTTGCTGACTCACGCGGCGAGCGCCTGGCTGCTCAGGCCATCGGCCGCTGACAGCTCCGGCGGGGCGACCGCGGGCGCCCCGAGGTACCGCACGGGGAGCTCGCGCTCGGTGGCCCGCCCGGCGCCGTCGCCGAACACGTAGCGCGCGCGGGCCTCCGGGCGCGAGGAGACGACCTCGTTGAGATCGGTGCCGACGAAGTGCAGCGCAGCGGCGTCGCTGACCCCATAGCCGGGCGGCATCCCGCCGGCCACGGCGTGGAGGTACGCCGTCCGGCGGCCCGGTTCGTCGGAGTAATGCACGGCGTTGCTCCAGGGCAGGAACCCAAGCCCCTCCAGGCGCCGCGCGGGCCCTTCGTGAAAGCCCGACACGGCGTGCGAGAACCAGCACAGGGAGCCGGCCGAGCCGCCGCACAGGACGACCCCGGCCCGCCACGCCTCGTGCAGCACCGAATCGAGCCCGTGAGCGCGCCAGGTGCCCATCAGCGACACGAGGCTGCCCCCGCCCACGTAGATGAGGTCCTGCTCCAGCAGATGGGCGGCAGGATCCCCCACCCCGGTCTCGCGACGGAACAGCGAGATGTGGGATGGCTCGCAACGGGAAGCCGGGAAGGCCCGGTAGAAACGGACGACGTAGTGATCGGCGTCGCCGCTCGCGGTCGGCAGGAAGCACACCTTGGGGTGCGGGACGCCGGTCAGTGACAGGACGTGGTCGTCGAGCAGCGGGTTGCCCCACTCCATCGAGAACCCGCCGCCACCGAACGCGACAATCTGCGGAGGCCTTGCGCTCATACGCACAAGTTTCGCCACGGCTCGGAGGCCCGACATTGGCCCCGTGGACAAATCTTGGGCCCACCGATCATCCAACCGCGAGACGCCCGGGGCGGGGCGGCAGGCGGGGCGGCAGGCGCGGCGGCGGAACTACCCCCGAGCTGCCTCCGGCGAGGTGCCCTGGTCGGCCATCTCCCGGAACAGGCCGGTGACGACGAACACGACCTGCTCGGCGATCTCGACGGTGTTGTCGCCGACGCGTTCCAGACACCGGGCGACGAGGATCATGAACATCCCCCATTCGCGCAGCTCCAGGTCGTCTCCGACCTCGACCGCCCGCTTGAAGATCTGTCGATTGAGGCGGTTGAGCGCGGCGTCCTGGCGCACGAGATCCTGGGAGAGCTCGACGTTGCGCGTCTTGAGCGCATCCTTGGCCTCCGATACCTGCGAGCGCGCGAGCTGGCCCATCCGCTCGATCAGGTCAAGGATGTCCTTGTCCTTGGGTGAGTCGTGGCCCGACAGCGGGACGAGCTTGGCGATGTTGACGCACTGGTCCCCCATGCGCTCGATGCAGCGGATGCAGTGCAGCAGCGCCGCCACCGTCCGCAGATCTCCGGCGACCGGCGACTGGCGCGCCAGCAGCGACAGGATCCCCTGGTGGACCTCCAGGTAGCGGCCGTCGATCCGGTCGTCGTCGGCGACGACGATCGCCGCCAGCTCCACATCCTGGTAGCTGACCGCCTCCAGGGCCCGGTCCAGCTGCCCGGTCACGAGGTCCAGGCCGCCGACGACCTGCCGCTCGAGTTCTTTCAGATCCTCGCGGAACTGGTGGCGCGTCTCCTGCACGGGCTAACCGAACTTCCCAGGAAATGACGAAATGATCTGTCGCATGGGTCCTCGCTCAGCCGAATTTCCCAGGAAATGACGCATTACGCTGCGCATCGACCCTCGCCTAACCGAATTTCCCAGTGACATAGCGCTCGGTGCGCTCGTCGGTGGGGTTGGTGAACACCTGGCTGGTCGGCGCGTGCTCGACGACCTCGCCGTCGAGCATGAACACGGTGGTGTTGGCGACCCGCGCGGCCTGCTGCATGTTGTGGGTGACGATCACGATCGTGTAGCGCTCCTTGAGCTCGTCGATCAACTCCTCGACCCGGAGCGTGGCGATCGGGTCAAGCGCCGAGCACGGCTCGTCCATCAGGATCACCTCAGGCTCGACGGCGACCGTGCGGGCGATGCACAGGCGTTGCTGCTGGCCGCCCGACAGACCG
>JBAWFG010000502.1:0-2155 GCA_049591655.1 Solirubrobacteraceae bacterium
AGGGTCGCCGACGCGGCCAGCTCAAGCTCGCGATGGGCGATCTCGGGGACGGCGTACTTGGCGGTCAGCACCTCGCCCTGCTCGGTCATCTTCAGCCGCGCCTTCACGGTGCCCGGCGGGAGCGCCAGGATGGCGACGTTCGTCGGGCCTCCGCCCCGGCCCACCGCCCCGCCGCGCCCGTGAAAGAAGCACCAGCTCACGCCGTGGGACCGCAACGTCTCGGCGAGCCTGACCTGGGCCCGGTAGGCAGCCCACGCCGAACCGAGGTAGCCGACGTCCTTGTTGGAGTCCGAGTAGCCGATCATGATCTCCTGCTCGTCCCCCACCGCCCGCAGCGCCTCGCGGTAGACGGGCATCCTGAGCAGCGCCTCCATCGTCTCCGGAGCAGCCTCGAGCGTCGCCCCCGCCTCGAACAGCGGCACCACCCGCAGCTGGGCGCGGCCGCCGCCGGCCCGGCACAGGCTCGTCTCCTTCATCAACAGCAGCACCTCGAGCAGGTCCGCGGGGCCCTCGGTGCCGGAGATGATGTAGGTCTGGATCGCTCCCCGGTTGGGGCCGCCGAGCGTGCGGCGCAGCATCCGGAACGTGCGGACCGTCTCCTGTGTCGAGTCCGAGAAGCGCTCGATGTCAGCCGGGATCAGGGGCCGGCGGTCGGCGATCTGCTGCTGAAGCAGCACGAGGCGCTCGGCATCATCGAGCGTGTCGTAGTCGGTGCACACCCCGAGCGAGCCGTAGATCTCGGTGAGTGCGCGACGGTGGATCTTGGCGTGCTCGCGGACGTCGAGCCGGGCGTAGTGGAAGCCGAACACCTCGACCTGGCGGATGAAGTCACGCAGATCCGATCCGGCCGTGAGCCGGCCCGAGCCGCCGTGCAGCGCCTCCTCGACGAGCCGCAGGTCGGCGAGCAGGTCCTCCGGCGCGGCGTAGGCGCCGTCTCTGCGCGTCTGGGTGGCCCGGATGCGCTCGCGCATGAACGTCAGCGCCCGGCGGTAGGGCTCCTCGGGATTGAGCGAGGCCAGCCGCCGAGCGAGGGCGGGGAACCGCGCCTCGCCGTCAGAGAGGATCGGCGCCAGGCCCGGGGCGGGGCCGGTGAGCCGCTGCGACAGCGACAGGCGCCCGGCGAGCTGCTCCAGCCGGGCCTCCATCAACCGCAGGCACTGCTCACGCATCAGCTCCAGCGCATCGATCGTCACCTCCGGGGTGACGAACGGGTTGCCGTCGCGGTCACCGCCGATCCAGGAGCCGAAACCGAGCATCGGCGGCACGGCCAGCGGCAGCTCCCCGACCTCCGGATAGAACTCGGCCACCGCCTCCTCGAGGTCGCGGTAGATCCGCGGGACGGTGTCGGCGAGCGTCGAGGCGAAATGGATGAGCCCGCCGCGCACCTCGTCGGCGACGGTCAGCTCGGTCGCGCGCAGGTCATCGGAGCCCCACAGTTCCTGGACGGTGGCCAGCAGGCGCCGCCGGGCCTCCGACGGGGCCATGTGGGAGCGCTCGTCGAGGTCGCGCAGCACGCCGAACACGCGGGCCAGCTTGTCGATCGTCGTGCGGCGCCGCGCCTCGGTCGGATGCGCGGTCATCACCAGCCGCAGCTCAGCGCCGGCCAGCACCGCCCCGAGCTCCTCGGCGGTCGCCCCGCTGCGCTTCAGATCCGCGACCATCTGGCGCAGCGACCCCGTCCGCGGCGTGTCCGGATTGGCGGCATCACGAGCGCGCAGCCGCCGCACCCGCTCGTTGTCCTCGGCGAGGTTGACGAGCTGAAACCACCGGGTCAGCGAGCGCACCAGCACCTCGGTCTCGGCCAGGCTGAGGTCTCGCACCAGGCGGGCCAACTCGTCGGCGGCGCCCTCGTCGCCGAGCCGGGCGCGCCTACCGAGGGCCACCGCGTCCTCGAGCAGCCGGGCCGCCTCGTGTCCGTCCCCCAGGGCGATCACCTCGGCCAGCACGTCGGTCAGCAGCGCCTCGTCGGCGGCGAAGTCCCGGGGTCGATCGGCGGTGGCCATCGGTGCAGAGCTTCGCAAAAACACCGAGGGCCGCCCTCGTGGCGGCCCTCGGCCCTCCATGTGACGCTGCTCAGAGCCACGGCTCCTCCTCGGCCCCGAAGCCCACCGCGAACTCCAACTCGATGTAGGAATCGCGCTGGGCATAGCCGGGC
>JBAWFG010000503.1:0-7332 GCA_049591655.1 Solirubrobacteraceae bacterium
CACGGGAAACGCGGCGTTGGCCGTTCGCGGCCCCCCACGCCGTCAACGTCCAACCCACGGGCCGGGAGCGCGCGCAGCGTACGTTTGCCGACCGCCACGCCGTCCGCCGCCGCCCCAACCGCACGACCCTCCCCGGCCGGGAGAATCGCCGCCAGGCGATTTCTCCCAAGGGAATCGCCCCCCGGGCGATTCCCCGATTTCTCCCAAGGGAATCCCCCTCAGGGGGATTCCCCAATGACCCAGGTGTCCTTACCGCCGCCGTTCTGGGATGAGTTGACCACCATCTCACCGGCGTCGAAGGCGACCCGGGACAGCCCCCCGGGGGCGAGGTGCACCTCATCGGCGCAGAACGCGAACGGCCGCAGGTCGAGGTGGCGCGGCTCCAGGCGGCCGTCGATCACGGTCGGGTGGCAGGAGAGCGGAACGATCGGCTGGGCGATGTAGAGCTCCGGGCGCTCGCGCAGCTCCAGCGCCAGCGCCCGCAGTTCGACGTCGCTGACGTGGGAGCCGATCGTCACCCCAGCACCGCCATGCCCGTGGCGTGGCTTGATGACGAGGCGGCGCAGCCGCGCCACCGGATCGTCGCCGAGCTCGACGTCCTCCAGCGCCAGCGTCGGCACCGAGCGGATCAGCGGCTCCTCCTCCAGGTAGAAGCCGATGAAGTCCTCGACATGGGAGTGCACGAGCTTGTCGTCGGCGACGCCGTTGCCGAACGCGTTGACGAGCCCGATGTTCCCGCTCAGCCAGGCCGGCATCAGCAGCCGCGCGATCGGTGTGATCCAGCCGCGCTCGTCCCGGACGCGGTCCTCGTCGGTGCGCCGGTACACGACGTCGACCGGGCGCAGGCGCCCGCCGGGGCCGCGAACGCCGAGCCGCTGGCCGGTGGCGATCAGATCATCGGGGGTGACCAGCGTGATCCCGGCCCCCTCGGCGAGCCGGGCGTGCTCGTAGTAGGCGACGTTGCCGGGACCGTCGGTGACAAGCACGATGAACGGGTCATCGGTCCCGTCGGGGGCGGCGTGGCGCAGTGTCGCGCCGAGCAGTTCGTACACCGCCGGATCGATCGGCCGCGGGATCGGTAGGCCTTTGGGCAGCGTCGCCGCCAGCGCGGCCCGGGCGGCGAGCAGGTAGGCGAGGCCCGACGGGGTCCGGAGGTTGTCCTCAAGCACGAGAAACGCGCCGGAGGGATCCCGGATGAGATCGAAGCCGATGATCGCCGCCGGTGCGACGTCGGTGGGGACATTGCCGGCGAGATCGGGCTCATAGCCCTCGGCGAGCGCGATGACCTCATGCTCCACCAGGCCGGCGTCGACGATCCGCTGCTTGCCGTAGGCGTCGCGCAGGAACGCATTGAGCGCTCGGGTGCGCTGGGCCAGCCCGCGCTCCAGCTCATCCCACTCGGCGGCGTCGATCAGCCGCGGGACGGGGTCGACGACGAACGGCTCGGTCCCGAAGGTGACGTTCGCCTGCGCCACGTGCTCGGCCACCGCGGTGACGAGCCCGTCCAGATCGGTGCGCTCGAGTGCCGCCAGCGTCTCGGCGTAGGCGGGGCGCAGGGTGCCGTCGGGAAATTGATCCTCGTGGCAGGCCGCCTCGGGTGCGTCGTCTCCGAACGGCTCAGATGCCATGGCGTTCCAGCCACATCTCCAGCAACGCCAGCTGCCAGAGCTTGGATCCCTCAAGCGTCGTGAGGTGCTCGTTGGGGGCCGCCATCAGGGCGTGGACGTGCTCGGGCCGGAACAGCCCCCGGCGGGTCGCCGTGGGGCCGTCCATCGTCTCCCGGATCAGCTCCAGCGTCGCCCCCTCCAGGCTGGAGAGCGCCGGGACCGGGAAGTAGCCCTTGGGACGATCGATGACCTCGGCGGGCAGCACCCGGCGGGCGGCGTCCTTGAGCACTCCCTTGCCCCCGGAGGCGAGCTTGAGCTCGGGTGGGCAGGCGGCCGCGAGCTCGACGAGCTCGTGATCAAGGAAGGGAGTCCGTGCCTCCAGGCCCCACGCCATCGTCATATTGTCGACCCGCTTGACGGGGTCGTCGACGAGCATGATCTCGGTATCGAGCCGCAGCGCCCGGTCGACGGGTTCCTCGGCGCCCGGCGCGCCGAAGTGGCGGTCAAGGAACGCGCGGCTGACGTCGCCGTCGGCAAGGTAGGCGTCGGCGAGCGTCTCGGCCATCTCGGCATGGGGGCGGTCGAAGAAGGCGGCCTGGTAGGCGTCGGCGCCGGTGCCTGGCGCGTCGTGAACCGGCGGGTACCAGGAGTAACCGGCGAACACCTCGTCGGCGCCCTGCCCGGATTGCACGACCTTGTAGGAGCGGCTCACCTGCTCTGACAACAGGTAGAAGGCGACCGCGTCGTGGGAGACCATCGGCTCGCTCATGGCGGCGATCGCACCGTCGAGCGCCGGGAGCATCCGGTCCGTGGGGACGTGGATCCGATGATGGTCGGTGTCGAAGCGCTCGGCGATCAGGTCGGAGTAGCGGAACTCGTTGCCCTCCCGGGCGCCGACGTCGTCAAAGCCGATCGAGAACGTGGCCAGGCGCTCCTGGCCCGAGTGTGCGAGCAGCGCGACGATCAGGCTGGAATCCAGCCCGCCTGACAGCAGCACGCCGACGGGCACGTCGGACACCATCCGGCGCTGCACCGCGGTGCGCACCGACTCCAGCACCGCGTCGGCCCAGTCAGACTCATCCCAGCCGGCATGGTCGTCCTGGCGGCTGAAGTCCGCGCGCCAGTAGGTCTGCACGTCCTCGTGGCCGTCGGCCTCGACGATCATCGTCGTCGCTGGGGGCAGCTTGCGGACCCCGTTGAGCACGGTGCGCGGCGCGGGCACGACCGCGTGCCAGCTGAGGTAGTGATGCAGCGCCACCGGGTCGAGCGTTGTGTCGATGGAGCCACCGGCGAGCAGCGCGGGCAGGGTGGAGGCGAACCGCAGCGCGCCACCCGTGTGCGCCAGATACAGGGGCTTGACCCCGAGCCGGTCCCGGGCGAGCATCAACCTCCGGGGGCCGTGCTCGTAGAGGGCGAAGGCGAACATTCCGGCGAAATGCGTCACGCACTCGCGGCCCCACTGCGCGTAGGCCTTGAGGATCACCTCGGTGTCGCTGGTGGAGAAGAACCGGTAGCCGTGCCCCTCGAGCTCACGGCGCAGCTCGCGGTGGTTGTAGATGCAGCCGTTGAACGCGACGGTCAGGCCCAGTTCAGCATCGGTCATCGGCTGGTCGCCGGCCGCCGACAGGTCGATGATCTTCAGCCGTCGGTGGCCGAGCGCGATCGGCCCCAGCGACCAACTGCCGGCGCCGTCGGGCCCGCGGGAGGCCATGGTGTCGGCCATCCGATCGACTGCCGCCCGGTCAGCCGCCCGGTTCGCAGCCAGTTCGCCAGCGAACCCGCACATCGTGCTGTCTCAGGCTACGCGCAGGTGGGGAGCGGTGCTCTGGCGACCGCGGGCCTGGGCGACGAAGGCGTCGAACAGCGCCGCCTGCTCGGGCCGCTCGACGAGACATTCGGCGTGCCATTGGACGCCGACCACGAAGTCACGGTCGACCGCCTCGATGCTCTCCACCGTCCCGTCAGAGGCCCGGCCGCTGATCCGCAGGCCGTCACCGAGCGTCGCCACGCCCTGATGGTGAAACGAGTTGACCTTGACCCGGGTCCGTGACAGCAGTCCGGCGAGGCTGCTGGAGCGATCCAGCGAGACCCAGTGGGTGAGGCGGGAGCCGGCCTCGGTCTGGCGGTGGTTGATGGCGGTGCCGTTGACGTCAGGAAGATGCTGGTGCAGCGAGCCGCCGCGCATGACGTTGAGCGCCTGCATGCCGCGACAGATGGCGAGGATCGGCAGTCCGCGCGCGTCGGCGGCCTCAGCCAATGCGTACTCGAACTCGTCGAGCTCGCTCTCGATCGGCCCGGCCTTGTCGTGCCGGCTCTCGCCGTAGGCGTCGGGGTCAAGGTCGGGGCCGCCCGACAGGCACACTCCGTCGAAGCGATCGATCATCGGCTCGACGAGCGCAGCCGACAGTGGTGGGACGACGACCGGAATTGCGCCGGCAGCCGCGAGCGCCCGTAGGTACTTGAGGCCGAGCGCCATCTCACGCTGGGGCGGCTCGCCCTGGGGCGTCGGGCTCACGTTCGCGGCCGTCCGCACCTCCGAGGTGGTGACGGCGATCAGCGGTCGGACATCGTTGAGATCCATCTTCTCCGCACGTTCTCCGTAACTCCGGGCCTCAAAACGCCCGTGGTTGGTTAACCCGGCGCAGTCTCGCAGCTGGGTCGGCTGTCACCCATCGCCAACCGGCCAGGCTCATATGGCCACATGGCTAAACGAAATCGCCTGCAGTGCCTGGGCTTTCGGGCGAATGCCGATCCTGTGCGACCGCGGCTCAAGCCCTAGCCCCGATGACCGAGAACGTGTGCGTATGTCCGCGACCACGCCCCGCCGATCCGAGCCCCATGCCACGCCCGCCGAGGCGGAGATGCGCGACCGTCTGCTGGAGATCCGCCAGGAGCATGTCTCGGCGCCGGGACTCCGCCAGCGGCTGAGCTGGGGCGACCCTGAGCGGGCGCGCCGCGCCTACCTGGAGGAGCAGCTGGCGATGGCCGAGCGGCTGGCGGCGACGATGGCCTCGGCGATGGACTTGCAGCAGCTGACCCGCGACGTCGTCGCCGAGCTGCATCACACCTTCGGCGTCTACCTGGCGGTCATCCAACGGCTCGATGCCGATGGGATGCTGCGGATCGTCGCCAGCGCCGGCCCCCTGGCCGAGCAGGGAGGACGGTTTTTGCTGATGGAGCAGCCGCTGCGATCCGGCGTCAACGGCCGCGTCGCCCGCACCGGGCAGGTGGCGCTGATCGGTGACACCAGCCGTGATTCGGACTATCTCAGCCGCGACCGTGACACCGACCCCCGCTCGGAGCTGTCGGTCCCGATCTTCGTCGAGGGCCGCACCTGGGGTGTGCTCAACCTTGAGGAGGTCCCGTCGCACGCGTTCGACGAGGGTGACGCGACGCTGATGCGGACCGTGGCCAACCAGCTCGGTGTGGCGCTGCACCGCATCCGGATCTACGGTGAGCTCGAGCAGGCGCTGGTGACGATGCTGACCGTGCTCGGGGCGGCGATGGAGGTCCGCGATGCCTATACCGCCCTACACGAGGAGGCAGTCGCCGAGCTGGCCGCCGGCACCGCCGCGCAGCTCGGCCTCGATCCCGCCCATCAGCGGGCGATCCGCTACGCGGCGCTGACCCACGATCTCGGCAAGCTGGCGGTCCCCAACGAGATCCTCCACAAGCCGGGCCCGCTCGACGACGCCGAGTGGGAGGTGATGCGCCGCCACACGATCGTCGGGGCGGAGATGCTCGCCCGGATCCCGTTCTTCGAACACGTCCACGCGCTCGTGCGTGGCCACCACGAGCGCTGGGACGGCGGCGGCTACCCCGACGGTCTCGCCGGCGAGGAGATCCCGGTGGGGGCGCGGATCCTGTGCGTCTGTGACAGCTACAACGCGATGATCACCACCCGGCCCTATCGCCGGGCGATGACCCAGGCGGCCGCCCTGAAGGAGCTGCGCCGGTGCGCCGGGAGCCAGTTCGACGACCGCGTCGTCGACGCGTTCATCGGCGTCGTCGAGTCGGCCGGCTAGGCGATCTCGGCCCCCGGGCGCCCCCAAACTCTTTCCCTCGCCCCGGCCCCCGAGGCGTAGAATCGGGCCCCACCACAGGGGCAACCTCGGCAGGGAGGATTGGCTATGGAGGCATCGGATCGGGTTGCGCTCACCGGCAGCGAACGCCGGATCGAGCCTGAGCACAATCGCGTGGGGGACGTCGACTCTGCGGCTCCAATCGAGGTGACGGTGTACCTCCGTCCCCAGTCGGACCTCAGCTGGGTCGACGCCGAGGCCGCCAAGCCACCGGCACAGCGACGCCGGGTGGCCCGCGGGGATTGGGCGGCCACCGAGGGAGCCAGCCCGCAGGACATGGCCGCGGTGCGGGAGTTCGCGGCAGGCGCCGGCCTGACCGTCGTGGAGGAGGATCCGGCACGCCGCGCGATCCGGCTGCGCGGGCCGCTGCAGGCGGTCGCCGACGCGTTCGGCGCCAAGATCGAGGGGCTCTTCCAGCCCGCAGGCGGGGGCGACAGCTACCGGGCGCGGACCGGCGCGCTGACGGTGCCGGGGGCGCTCTCCGACGTGATCGTCGGCGTCTTCGGCATCGACAACCGCCCCCAGGCCCGGGCGCAGCTGCGCCGGCACCGTCAGCCCTCGGCGGCGAGCTCGTACACGCCGACCCAGGTGGCGCAGGCCTATGCGTTCCCGGCCTCGGCGACCGGACAGGGGCAGACCGTCGGGATCCTGGAGCTCGGCGGCGGTTTCAACTCCTCGGATCTCTCCACGTACTTCACGGGCCTCGGTCAGCCGGTACCGAGCGTGACCGCGGTCAGCGTCGACGGTGGCACCAACGCGCCCGGCAAGGATCAGAACGCCGACGGGGAGGTGATGCTCGATATCGAGGTCGTGGGCGCGGTTGCGCCCGGGGCCAAGATCGCGGTGTACTTCGCCCCCAACACCGACCAGGGGTTCATCGACGCCCTGTCGACCGCCGTCCATGACACGACCCACAAGCCGTCGGTGGTGTCGATCAGCTGGGGCCAGTCCGAGGACGCGTGGAGCTCCCAGGCCCGCACCCAGATGGAGCAGATCCTCACCGAGGCGGCGGCGCTCGGGGTGACGGTCACCGTGGCCTCCGGCGACAACGGCTCGGCCGACAGCGTCACCGACGGGAGCCAGCATGTCGACTTCCCGGCCTCGGCGCCGCATGCGCTGGCCTGCGGGGGCACCTCGCTACAGCTGTCGGGACAGTCGATCAGCTCAGAGACGGTGTGGAACGACACCGGCGGCGGCGCGACCGGCGGCGGAGTCAGCCGCCAGTTCCCGTTGCCCAGCTACCAGGCCAACGCCAAGGTCCCGACCAACGTCGACAGCAAGTCGGCGGGGCGTGGGGTGCCCGACGTGTGCGGGGACGCCGACCCCCAGACCGGCTACCAGATCCGGGTCGACGGCAGCGACGAGGTGATCGGTGGCACGAGCGCGGTGGCGCCGCTGTGGGCGGGGCTGATCGCACGGCTCAACCAGCAGCTCGGCGCGCCGCTCGGCTTCGCCCAGCCGCGGCTGTATCCGTTGCTCGGCTCGGGGTCCTTTCACGACATCCGCCAGGGGAGCAACGGCTCCTATTCGGCCGGACCGGGGTGGGACGCCTGCACCGGGCTGGGCTCCCCGGATGGGACCGCGCTGGCCGCCGCGCTCGCCGCTCCGGGCGGCTGACGGCGGCTGACCGGCGGCCCCGCGGC
>JBAWFG010000504.1:0-1844 GCA_049591655.1 Solirubrobacteraceae bacterium
GGCCTGCGCGGCG
Organism: Solirubrobacteraceae bacterium; assembly: GCA_049591655.1. Lineage (GTDB taxonomy): Bacteria > Actinomycetota > Thermoleophilia > Solirubrobacterales > Solirubrobacteraceae > Palsa-465. Next base: position 14 of record JBAWFG010000504.1, read on the forward strand.
GCTGCGGCCTTGCGGTCGGCCGCTGTGGCCCGGGTACGGACGGGCGTGGCGGTGGCGCCGGCGTCTGCGGTCTGAGGGGCGGACGCGGTCTGGGGCGCGGACGCGGTCTGGCGAGGGGACGCGGTCTGAGCAGCGGATGTGGTCAGGCCGGCGATTCCGAGCCCGACGCTGCGCAGCTCGTGGGCCAGGCACCCTCCCGTGACCTGCTGTCGTGCCGGCTCGTCAATCGCGGCGGCGCGCAGCGTGTCGCTGACCCGGTCCAGGGTCGTGGTGCTCAGCGGGTGACCGCTGGAGCTCAGCAGTCCCGTCGCCGCCTGCATCAACTCATCCAGTGCATCACGCTGGTGGCGGCTCGCGTCCCGGATCGCGTCGCCGGCCTGTCGACCCGCGGCGGCTCCGGCCTGCGCCCGCACGACCTCGTCCCCGGCCTTTAACAGGCTGCTGAGCGCCGCCGCCTGGGTGCGGACCAGCTGATTGACCGCCCACGCGGCGACCGACGGTTTGCGCAGCGCCATGACCTCCGTCGCCTCCTCCCGGCGGCCATCACCCCGGAGGCGCTTCGCCAGCGCCGCCCGCTCCGGGATGAACTGATCAAGCGGCAATCCATACAGGTCCGGGGGCGACTCGACGCTCACGGGTCGAGCTTAAACGTGGCGGACGGCGAACCTGGCAACAAATGCGCCCCTGAGAGGCGCTTTTGTCGCCAGCGTTGCGCCCGGCACACCGTGCCATCGCCCAAAGGGCGATGGCATTGGCAGAAATCAGAGATTTCTGCCGGACGCGGACTTTCGGCTTTGGGGTGTCACTGTGTGGTCATGGCACGCGCCCGTCAGGCCGATCCGGTCCTCGCCCGCCGCGGTGACCTCGTCGTGGAGCGTGACCGGCGGCGCCCGTCAGGGCGGCTGCTGCTGCAGTCCGGCATGGAGGCCTCCTACGTCGACCTCGCCGATCCCGCGCACCTGGAGTTCGACTACCTGCGATGGATGCGGATCGTGCTGCGCGCGGCGCGGGCCCGACGGGTCCTACACATCGGCGGTGGCGCATGCGCGCTGCCCCGGGCACTGGCCGCGGAGATCCCTGACGGGCGCCAGGAGGTCTGTGAGCTCGACGGCGACGTGATCGACCTCGCCCGGGAGCACATGGGGCTGCGCCGGGCCGCCGGACTGCGGGTCCGCCACCGCGAGGGCCGGTCCGCCCTGTCCGCACAGGCCGACAGCTCGTGGGATGCGATCGTCATCGACGCCTTCGACGGGGCGGTGGTCCCGCGCTCCCTGGTCACCACCGAGGCGTTCGCCGAGGCGGCCCGGGTGGCGCCCCTAACGCTCGTCAACGTGATCGACGACCGCTCCGCTCGGGAGCTCCAGCTCGTCGCCGCCGGGCTGGCGGCCGCCTACCCGCGGGTGTGGACCCTGGGCGCCCGGGTCGGCAACACCGTCGTCGCCGGCTGCCGGGCGCTGCCGGACCTGGCCCGGATCGGTGCCGCCGTGGCCGCCGATCCCTCCCCCGCGCGGCTGACCGGTCCGGCCGCCACCGCCCAGTTCCTGCAGACCGCTGCTCCGCTCCGTGACGCCCCCGCGTCCCCTCCCGCCGTACGAGCCGCTCCTCCCCCGATCGAAGGGGCGTCGATCCCCGGCAAGTCTCGCCAGCTGGCCGATTGAAGGACGGCCTCGGATTGGCCAGTCTCAATACGGCACGGTCAGGGTCGGGCAGCCCTGCAGCAAACGCTGGGCCCCGACTGGTCGTGACACCGGCGTTTCGCGCGACGCCCCCGCGCCGAATGCGCCCCACTCCCTCCGGGGCGGCGGCCTGACTTCCCAGTCGGTCGCCGCCC
>JBAWFG010000505.1:0-2087 GCA_049591655.1 Solirubrobacteraceae bacterium
GTGGATGGCTTCATCGCCGACCGCGACGGCGCGTTCGGGTGGACGGTCCCGAGCGACGAGCAGTTTCGGTTCCACCTCGCGCAGGTCCGCGAGCTCGGCGGCTATCTGTTAGGCCGCAGGCTCTACGAGACGATGCTCGTGTGGGAGACCGATCCGGCGCTGCGAGACACCGAACTCGGGGCCGCGTTCGCCGACGTCTGGTGCGCCACCCCGAAGGTCGTCTTCAGCCGCACGCTCGACAGCGTTCAGGGCAACGCCCGGCTCGCCAAGGCGTCGGTGGCCGATGAGGTCGCCGCGGCGCTCGCCGCGACCGATAAGGACGTTTCGATCGGCGGCGCCGGCCTGGCCGCGGCGGCGATCGAGCTCGGCCTCGTCGATGAGCTGCGCATGCTCCGCCATCCGGTCATCGTCGGTGGCGGCACGCCGTTCCTGCCACCGGTCACCGAAGACGTTCCGCTCGAGTTGGTCGAGACCAGGACGTTCGCGTCACGAGTGATCTACGAGCGCTACGGGCGCGCCCGCGCTGAGTCGGACTGACGCCGCCGTCCCGACGCGGAGCACCACCCGAGAGCTCATTAAGGTCATACCTGCGATGCCCGTTCTTCCGGACGCTCCCGATCCGACTGTCGTCCACCCGGTCCCCGGACAGCCACGCGTGGTCTTCCTCCGGCCGCTCGTCGAGCACCCGGCTGTCGAAGTCGGTGACTACACCTACTACGACCACCCGGCACGGGCCCAGCATTTCGCTGAGGACGCAGTCCTGTACGCGTTCGGTCCAGAACGATTGCTCATCGGCCGGTTCTGCGCGCTCGCTGCCGGCGTGCGGTTCCTGCTTCCGGGCGCCAACCATGCGGACCGGGGTCCGTCGACCTTCCCGTTCGGGATCTTCGGGGCACCATGGAACTCCACGATGGATCTTGTGCTCAGTGCCCCCTCACGCGGCGATACGGTCGTTGGCAACGATGTCTGGCTCGGTTATGAGGCGCTGGTTCTCCCGGGCGTCACGATCGGGGACGGCGCCGTGGTAGCGGCCGCCAGCGTCGTTGCCTCTGATGTCCCGCCCTACGCGGTAGTGGCCGGGAACCCAGCACGGATCGTTCGTCGCCGGTTCGACGACGCCGACGTAGAACGCCTGTTGAGTGCTGCCTGGTGGGACTGGCCGATCGCCAGCATCACTGCGCACGCGCGCACGATCATGGCGGGGACTCCGACCGAGCTTCAGCACATTGCTGAGACGATCGGCCGGAGGCGTCCGGTCTCGCCGTAGAACTCACCGGCAGCCTTTGGGGGTGCGGACCGTCACTAGCCTGTCGCTCGTGCTCGTGCTGCTCCCACCGTCGCAGGGCAAGGCGTCGCCTGATCGTGGCCGCCGCGCCGGCCTGTCGACGCTCGTCTACGGACGGCTGCGCGAGCCGCGCGATCGATTGATCGACGCCGTCGACCCGGGGCTGCGAGCCGCTCCGGCGATCCCGGCCGCCGAGCTCTACACCGGCGTGCTGTTCACGGCGCTCGGCCTGGCGGATCTGCCGTGGGATGGCGTGCTGATCGCGAGCGCGCTGTGGGGCGTCGTCCGGCCCGGCGACCGGATCCCCGCCTACCGCCTCGACATGAGCGCCAAGCCGTCCGGCATCGGCGGGTTGGCCGCCTACTGGCGCCAGCCACTGCGCGCGGCGTTGCCCGATCGCGGCCTGGTGCTTGACCTGCGTTCCGGCTCCTACGCGGCGGCGTGGCAGCCCCGCCGCGGGACCCATCTCGCCGTTCGTGGATTCACGGAGGCACCCGACGGCAGGCGGACCGTGATCACCCACATGGCCAAGCGCGTCCGCGGCGAGGTCGCACGCCTGGTCCTGCAGGCCGGTGGCGCCGCGCGCCCCGAGGAGGTCGCTGAGATCGCGTCCGCGGGCGGCCTGCGCGTCGAGCTCTCAGACGGGCTGCTCGACGTCATCGAGTGACGCCGTCACGAATCCACGTCGGCGTTATGTGAAGCTGATGGGGGTGCGGGTCTTGCCTCAGGAGGCTGAGGTCGTGTACGGGCTCGTTCCCGAGCATGCCGTCGGCACCGGCGCCAGGAACGTCGTCGTCATCCT
>JBAWFG010000506.1:0-2049 GCA_049591655.1 Solirubrobacteraceae bacterium
CGTCACGGGAGAGGTTGAGCAGGAGCTTGACGATCCGAAACCCGTTCTCTGAAAGGTGGCGCTCCCAGTCGTTGATGTCCCGGTAGCGCCGGCGCCACAGCTCCGCCGACGGCACGGCGCTGTCGAGTTTCTGGCGCGCGAGCAGCTCCGGATGGACCCGGACGACGAGGACCTCCTCGTAGTGGGAGCGGTTGAAGATGCCGATCTGGCCGCGGGCCGGCAGCGCGCATTGGTAGCGCCACAGGAAATCGTGGCTGAGCTCCAGCGTCGAGGGGACCTTGAAGCTGTGCACCGTCACGCTCTGGGGGTTGACGCCGCTCATCACGTGGCGGATGGTCCCGTCCTTTCCGGAGGCGTCGATCCCCTGCAGGATGACGAGCAGGCCGTTGATGCCCTCCGCCGCCAGCCGGGCCTGCAGCTCGGTGAGCCGGGTGACATTGCGGGTGACCTCGGCGTCAGCGTCCCGCTTGCGCCATTCGCCGCGGAACGCCGGGTCGAAGTCGTGGGCGAGGTCGACGCGGCGGCCCGGGGTCACGCGCAGGGCGTGCACGAGGTGGGAGGGGTCGGGTGGGTGGGAATCGGCCATCGTCGCGCAACGGCGGGTCTGCGACCAGTGTCGGGCGGGACTCTACGCCGGTGGAGCGGGCGCCCGCGCCGCCGGGCGACGTTATTGTCTGCATGCACATGTCCGCCCGCACCGATCGTTGCGCGGTCCGTGGGCTGGCGCGCGCCGCGGTCGTGCCCGCGGCGGCGCTGGCGGTCCATCAGCTGCGCTATCTGCTCGCCTACGGCGGGGGCGCTGGACTGGAGCTCCAACGCCAGGGGCATTCCTACCTGCATTCGGTGCTGCCCTGGATCGTGCTCGCCACCGGGCTGGCCGTCGGAGCGTTCCTGTCGGCGCTCGGCCAAGCCCTCGACGGGCACACCTCGACGCCGCGCTTCGCGCTGTCGCTCGGTGGCCTGTGGCTCACCTGCACGGCCTGTCTGATCGCCATCTACGCCGGCCAGGAGTTCCTGGAGGGCATGTGGGCGACCGGGCACCCCGCCGGCGTGGCCGGGATCTTCGGCTACGGCGGCTGGTGGGCGATCCCGGCGGCGGGGTGCGTCGGACTGGTGCTGGCAGCGCTGCTGCACGGGGCTCGCTGGGCGCTGCACGAGGTCGCAGCCCGCCGGGCCGTCGAGCCCTCGCCGGCCCCCCGGGCGCGGGGCGTCATGCCCTGGCCGGATGCGATTGATCTCCCCCGGCCCGTGCCGCTGGCGCTGGGCTGGTGCGGGCGCGGACCGCCGGCGTGAGATTCCGGCTCGCTCGCCGTCCGGCGACCCGAGCCGCCCACGCAATGCCATCGCAGGCCGGCCGCGGCGCCCGGACTCTCCGGCGCCGCGACGCAAGGAGGTTTGACCACATGATCCGCAGACTCGTCCCCCGGGCGCTGACGGCAGCACTGCTGGCAGCTGCCACCGCGCTCGCCGCCCCCGCGCTCGCCCTCGGCCACGCCCGGGTCAGCCCGGCGGTGTCGCTGTCAGGCGAGCTGCAGCTCTACAGCCTCGCGGTGCCAACCGAGAAAGCGGGCGTGACCACGAGCAAGGTCGTGATGACGGTGCCCCAGGGCTTCGGGATTGATTCGCTCCCGCCTCCGCCTCCTGGCTGGACCCAGCAGATCCATCAGACGGGTTCGGGCGACAGCGCCGTCATCCAGCAGGTGACCTGGACCGGCGGGCACACCCCGACCGGTGAGGACTCCCTGTTTCAGTTCCTCGCCCAGCCGGCGACCGCCGGGACCTACACCTTCCACGTGCAACAGACCTACTCCGACGGCTCGATCGTCAACTGGACGGGCTCGGAGGCGTCAGCGGCTCCGGCGCCGGCGATCCGAGCGGTGGCCTCACTCGGCGGCGGAGGCGGGGGCACGTCGGTGCTGACGATCATCGCGCTGATCGTCGGCGTGCTCGGGCTGGTAGCCGGCGGCTTTGCGCTGGCCGGCGGCGGGTCGGGCAGCGGCGACGGGAAGCGGCCGTTGGTATGAGGCCGCGCGTCGCGCTGGTGGCGGC
>JBAWFG010000507.1:0-3243 GCA_049591655.1 Solirubrobacteraceae bacterium
GGCGACATTCATCGGTGGCCTGGTGGCCGGCTGCATCGTCTACGGCGGGATGCTGCTGCTGCTCGGGGAGTTCAGTGCCGCGGAACTGAAGCACGTGCGCCGCTACCTCCGGCTCTGAGGCCCGGGACGACCTGCAGCAGCTAGGCTGCCGTTCGGCGACGGCGTCTGCACGGTGGTGCCGTTCGCCGCGCCAATGGCCTCGATCCACCACCTCGCCGACTACGGAGGGCCCTACCCGGGTTCGTTCGTGCCGATGCTCGCCGCCACGGCCGCCGAAGCCGGCCGCCGCGGGCACCACAACACGATCTGGCTATCCGCGGTTGCTCGGCACCGAGCGTGGTTGGGGGAGCTGGAGAGCCTGGCGGAGGTGCGGCTCCTGGAAACGGCGGAGGGGACGGTACGGGCCGTCCGTCCGACGATTGCGGCCCTGCGTGGCAGGCTCTCGGGTTCTGATGAGCCGGTTGTCCTACACACGCATTTCTCCACGTACGACATTCCGGCAGCGCTCACCGGTCTCACGCGCCGGCGGACGGCCGTCTTCTGGCACGAGCACACTCGGCTGCACGAGGACCGGGCGGCACGTCTCCGGAACGCGACTCGGTACCGCCTATTGGGCCCGTCGGTCGACGGAATGCTCTGTGTGAGCCCTGAGATCCGCAGCTCGCTGCGTGAGCGCCACGCGCCTGCACGGCGGCTGATCGACTTTCCCAACGCGATCGACCTCGGGCGTTTCCCGCCGGTCAGCGACGAACGCCGAAAGGCGACCCGGCGTGAGATGGGCGTGGCCGATGCCACATCTGTGATTCTCCATTTTGGCTGGGACTGGAGACGCAAGGGCGGGGATCTCATGCTCGACGCGAGCGAGCGGCTCGGCACTGACGCGGAGGTGCTGTGGCTGACGGTCGGCGCCGACGCCGACGCCGACGCCGACGCCGTCGGTCATCGGGCAAACGTCCGCACGCTGCCGCCCACCGACGATGTGAGCGGACTCTACGCGGCCGCCGACGTGTTCCTCAGCTGTAGTCGCGCCGAGGGGATGCCGTATTCGGTTCTGGAGGCGCTGGCGTCCGGCCTGCCCGTGGTCGGCACCGACCTTCCCGGGCAGAGGCCGCTCCTGAGCGGCCTGCCTGGGGCTGCGATCGTGGCCACCGAGACCGACGCCATCGCCGACGGGGTAAGGCGCATGCTCGCGTTGAGCGACTCGGAGCGCCAGCGGCACGCCACCTTGGCGCGCGAGCGCGTCCAAGAGCACTACTCGGTGGATGCATGGGCATCTCGGTTGGTCGATCTGTACGAGCTGACGCTCGGGCCCAAGTGACGCCCAGGGAGCTTCCTGCCGAGTGGTCGCAGGCGCCGGGGTGACCTTCCGGCTGGCGGGAGCCCTGGGGCTCTGTGTCGTCGCGGCGGCCGTCTGCGGATGCGGAGGCACGGGACGGGCGCCCCACCGCCGCTCCACCCGCCCGCGGGTTGTGGTTGCGCGGTCGGTGGCGCCGGGGACGTGGCTCGGTATGGCATACAACAGCAGCTCAGGTTCGGGCGGTGCAGGATTCTTCTCGGCTCGCAGAATCGCGTATGACCGCGAAGGTCCGCTGGAGACAACCGCCGGGACGACCGTGGCGAGTTCCGCGCGATTTGCGGACGGGGTGACGGCCTCGATCGACGCTGGCATGATCCCGGACATCGAGGTGGACCCGTCCGATGCCCCGACGGGTTGTGTCGACGACCCCAATGCCAGCACTCTCTGCCTCCCCGACACCGCGGCGCAGATCGACGCCTATGTCAGCGGCTTCGTCGCCACGGCCCGATCCGTCCTCGTCGCCCACCCGGGCGCCCGCCTCGTGTTCGAACCGATGAACGAACCGTGGAACTGGGCCACGCCCCCGGGCATCCCGAGCGGGCGACTCGCTGCCGACCGTTACGCGGCGGTTCTGGCACCGCTGTTGGCGGCCGCCCTCACATCCAGCGTCCCACTCGACGACATCTATGTGCCGGCGACCGGGCGACTGGATGACGGCACCAACTGGATTGCCGACCTGTACGCCGCGCGGCCCTGCCTCGCCCCGGGAGGGGGTGCCTGTGGGCCGGTCAGGGGTTGGAACCTACACCCCTACGGATTGCCGAACTCACGGAGCGAGGGCATCGGTTCGGTCCCGGCGATCCGAGCCGGGATGCGATCCGGAGAGGACAACATCATCATCTCCGAGATCGGCTTCTGCGCTCGCGACGTCAACGCAGGAGCCGACTGCGAGGAGAACCGGGCGGACGTCGTCGGTACCGGCGCCCAGACCGCCAGGTGGTTGACGCAGACCCTGCATGTGGCCCGGGCGATGTGGAGAGCCGGATGGCTGAGGGGCCTGCTCGTGTGGAACCGCGCCGGGGGCGGATGGGCGATGCAGGACGAGAACGGTTCGCTGACACCGCAGGGTGAGGCACTGCTGCACGCCGCCGAGGTGACGCCCCCTCTTGTAGCCTCTGGCCCGTGACCGACGACCGACTCGCTCGCGAGCAGGGATTTCACGATGCTCGCTTTGCGAGTGATGACGGCCGTCCCGCTGATCGCCTCTACGCGATCAACCACGCCAGCAACGCGTTCTTCCGTGATGCGCTTGCGGCGCTGCCGGCCGGGAGCCTGGTGCTCGACTACGGCTGCGGAGATGGCGCCTACGCTGCGATCGAGGCAGCGCAGCGCGGGCACCGCGTCACCGCCATCGATCTGTCCCCGGTGGCGATCGAGCACGCGGAGGAGCATGCGCGGGCTGCCGGGGTGGGAGGCGTGATCGACTTCCGGGCCATGAACGCCGAGGCGCTCGAGCTCGAACCCGCAAGCTTTGACTTCGTCTGCGGGCTGGGCGTGATCCATCACCTCGATATCGCGGCATCGCTGCGGGAGGTGACGGGCGTGATGAAGCCCAGCGGCGAGGCGCTCTTCGTCGAGCCGCTCGGCCATAACCCGGTGATCAACTTCTACCGCAACCGTACCCCGGGCCAGCGGACGATTGATGAGCACCCGCTCGTGCGGTCCGACATGCAGCTCATCTCGGCGCGGTTCGCGTCAGTGCAGGCCACGTATTTCCACCTCACAGATCTGCTCGCCCTTCCCCTGCGCGGGACCCCGTACCTCGATCCGGCTGTGGAGGCCTTGGATCGGGTGGACCGCGTCATCTTTCGCACACGCGCGCGGTGGCTGGCGTGGATGATCGGCCTCCGTCTCGCCGGTCCCCGTCCCTGAGCACTCCCGAGGTC
>JBAWFG010000508.1:0-2810 GCA_049591655.1 Solirubrobacteraceae bacterium
GCCGATGACGGGTTCCGCTCCGGTCTGGTCCCCGGCCTGCGCTCAGGCACCGACGCGCAGCGGCTGGCCGAGGAGCTCGCCTTCGCCACCACCCGCCTGGCCTGCCTCGCCGCCGACCCACCCGGCCTCTACGCCGAGGTCGCCGACACATCGCTGCCGATCGAGGAGCGCACGTGGCTGGCCTTCCTGATCGCCTACCTCGGACCGTTGGACGGCGATGACCCGTTCGCCGGCGTCGCGCAGGCGCGCACCGGCTGGGACACCGGGGAGGCGCCGGCGCTTGATGGTGTGCTGTCCGGGCCGCGAACCGCTCACGACCCGGCCCGCGGAACCCGGACGATCGACGCCTACCGCGCGTGGGCACAGCGCTCCGGGTCCCAGGCCGCGGCGTTCACCGGCGAGCCGTCCTGGACGCCGGAGCGACGCTTCTCCCGGGTGTTCGAACGGCTCGCGCTCCCTGGCTTTGATCGGGGTGCACGCTTTGAGCTGCTGGTCTCGCTCGGACGTCTCGGCGTCTATGAGCTGCAGGCCGCCAGCCTCGGACTGGGCGGAGGGGATCTGGTCACGCTCGCCGCCAAGCGGATTCTGGGGATCGGCGACCCGCTGCTGCTGGAGCGCCGCGCCGCCGATCTCGCCCAGGCGGCCGAGATCCCGCTGGAGGCCCTCGACGCCGGTCTGTTCAACTGGGAGCGCGGGGCCCGAGCGCAATTGGGCATGGATCCAGCGCTTGATCTCGACCCCAGGGTGCTGGAGGGTGTGCAGAGCGCCCTCGGTCTCTGACCGGGCGCGTTAGCCTGTAGAGCACGATGTTCGCGCTCCTCCTGCTGATCCTGTGGCCGATCGCCGAGCTGTTCGTGGCGATCAAGGTCGCCGAGGCGATCGGCGTGGGGCTGACGGTGCTGGCACTCGTGGTCAGCTGTCCGCTGGGCATCTGGCTCGCGCGGGCGGAGGGACGCTCGGCGTGGCGGCGGCTGAGCCTCGCCGTCTCGGTGGGCCGGCCCCCCGGGCGCCAGGTCGTCGACGGCGCCCTGATCATGCTCGGGGGCGTGCTGCTCGTGATCCCCGGCTTCATCACCGATGTCCTGGGCGCGGCCCTGCTGGTGGGGCCGCTGCGCTCGCTCGGCTCAACGGTGCTGGTGCGCAACTTCCAGAGCCGGGCCGTGCGAGCCGCAACCCGGTTCTCCCGAGCGCCGCGCTCGGCGTATGACGTCGACGCCACGGCCACCGACATCGACGGGCCCCGGCTGGTGCCATGACAACGGCGACGGGTGATCTCAGGACGCTCGCCTTCGGCGACGCGTCCGGGAGCGTGTGGGGCGCGGCGCTGATCGGCGGCTCGGCCGTGATCGTGCTCGGAGACGGCTCCGGAGCGGGCGTCGCGCAGCCGGTGCTGAGCGCCGACTGGAACGCTGAGGACGGCAGCTGGCGGCTGGCCGGCGACGGGTTCGAGCTCGTCGTGGAGTCCGCCGGGGAGCAGCTGACCGAGCCCGCGACCGACGACGGCGAAGCGATCAGCGGTCTGCAGGAGCTGAGCCGGGTGCACGGCCGGGCAACGGTGGCCGGTGCTGAGCTGCCGCTGGACTGCGTCGGGACCCGCTGTGTGATCGAGGGCGTCGACGCCGGCTCGCTCGGCTCCGCCCGCGCGGTGGCGGGCTGGTTCTCCCCCGACGAAGCGTTCATGCTGCTGTCGCTGCGGGCCCACGAGAGCGCCGGCCAGGAGGCCGACCTCGTCGCCGCGACGCTGTTCGACCCTGAGGGCTGGATCCCGGTCGCCGACCCCCGGCTGTCGACGACGTACTCCGCGTCCGGTGAGCCGTCGCGGGTCAATCTCGAACTGTGGATCGGCGAGGGGGAGAACGAGTTCCCCCGCCGCGCGGCGGGGGAGGCCTCCGGCCCCGGCGCCGCCGTGCAGGACGCGGGGCTGGCCCTGCAGGTCGTTCCCCTGTCGTGTCATAGCCGCGGGCGTGAGGGCGCCGGCGTGTACGTCCTCGCCGGCTTCTAGAGCTCAGTGCGCGACGTCGGGGCGATCATCAGCGACTTCGGTGGCGTGCTCACTTCACCGTTGCTGGGCTCCTTTGAGGCCTTCCAGCAGTCGACCGGCATATCGCTGGAGCAGCTCGGCCGGGCGATGGCAGTCGTTGCACAGAGCCGCGGCGCCAATCCGCTGTTCGACCTGGAGACGGGTCGCCTCGGCGAGCCCGAGTTCCTCTCGCTCATCGCCGCGGCGCTGAGCGAGGACCTCGGCCGCGAGGTCGCGCTGACCGGGTTCGGCGAAAGCTACTTCGCCAACCTGGAGCCGAACCCGCAGATGATCGGCTACATGCGAGAGCTGCGCGAGCGCGGCTACCGGCTCGCCATCTGCACCAACAACGTCCGCGAATGGGGACCCCTGTGGCGCGCGATGCTGCCGGTTGACGAGATCTTCGACGTCGTCGTCGACTCGGCGTTCGTCGGCACCCGCAAGCCCGAGCCGCGGATCTATGAGCTGACCCTGGCGCGGCTGGAAGTCGACGCCGGCGCGGCCGTGTTCATCGACGATGTCGAGATCAACTGTGCAGCGGCGCGGGAGCTGGGGATGCGCGCGGTCTGGTTTCAGTCCTCTGAGCAGGCGATCACCGAGACCGAGGCGATGCTGCAGGAGGCCGGGTAGCCGGTGCGTGGCAGAGCCGTGCTGTGGCGCCTGCCGGCGGCCGTCGCCGGAGTCCTGCTCGTCGGCGCGATCATCGCCGGTGTGCTGCTCAGCCACAACCGCGGGGCGGCCGGCGGCTCGCCGGCGGGCGCGGCGGCGAGTGTCGCCGGCGGCTCGGGCT
>JBAWFG010000509.1:0-9885 GCA_049591655.1 Solirubrobacteraceae bacterium
GCCTTCGGCGTGACCATGGCGCTGGCCACCCTGGCCCCCAGTCTCGCCTTCGAGCTCATCGCCCTGGCCCTCGCCGGCGCGGGCAGCATCGCCTTCATGTCGATGGGCAACTCCACGCTGCAGCTCAACTCCGCCCCGGAGATGCGCGGCCGCGTGATGTCGCTGTGGTTCGTCGCCTTCCAGGGCTCGACGCCGATCGGCGGACCGATCATCGGCTTTGCCATGGCGGCGCTCGGTGCGCGGGCCGGCCTCGGGATCGGCGCCGTGACCGCGATCATCGTCGCCTGCGGCGGCCTGCTGGCGCTGCGGCGCACGCCGCCGCTGCCCCGGTCAGAGCCCCGCACCGGCACCGGCACCGTCGCCCGGGCGTGAACCGGCCCCCGGGCCCGAAACCGGCGGCGGACTAGCGTAGGAGGAGATGCTCGGAAGCTCGCTACTCGACGACGTCCTCGACCGCACCGTGATCGGCGGCTACACGAACGTCGGCTACGCGGTGCGCAGCCGCTTCTGGGACGACCACGACCTGCAGCCGATGGACGGCCGTACGGTCGTCGTTACCGGCGCCACGTCAGGCCTGGGTCTGGCGGCGGCCACCGGCTTTGCGCAACTCGGAGCCTCGGTCTGGCTCGTCGCCCGTGACCCCGAGCGCGGCGAGGACGCCCGCGCCCTGGTCGCCGAGCGCAGCCGTGGTGCCCGCACCGAGCTGGAACTCTGCGACCTGTCAGACCAGACCGCGATCCGTGACCTGGGCCGCCGGCTCACCGAAGCCGTGCCCCGGCTCGACGTGCTCGTCAACAACGCCGGAGTGCTGTGCCCGCAGCGCAGCGAGACCGCCGACGGCATCGAGACCGCGTTCGCCGTCAACGTGCTCGCCGGCCACCTGATGACGCGGCTGCTCGCCGGCTCGCTCGCCGCGGCCGCACCGGGGCGGATCATCAACGTGTCCTCCGGCGGAATGTACGCGCAGCGACTGCGCGCCGATGACCTGCAGACCGAGCGGGGTGACTACGACGGCACCGCCGTCTATGCGCGGACCAAGCGCGCCGAGGTGATCCTCACCCAGCTGTGGGCCGAGCGCCTGCGAGGGGTCGTCGTGCACGCGATGCACCCCGGCTGGGCCGATACGCCCGGCGTCAGCAGTTCGCTGCCGACCTTCTACCGCCTCACCCGGCCGCTGCTGCGCACCGCGGCCCAGGGCGCCGACACCATCGTCTGGCTCGGCAGCGCCGATGAACCCGCCCGCACCTCCGGCGGCTTCTGGCACGACCGCCGGCGGCGACCGGTCAACCTGCTGCCGGGAACCCGGGAGAGCTCCGAGGATCGCCAGACGCTCTGGGCCGAGTGTGAGCGCCTCACCGGCGCAGCCTGAAGGCTCCACGGCGCGGTGTCGATCGGCGGCGACGTCGTTCGACGTTGGTACGTAGGTTGATGCCACACCGACTCAAGGAGACGACGGAATGCGACGGATCGTGGTCAGTGAGTTCGTATCGCTGGACGGGGTGATGGAGGACCCCGGCGGCGCCGAGGGGTTCCGCCACGGCGGCTGGACGTTTCAGTTCAACGACCCCGAGGGGATGAAGTACAAGCTCGACGAGGTCCTCGACCATGAGGCGCTGCTGCTCGGCCGGCGCACCTATGAGGGTTTCGCCAAAGCGTGGCCCCAGATGACCGATGACGTCGGATTCGCCGACAAGATGAACGCGATGCCGAAGTACGTCGTGTCGCGCACCCTGCAGAGCGCCGACTGGAACAACTCGACGCTGCTCAGCGGCGAGATCACCGAGCAGGTCGCGGCCCTGCGCGAGCAGGACGGCCGAGACATCCTCGTCGCCGGCAGCGCCACCCTGGTCCGGGAGCTGCTGGTCTCAGACCTCGTCGACGAGTACCGGCTGATGATGTTCCCGATCGTGCTCGGTTCCGGCAGGCGTCTGTTCATGGGCGAGGGCGAGCCGGCGGTCCTGCGCCTCGTCGACGTCAAGCCGCTGGGCACCGGGACGCTGATCCTCACCTACCAACGCCCATGAGGGCCGGGGCGGCCTGCCGGTCGAGGGCCGCCGTGATCGTGGCCGGACGACCCCGGCGGCCTTCGACCGGCAGCGCCCGCGGGCCCGCACGCCGCCCGGCGCACCCGTGAGACGGGACGCCGGGCGAGCGCGGAGCGAGCTCGTGGCGATGGATCAGCCGTTGCGCAGGGTGTGAGCGGCGACGAGCGTCCGCTTGGGCCCCTGGAGCACGAGCACCCGCTGGCCGGCCTTGAGGTCAGACAGCGTCGCGGCCTGACGGTTGTCACGCACCTTGGCGCCGGCCGGGATCGTCAGGGTGACCGTCTTGTACGTCGCCTTCTTGGTCCCCTCCTTGATGGTCAGCTGCTGCCCGTTGACCGACTGCACCGTGCCTCGGTCAAAGACGACGGTGGCAAAGCCGTTCTTGGTCGCCACGACGACGTCGCCGTGCACGGCACGCCGGGCGAAGCGCCGCAGCCCCTTGGCCTGCGCGCCCTTGGCATGTGCGTGGGCCGAGCCGCTGGTGGCGGCGCCGGCGCTGGCGATCGCGCTGACCCCCGCCCCGAGGGCGAGGCAGCAGACGGCCGTGATCAGCAGCCGGGAGTGTCGGAAGATCGATGACATATCGGTGGGACCTCGCTTGTGGTTGGTTGTGCGAAACCTGTCCCGCACACTGTGGCGGTGGTCTGAAAGCACCCTGTCAGCCGAAGGTCAGCTGCGTGTAAAACCGGTGCGCTGACCGGGGTGAGCGCCCCTACGATGTCCGCCATGCCCGCGACGGTGATGGTGGTCGAAGACGAGCGCAACATCGGCGCCCTCGTTCGCACCTACCTGCAGCGGGCCGGCTATGAGACGGTCTGGGTGCGCTCCGGCGAGGAGGCGCTGGCCGAGCTGCGCCGGCTGCCGATCGCCCTCGTGGTGCTCGACATCGGCCTGCCGGGCATGGACGGCTTCGAGGTCTGCCGGCGGATTGGGGGGACGGTTCCGGTGATCATGCTCACTGCCCGTGACGAGGAGGCCGACCGAGTGGCCGGTCTGGAGGTCGGCGCCGATGACTACGTCGCCAAGCCGTTCTCCCCCCGGGAGCTGACCGCCCGCGTCAAGGCGGTCCTGCGCCGCTCCGGGGGCGCCGGCCGCAGTCCCGACCTGCAGGACGTCGTGGCGCTCGGCCCGGTCGTGCTCGCCCGCGGCGCCCGCGAGGTTCGCGTCGACGGCGCCGAGGTCGAGCTGACCCAGCGGGAGTTCGACCTGCTGGAGTACCTGGTCCGTCACACCGGCCAGGTCGTCTCCCGCGACCAGCTGCTGGAGTCCGTGTGGGGGTTCCGGTCCCCGGGCGAGACCCGGACGGTGGAGGTGCACGTCGCCCAGCTGCGTAAGAAGCTCGGGCACCCGGAGCTCATCCGGACGGTGCGGGGGCTCGGCTATAAGGCGAGCGCGTGACGCTGCGGCGCCGGGTGCTCGGCTACCTGGCGGTGGTCGCGGTCGCCTCGTGCGTGCTGACGGTCGGCGTCGCCGCGGTGCTCGTCCGCCACCGGATCGCATCCCAGCGGATGACCGCGCTCCAGGCCCAGGCCAACCTCGTGGCACTGGCCGGGGGCGCTCCGGGGGCGCTCAATGCCGGACAACACGTCTACCGCGTCGGCAGCGGCCACCCGATCCGCGTCGGGCCGCGCCTGCGGGCCGCGGTCCTGGTGGGGATCCCGGTCACCGGCAACGGGCAGGGCACGGTCACCGTCCGCGGTCACCCGTTCCTGTACGCGGCGCGGACGACCGCCAGCGGCCGGGTGGTGCTCGTGCGCTCAGCCCGCCTGGCGTTCTCGGAATGGCGGCCGTTTCTCACCGGCCTCGTCCTGGCCGGCCTCGGCGGGGTGTTGCTGGCGGTGGTGCTGTCGGCGCTGCTCGCGCGCCGCCTGACGCTTCCCATCGGGCGACTGGCGACGGCCACCCGGCGACTGGCGGCGGGCGAGCCCGGCGTCGCGGTGCCGGTGCAGGGCGAGGACGAACTGGCGGATCTGGGCCGGTCGTTCAACGCCATGTCCGGCGAGCTCGCTCGGGCCCGCGAGTCCCAGCGCACGTTCCTGGAATCGGTCAGCCACGAGCTCAAGACCCCGCTGACGTCGATCCGCGGCTATGCCGAGGCGGTCGGCGACGAAGCGGTGGCGCCGGCCGAGGCGGGCCGGGTCATCGCCGACGAGGCTGGGCGGCTGGAGCGGCTGGTCTCCGATCTGCTCGACCTCGCCCGGCTCGGCCGCTCCGGGTTTGACACCGAGCACCGGCCGGTCGACCTCGCCGCGGTCGCCGGCGCCGCGGTCAAGCGCCATCGGCCCCGCGCCGAGGAGCTTGACGTGGCGCTGTCGGCGTACGGCGAGGGCGCCTGGGGGATCGGCGACGAGGGGCGGCTGCTGCAGGCGACGTCCAACCTGATCGAGAACGCGCTGCGCCTCACCCCACCCGGTGGATCGGTGACGGTCGCCGTCACGCCGGGGGCGATCTCCGTCTCAGACACCGGCCCGGGTCTCGCCGAGCAGGACCTGTCACGTGCGTTTGAGCGCTTCTATCTGCACGGCCGGTATCGCTCCGAGCGGGCTGTCGGCTCCGGACTGGGGCTGGCGATCGTCAAGGAGCTGACCGCGGCGATGAACGGCGAGGTGGCCGCGCGCAACCGCCCGGAGGGCGGCGCGCAGTTCACGATCAGCGTGCCGGTGGGCGATCCGGGGGACCGGCGGGTGTGAGCGCGCCGGCCAGCCTCAAGCGGGAACCGCGCGCTCGTTGAGGTGGGCGCCGACCTTGCGCTTGACGCGCTGCAGCGCGTTGTCGACGGTCTTGCAGTCACAGTCGAGACGGCGGCCGACCTCCTCATAGGAGTGCCCGTCGAGGTAGAGCGCCAGGACGCGGGACTCAAGCTCTGACAGCGCGGTCGAGATGCAGGCAACCAGGGCCCGCAGTTCTTCGCTGGAGATGACCTGGTTGACGGGGTCGTGCACGGTCGAGCCGGGGATCACCTCGTCGAGGGTCGGCTCGGAGTCGCCGCTCCCCCCCGCCGGTGTGCTGGAGAACGACACGTACTGGTTGAGCGGCGTGTGCTTGTTGCGCGTGGCGGTCTTGACCGCGGTGATGATCTGGCGGGTGATGCACAGCTCCGCGAAGTTGCGGAAGCTCGACTCCCGGTCGGTCCGGTAGTCCCGCACCGCCTTGTAGAGGCCGACCAGGCCCTCCTGGATGAGATCGTCGGCGTCACCGCCGGCAAGGAAGTACGACGAGGCCTTGAGACGAACGAATCCGTAGTACCGGCGCACGATCCGGTCATACGCATCCGCGTGTCCCTGTTTGGCCAGGGCGATGAGATAACCATCCTCAACCCGAGGTTGAGCCTGAGAACTAGCAGACAATCGAGCCACGAAACCAGCCTTTCCCGCCCCGCCGCAGCTGCGGCAGGTCGGATGTCGTGGCGCGCTACCTCCCCTGGCGCCGCACCTGTATAGAGCCTTCATAGCCTTCCCAGAAAGCGGGGCCGCGAACGGCCCAACTCCCCCTCAACCCGCACCCTTAAGCTCGAGTTGATCCTTATTCAGCGGCGCGAGCTTGACATAGCACCGCACGGGTGTCAAGTCCAGACGACCACACTG
Source organism: Solirubrobacteraceae bacterium (assembly GCA_049591655.1). Lineage (GTDB taxonomy): Bacteria > Actinomycetota > Thermoleophilia > Solirubrobacterales > Solirubrobacteraceae > Palsa-465. Next base: position 5,630 of record JBAWFG010000509.1, read on the forward strand.
CACGACGGCTTGCATCCGGACAGCGTGGGCGCCGCCGTGCGTCGCCGCCGGACAGGCCCGGCATGGGCCGTGGGACGTCAGTGTCTCCAGTCAGGCGGTCGGAACGAGCTCGGGGCCCGAGGGCCCGTCACGGACCTCCCAGCCGAGCGTCCGGAGCTCGTCGCGCAGCTCGTCGGCCTGTGCCCAGTCACGGTCCCGGCGAGCCCGCTCCCGGGCGTCGCGCAGCGCGACCGCCTGCTCGGATACCGGCGGGGCCGGCGATGACATCAGGCTGGCCAGGCCGAGCACGTCGAGCATCTCGCGCAGGTCCTCGCCCCCAACCGTCCCCGTGCCCGAGCGGTTGGCCTCCTTCTCCCACTCGGCGATGACCGCCAGCGCCCGGGGGGTGTTGAAGTCGGCCGCCAGTGCGTCGAAGAAGCGCTCCTTGAGCGGAAGCGACCAGTCCGGGCTGGGGCCGTCGATGAGTCCGCGCGCGGTGTTGCGGATGCCCTGAGCACGAGCGGCGGCCTCGGCGAGGCGCTCATCGTCGTACTCCATCGGCTGGTGGTAGTGGGCGCCGCAGAAATAGGTGATCAGCGTCTCGGCGCCATGGCGCTCGAGCGCCTCCCCGAGCATGAACACGTTGCCGATCGACTTCGACATCTTCTCGCTGTCGAGCCGGACCATCCCGGAGTGCATCCACAGGCGCGCCAGCGGGCGTCCGTGCGCACCCTTGGTCTGGGCACCCTCGTTCTCGTGGTGGGGGAAGATGAGGTCGCTTCCGCCGCCGTGGATCTCAAAGCCGACGCCGAGGATCTCCTCGGCCATCGCGGAGCACTCGATGTGCCAGCCGGGCCGTCCGGGGCCCCAGGGAGACTCCCAGAAGGTGTCCTCGTCACCCTTGTGGGCCTTCCACAGCGCGAAATCGAGCGGATCGCGCTTGATGGCGGCACCCTGCACCTCTTCTCCCTGGTCCATCTGGTCGATATCACGATGGGATATTTCGCCGTAATCAGGGTAGGAGCGCACGGAGAAATAGACGTCTCCGTCCGCTGCGTACGCATGACCTCGCTCCACAAGCTCTTCGATCAACCCCACGATCGCCCCGATCGTCTGGCTCGCCAGAGGCTCATTGTCCGGGCGCCCGAGGCCCAACGCGTCGGTATCGGCCATGTAGGCGGCGGTCATCTGGCGGGCCAGCTCCTGGCTCGGGATCCCCGCCTGGCGGGCGGCGACGTAGATCTTGTCGTTGATGTCAGTAATGTTCGCGACCAGGATGGGCTCGTATCCCTCGCGGGCAAGGAAGCGTTTGAACAGCGAGAAGACAACGAAGGGCCGGGCGTTTCCGACGTGCACGCGTCCGTAGACCGTCGGGCCGCACGCGTAGATGCGCACGCGCGGCGGGGCCTCGGGAACGAGCTCCCGGACCTGTCCGCTCAGCGTGTCGTGAAGCGTCACCGTGCGCACGCCTGCGGAACCCTAGCGTCCACGTCAGCCGGGGCCCTCGCGGCGCGTTGATCAGGTAGCGATGTCCACGATTGCCGACCGCTCCTTTCTGATCGCCGAGGTCGAGGCGGCGTTCCGGACGCTGCCCAGCCGCTACCTCGGGGCCGATCCGGGCTTCGACGCCACCTACGACATCAAGCTCGGGGATCTCGGCCACACCTGGGAGGTCCGCTGCACCACCCACGGCGCCCGGGTGCGCAAGGGCGCCACGCGCCGGCGCCCCGACGTGACGATCTCCACCGACTCCTCCACATGGCTGGCGCTGCGCCGGGGTGAGCTGTCGGGCATCGACGCGTTCGAGAGCCGCCGCCTCGGCGTGAGCGGCAACCTCGACTACGCCGTCGGCTTCGAGGGCATGTTCCGCCTCCCCGGCGGCCGCCCGCCGCTGCTGCGGATCCACGATGTCTGCGCCGGGCGCCAGCACATCTCCACGCTGACCATGGGCCACGGGCCCGACGTGCTGCTGCTCCACGGCCTCGGCGGCACCCGGGCCTCGCTGTTCGCCACCGCCGCGGCGCTCAGCCAGCGCTACCGCGTCCACGTACCCGACCTGCCGGGTTTCGGTTCCTCGGGCAAGCCCGCGCGGGCGCCCTACAACGCCCGCTGGTACGCCGAGACGATGCTGGCGTTCATGGACGCGCAGGACATCCCCCAGGCGCACCTCGTCGGAAACTCGATGGGCGGCCGGATCTCGATCGAGATGGGGCTCATGGAGCCCGAGCGGGTCCGCTCGCTGGGGCTGCTGTGTCCCGCCGTGGCCTGGGTCAAACGGGGCTTTCACCCGCTCGTGCGGCTGCTGCGCCCGGAATTCGGCCTGATCCCCCACGGTTTCACCCGCAACGCCGTCGCGGCGCAGTTCTGGAGCCTGTTCTATGACCGGGACCTGATCGATCCCGAGGTCGGCTCGCTGATGGTCGACGAGTTCCGCCGCATCTATCACTCGCCGGGGGCCCGGTACGCGTTCCTGGCCTCCGCCCGCAACATCTATCTGGAGGCGCCGTACGGGCGTCGGGGCTTCTATCCGCGGCTCGCCGAGCTCAAGCCGCCGGCGCTGTTCATCTGGGGCACCCACGACAACCTCATCCCGGCCGCGTTCGGGCGTCATGTGCGCAAGTGGCTGCCGAGCGCCGAGCAGATCACGATCCAGTCCTGCGGCCACGTTCCGCAGGTGGAGCGCCCGGACGAGACCAACGACCTGCTGATGCGCTTCTTTGCCCGCAGCGAGATCGCGGTCGCCGGGCAGGGCCGTCCCCGGCGGGTCGTCGGCAGCACCTCCAGCGGTATACAGGCCGCCTGACCTGAGTACGCTGGGCTGATGGCGGACACCGGCATCGCCGGGCGGACCCAGCGCGACGGTCACCTCGCCGGCGAGGACACCGCGCCCACGAGCTCTGACGCCGCGCCCGGGCGGCCATCGCTGCTGCACCGGGCCATGCGGGAGGTCACCGAGCAGGTCGGGCGACGGATCCCCCGTGCCGACCTCGACGAGCGCGACCCCGACTTCATCCGTGAGCGCCTGCCGCTCATGTGGCTGGCGGCGAGCCTGTGGTATCGCGGCGAGGTACGCGGGCTGGGCAACATCCCCGACAGCGGACCGGTCCTGCTCGTGGGCAATCACTCCGGGGGCAACATGACCCCGGACACGCTGGTGTTCACGCTCGCCTTCAACACCTACTTCGGGGTCGAGCGGGCCTTCTATCAGCTGGCCCACAACCTCGTGCTGTCGATGCCGGGGCTCGGTTCGCTGCGGCGCTTTGGCACCGTCGCCGCATCGCCGGCCAATGCCCGCAAGGCGCTGGAGTCCGGGGCGGCGCTGCTCGTCTATCCGGGCGGTGACTACGAGGTCCACCGGCCCTTCTGGCAGCGCAACCGGGTCGATTTCGACGGCCGCAAGGGGTTCATCCGCCTGGCGCTGCAGGAGAACGTCCCGATCGTCCCGGTCGTCTCGATCGGCGGCCACGAGACCGCCCTGTTCCTCACCCGCGGGGAGGGGCTGGCCCGCCTGCTGGCACTCGACAAGCTGTTCCGGCTCAAGGTCCTGCCGATTTCGCTGTCGCTGCCCTGGGGGGTCAACGTCGGTGACATGCTCGGCCACGTTCCGCTGCCGGCCAAGATCACCATCGAGACGCTGCCCCCGATCGACCTCAAGGCCGAGTTCGGCCCCGATCCCGATGTCGACGAGATCTACGATCGCCTCATCCGCCTCATGCAGGAGACCCTCGATGCGCTCGCCGCCGAGCGCCGGCTGCCGGTGATCGGATGAGGGCGACCGCGCGGACCGTCATCTCGGCGCCGATCGCCACCGTCTGGGACGTGGTGTCAGACCCGGAGCAGGCGCTGCGCTTCATGTCCGGCGTGACCCGCTGGGAGGTGGATTCCGAGGGCGCGACCGGGCTCGGCGCGCGCTACCGGATGCTGTTGCGGGTCGGCTCGGCGGAGGTGGGCGGCCTGATCGAGATCGTCGAGTTCAACCCGCCGACCGATCTGGCGTGGACCTCGATCACCGGCGTCGACCAGCGGGGGCGCTGGCGATTGCGCCAGGTCTCGGAGTCCCGGACCCGAGTGGAGATCCGACTGGCGGCGGGTGTGGCGGGCAGCGGACTGGCCGGCTGGATCGCCGAGCGCATCGCCCAGCCCGCGATCTCGTCGCATCTGGGCACGACCGTCAGTCAGCTCGCGCGGCTGGTCGAGCACGAGCGCATGCGCCAGCAGGCGGCCGAGCGCCAGGCGGCGCGGATCGCCCGCGCTCGGTAGGCCACGCGCGGCTCGAC
>JBAWFG010000510.1:0-3010 GCA_049591655.1 Solirubrobacteraceae bacterium
CCGATGGCGGATGCGTGAGCGGTACGCGCGAGTCCCGAGAGCTACGGCTGCGCCGCCCGGACCGCTGCGCGATGTGTCGCGTCAAGATTCCCGCGGGCGTGAGGGCAACGTGGCACCCGGCGCGTCGTGTGGTGACCTGCCTGACCTGTTCTGTCAAGGTCGGGGCGCGTGGTCTGGACACGCCGGGGGCGAGCGCCCGTCGTGAGTATGAGCGCCGGCATGCTGCGCGGGAGGACCGCGCGCGCCAAAAGCTCGGCCTGCTGGGCGTCGTGCTGGCCAGGACGGTCGACGAGCCGCAGAGCACTCGAGCCTGGAAGACCGGCGCCGATGGGGAGGAGCGCGTCGGCAAGCGCCTGGCAAAGCTGCTGGCTGGCACCGAGGCCAGGCTGCTACACGACCGCCTGATCCCCGGCCACGGCGCCGCCAACATCGACCACCTGGCCGTCGGACCGGGCGGGATCACCGTCATCGACACCAAGAACTACGGTGGCAAGGTCCGCACCGAGCAGATCGGCGGCCTGTCCAGCGAGCGCCGGACCGGCTGATGATCGCCGGCCACGACCGCACCCACCTGATCGATGGCGTGGAGAAACAGATCGCCGCGGTGCGCTCGATCATCGACGGGATCTCGCCTGAGCCGATCGACATCCGCGGAGCGCTGTGCCTTGCGGACCCTGAGGGACTCCCGCTGCTGCGCACCCAGAGTGTCCGGGGCATCATCGTCGATGGGCCCCGCTGGGCTGCAAAACTCGCACGTCGGGCGGGGTCCGTAAAGGACGAGCAGATCACCGTTCTGTACGAAAGGCTAATCGCGGCTCTGCCAGCCGCGTAAGCGCAGCGCGGTTCAGGTGTCGGACGCGGCGGAGGCGCTTGTCGCCGCAAGCGGGGCGGGCTGTACGACGTTCAGAATCGGGCGTTTGCATAGGCGGCCGCCGGCAGCGCAGTCTTGAAATCGGCGAAGCGGAGGGCGGATCCGGCGGGGGCGGCGAGCCCTGCATTTAGCTTTTCGCGCGCATCGACCGGGCCTTGACAAAAAGCAGCGGCGTTCGTGGCGGAGTGATCATCCGCACCGCCGGCCGCTGACCACCTCTATCTCGCCTTTTCGATCGTCGGCTCCACGGCCCGCGAGCAACAATGATCGGCTCAGTAGCTGAGGCGAGCGACCGGGGGCGTAGCGAACCGGTCGCCCGGGGTCCGGCCGGGTAGGCAGTTTTCGCGGGCGTATCCGGCCCACGCCGTGGGCGCTGGTGGCGCGACGCTAACCGGCTGGAGCTCTCAGCAGTCCGCGCTGGTATGAGTGCAGGCGTTTGGGGCCGCTGTCGGTGACGAGCAGCAGCTCGCCGGTCTGGACTCCGGCGCTCTCATCAGGCGTGACCACGTTGGGCTGGACCACCACAGTCATGCCGCTGGCGTAGGTGAAGTCCGGAACGGATGAGAGCGACCGGCTGCGCGTGCCGAGAACCGGCGGGAAGTAGCCGCCCACGAACCCGTGGACGAGATCGTCGCGGATCGTGAACCCGGCGTCCTCGATCACCGCAGAGGCAGCGACCAGCTCCGCGGCCGTGGCGCCCGGCCGCAATCGCTCGGCGATGACATCAAACGCGGCATCGGCAACGTCGTGCAGCTCGCGATACAGCGCCGAGGGCTCATCGGCGACCGTGAAGGTACGCAGCAGCTGGCCAGCGTATTCCCAGTAAGCGGCGCTGATCTCGCATACCAGTGCATCTCCGGCGCTCAGCCGCCGCGTGCTCGGATACTGGGCAGGCACGCTCATGGCGGGCTCAGACATCGACGTGGCGGAGAAGTAGTGGATGTGGGTGCTGCCGCCCCGCGGCACATAGGCGCGCTCCACCAGGTCACTGAGCTGGCGCTCATCGACGCCCGGGGCGGCGCCCGCCTGTAGCGCGTGGACCGCGTCGTCGGTCATGCCGGCGGCGACCCGGATCCAGTCGATCTCCTCGGTCGATTTGATAAGGCGCAGGCGCGTGTAATCGGCGTTCATGTCGACCGGCTCCCCCCGAGAGGCGAGCGCGGCATGGGCGCGGTAGTCAAAGCTGCCGATCAGCCCGATGCGAGCTCCCATCCCGCCACGTCGGCGCAGCTCCGCCAATCCCGCCTCGATCGCGTGCTCCCCCGCCCATCGCACATCTGACTCCAGCGCAATCCGCGTCGCGTTCGGCACATGATTGAAGAAGTTCACCAGCAGAACCGGAGGCTCCCCGGACGTATAGATCACCACCGCCTCCCGCGTGACCGGCCAACGGGTCAGCCAGCCGATCGCCGAACCGTTGCGGTTCGCGCCGTACAGGACGACGTGACCCACGTCTCGCTCGGCCATCGCCCCGTCAAGCGCGCTCCGGCGCCGTGCCATCTCCTCGGCAGTGAACTGGGGATATGCCGGCAGCGAGATCACGGCACGGAGACCCTATCGCCCGACAAGATCGACGCCCGCGACCAACCCAGCTCCAAGGAGCCACCCCCGCCGCCCTACATCAACCAGGCGTCAGAGACCCTGCCGTCGCGGCTGCGCCTAGCAGCACGTCGTGCGCCGCCCGCCCTGCGGCGCCGATGGAGAGGCTCGTCCTCAGCGGGTCGACTGCACGAGTGCAAAGGCTGCAGGACCGTCGGATCGGGGAAGCGCTTATCGCGAAATTGGCGACGAGGAGGGAACAGGCAGTCGATGGATCCGCGTCCTGCTCTTGTCTCCCCGCAGGCATTCGGCGACTGGCCTCAGCGGCTTCTGGATACGGCGGGATGCGCATCTCGACGGAAATCGCCGACGACCGTCGGTGAGATACTTCCGTGGTGGCCGTGGATGTAGTGACTGAGATCGCCATCGCGCGACGCCGCGACGAGGTGGCCGCGTTCGCTGCCGATCCCGGCAATGCAACAGCCTGGTACAAGAACATCAAGGCCGTCGAATGGGAAACCCCGCCGCCGCTGGCCGTTGGTTCCAAGCTGAGGTTTCGTGCGCAGTTTCTCGGCCGCACCTTGGAGTACACCTACGAAG
>JBAWFG010000511.1:0-8134 GCA_049591655.1 Solirubrobacteraceae bacterium
ACCTCGGCGCGCGCGCGCGGCGGTCTGGCCGCAACCGAGCAGCGGCTGCGCGCCGCCCTGCCCGGCGTCCGGCTCGCCTCGCTGGCCTCGACGGGCAGTCGCGCATTCGTCTCCGCCGACGGCCGCACGACGTTCGTGCTCGCCTACCCGCCCCCAAATCGTCAGGCGTTCGGACAGAACACCCAGGCCGCCAAGGCGGCGACCACGGCCCTGCGAACCGACACGATCGCCGGCGCGCCGGTCCGCGTGACCGGAATCGACGCGCTGCAGTCAGAGACCGGCGGCGGGGGCGGGCCGGGGGTGCTGCTGGAGTCAGTGCTCGGCGCGCTGGGCGCGTTCGTCGTGCTGGCGTTCGTGTTCGCCTCACTGCTGGCGTTCGTGCCGCTGCTGATGGCGCTCGTCTCGATCATGGCCACCTTCCTGGTGCTGTGGGGGTTGACCGGGGTCACGAGCGTCTCGTTCATCGTCGAGTTTCTCGTCGGCCTGATCGGCCTCGGGGTGGCGATCGACTACTCGCTGCTGGTCGTCGTCCGCTGGCGTGAGGAGCGTGACCGCGGTCGGGGCGAGGAGGAGGCGGTGATCGCGGCGATGTCGACCGCCGGCCGGGCGGTGGTGTTCAGCGGCACGACCGTCGCCATCGGCCTGCTGGCAATGATCGTGCTGCCGCTGCCGTTCCTGCGCTCGATCGGATACGCGGGGATGCTCATCCCGTTGGTCAGCGTGATCGTCGCCACCACGCTGCTGCCGATCGTGCTGGTCACGGCGGGGCGGCGCCTGGACTGGCCCCACCTGCGCCGGGAGGACACCGCCAGTCGCCTGTGGACGCGCTGGGCCGGCCTCGTCGTGGCCCGGCGCTGGCCGGCCGTCGTCGCGGCGGTCGTCGTGCTGGCGGCGCTCGTGATCGCGGCCACCGGGCTCAAACCCGGCCAGGCCAACGTCGACACGCTCAGTCGCGGTGGCGAGGCCCGAGCCGGACTGCAGGCGCTCGAGCGCTCCGGGATCGGCCCGGGGGCGCTGGCGCCGATCGAGGTTCTCGCCCCCGCCGGCGCCGCCCCACATCTCGCCGCCACGCTCGCCGCCGTGCCCGGGGTTCACGGGGCGGTCGCTCCCGCGGCGCCGCAATGGCGCCGCGGGGGTGTGGCCGCGGTCGACGCCTTCGGGACCGCCGATCTCTCCACCTCGGCGGGAACCGGCACCATCGACCGTGTCCGGGCCGCCGCGCATGAGCTCGGCGTCGGCGCCCGGGTCGGTGGGATCGGCGCCGAGAACGAGGACTTCGTCAACGCCATCTACGGCAGCTTCCCGCTGATGATCGCGCTCATCGCCGTACTCACCTTCCTGCTGCTCGCCCGGGCGTTCCGCTCGCTGCTGTTGCCGCTCAAGGCGGTGGTGCTCAACGTCATCAGCGTCGCCGCGGCGTGGGGGGTGATCACCCTCGTCTGGCAGCAGGGTCACGGCTCCAGCGTCCTGTGGGGGATCACCGCCACCCATTCGGTGAGCGCCTGGATCCCGCTGATGATCTTCGCGTTCCTGTTCGGTCTCTCGATGGACTACGAGGTGTTCATCCTCAGCCGCATGCGCGAGGAGTTCGACGCCTCGGGTGACACCGACGAGGCCGTCGTGCTGGGAATCGGGCGCACCGGTCGCCTCGTGACCAGCGCCGCGCTCATCCTGTTCCTCGCCTTCGCTTCGATGGCCTCGGCCCCCAATACCGACGTCAAGGTGTTCGCCACCGGCCTGGCGGCGGGCATCATCCTCGACGCCACCGTGATCCGGGCGCTGCTCGTTCCCGCCGTCGTGTCGCTGTTCGGCCGCTGGAACTGGTGGCTGCCCGAGCGCCCCGCGCGGTTGTTGCGCGTCAAGCCGTCGCTGCCGCCGGCGGAGGCAACCTCCTCCTAGAGAGCGGTCGTGTAGGCCCCGGCCAGCCCGCCGTCGACCAGAAACGTCGTCGCGTTCACGTAGGAGGACTCGTCGGAGGCGAGGAACAGGACCGCGTTGGCGATCTCGTCCGCGTGGGCAAAGCGCCCCATCGGCACGTGCACCATCCGCCGCTGGGCCTCGACCGGATCTGACGCGTAGAGCTCGCGCAGCAGCGGCGTGTCGACCGGCCCGGGGCACAGCGCGTTGACGCGCACCCCGCGCTTGGCGAACTCGACCCCGAGCTCCCGGGACAGTGCCAGCACCCCGCCCTTGGACGCGGTGTAGGAGATCTGCGACGTCGCCGCGCCCATCACCGCCACGAACGACGCGGTGTTGATGACCGATCCACCGCCGCTCTCCAGCACGTGCGGGATCCCGTGCTTGCAACACAGAAAGACGCTGCGCAGGTTCGTCGACTGCACCCGCTCCCAGGCCTCCAGGGTGGTGTCGAGCACCGACGCGTCGTCGGTGGGGGAGATCCCGGCGTTGTTGAACAGCACGTCGATGCGGTGCAGCTCATCACGCACCCGCGTGTAGAGCTCGGAGACCGCCGTCTCGTCGGTGAGGTCAGCGGTCAGCGACAGCTCGCCCACCGAGTGCTCAAGCAGGTCGACCCCGACCACGGTGGCGCCCTCACGCTCAAAGATCGCCGCGGTGGCGCTGCCGATCCCCCCGGCGGCGCCGGTGATCACGCATACCTTGCCGGCGAGCCTCATGAGGTGGCGTAGAAGATCGATTTGACCTCGGTGTACGCGTCCAGCGCATGGGGCCCGAGCTCGCGCCCGTAACCCGACTGCTTGAAACCGCCAAACGGCGTTGTGACCCGCACCGATGTATTGGAGTTGATCGACAGCACGCCCGCGTCGATCGCCCGCGCGACCCGCAGCGCGCGTCCTCCGTCCCCGCTCCAGATCGAGCCGCTGAGCCCGTAGATCGTGTCATTGGCCAAGCGGACCGCCTGCTCTTCGTCCTTGAACGGGATCACCACTGCCACCGGTCCGAAGATCTCCTCGGTTGCGGCGCGCGCGTCCGGGGTGACCGGGCACAGCACGGTCGGGGCAAACCAGAACCCGGGCCCGTCGGGAGCGCTGCCCCGGAACGCCACCGGGGCATCGTCCGCCACGTAGGAACTGACCGTCTCGCGCTGGCCGGCGGAGATGAGCGGCCCCATCTCCGAGCGCTCGTCGAGCGGGTCCCCGACTCGGATCGCGGTGACCGCACGCTCCAGCTCACCCATGAATGCGTCGAGGACTCCGGCCTGCACGAGGATCCGGCTGCGCGCGCAGCAGTCCTGCCCGGCGTTGCCGAACACCGCCCCGGGGGCTGCCGCCGCCGCAGCGGCGATATCGGCGTCGGCGAAGATGATGTTCGGCGATTTGCCGCCGAGCTCGAGCGTGACCCGCTTGATCGTCTCCGCGGCGCCGGCGGCGATCGACCGGCCCACCGTGGTGGAGCCGGTGAACGCGATCTTGGCCACGTCGGGATGCTCGACCAGCCGCCGGCCGCACGTCGACCCCGGGCCGGCGACGACGTTGACAACCCCCTCGGGGATCCCGGCGATGAGACACAGCTCGGCGAAGCGCAGCGCCGACAGCGGCGTCAGCTCAGCGGGCTTGAGCACCACCGTGTTGCCGGCGGCGAGCGCCGGGCCGAGCTTCCAGGCGGCGATCGTCAGCGGGAAGTTCCAGGGGACGATCAGGCCGACGACGCCGAGCGGCTCGCGCACCGTCCAGGCCTGGCCGCCGGCGACCGGGATCGAGTCACCGAGCAGCCGCTCGGGGGAGCCGGCGTAGTAGGCGAACACCTGGGCGACCATGTCCATCTCGCCGCGCGCGTCGGCGATCGGCTTGCCGGCGTTGCGCGCCTCGATCTGGGCCAGCTCCTCACCGTGATCGCGCAGGGTGTCCGACAGGCGCCGCAGCAGCGTCGCCCGGTCAGACGCAGACACCGCGCGCCATCCCGGGAACGCGGCCGACGCCCGGGCGACCGCCCGGTCGACGTCGGCGACGTCGGCGCGCGGGATCTCCTGGAGCACCGCCTCGGTGGCGGGCTCCAGGACCGCCAGAGTGCCGTCAGGCAACGCCGGGCTCCGGATCGGCGACGGTGATCCCGTCATCGGCGAACTCGATCGTGCGCACCGGTCCCTTGAACGTGTTGCGCGCCGACACCAGGTACCAGATCGTCACCGCGGCCATGATCACGATCGTCACGATCGGCGCGTAGTTGACCAGGTTCCAGGAGAAGCCGGTCTTGAAGTACACGCCGCCGGGGTTGTTGACCGGCAGGCAGAAGATGATCACGCAGAGCCCGACCCAGATGAAGGCGATCGGGTTGATCCACTTGTATTTCGAACCGAGCGTCCACGGGCCGGGCTTGAACGCGTCGCCGATCCGCCAGCGCAGGAACACTGGGATCGTGTAGGCGATGTAGAGCCCGATCACCGCGATCGAGGTGACCGCGAAGAACGCCACCGGCGTGCCCGCCGCATTGGGGAAGAAGGCCGGGATGGTCACGATCAGCGCCATCAGGCACACGAACAGCACCGCGTAGGTGGGGGTGCCGTTGGAGCCCAGGCGCCGCCACAGGTTGTGTCCCGGGATGGCGCCGTCACGGGAGAAGGCGAACGTCATCCGGCTGGCACTCGTCACACACGCCATGCCACAGAACAGCTGCCCGACGGTGGAGATGAGGATCACGCCCTTGGCCGCCGCCGAGCTCAGCGCGGTCGACACGATCGCCAGCGCGGGGAAGCCGGCGCTGGAGATCGTCTTGATGTCCTTCTGCTGGACGGCAAAGGTGAGGGCCAGCAGCAGGATCCAGCCGATCGCCGCCGAGTAGGCCACCGACCGCCACACGCCCTTGGGCGCCGACTCAGCGGCGCCGTGGGTCTCCTCCGAGACGTGGGCCGAGGCGTCATACCCGGTGATCGTGTACATGGTCAGCAGGAAGCCGAGCGGCAGCACGTAGAACCAGTACATCGAGTGCGGGAACTGACCGTAGGCCTTGCCCGTGAACACGTAGGAGGCGCTGGAGTGATGGGCGGGGACCGCGATCAGGAGGATCACGATGATCGTCACGCCGACGACGTGCCACCACACCGAGACGCCGTTGAAGATCGACACCAGGTGGCCGGAGAAGACGTTGATCAGGCCGTGGATGAGGAGGATCAGCGCGAACAGCGCGAACACCACGTGCGCGTTGTAGTGCACGTTGGTGGAGGCGAAGTTGAAGATGAAGTCGAGGTTGTAGAGCCCCAGCAGGTACTGCAGGAAGCTCGCCGCCGCGTAGTCGACGGAGGCAACCACGGCGATCAGGCCGATGAGGTTGAACCAGCCGGTGAACCAGCCCCACCCCGCGCCGCCGAGGCGGGAGGCCCAGAAGTAGATCCCACCCGCAGTCGGGAACGCCGACGCCAACTCCGACATCGACACCGCCACGCACAGGATGAACAGGCTGATGACCGGCCAGCCGATCGAGATCGCCACCGGGCCGCCGTTGAGGAACGCCTGGCCGTAACTGGTGAAGCACCCGGCCAGGATCGAGATGATCGAGAACGAGATGGCGAAGTTGGAGAAGCTGCTCCAACCGCGCCTGAGCTCCTGCTTATAGCCCAGGTCGGCAAGCGTCTGCTCGTCGCTGGAGAGGGTCTCGGTTCCGGCGCTCATCCGGCCTCCTCTGAGAAAAGGTCTGGGGATCCGTCCTTCAAGGCGCGGTCAAGATACGCCCGCGCTCGCGGACAAGTCAAGGGCCATTTGCATAATCGTCTCGTTCGCGCCCGGCGTCCCCGGCCCGCCGCTTGATCTACCGGTTACGGTGAAAACGAGGGACTAGTGCCGATTCAGCGCACTAGGCGCGTGGGAGCAGGCCGGCGAGCACATGCTCGGTCCCGCGCAGGTGTTCGGTCATCTCCCGGGCGGCGGCGGCCTCGTCGTGGCGCCGGACCGCGGCCAGCAGCCGTCGGTGCTGGTGGTTGGCCGAGTCGAGCACCTCGGGGGGATGGGCGATGTGGGAGATGAGGTTGCTCATCGCCCCCTGGGTCTCGGTCATCAGCTTGACGAGGTGGGGGTTGCCGGTGAGCTCGGACAACCCGACGTGGAAGCGCACATCGATCGGCCGGTAGGCGGTGAAGTCGTCGAGGGTGTCGTCGATCGCCACCACGAGCTCCTCCAACGCCTCAACCTGTGCCGGGCCTCCCCGCTCGGCGGCGAGCACCGCAATCCCGACCTCGACCGTCATCCGGCCGTCGCAGACCTCGCGCCAGCCGGCCAGCACCTCGGGGGAGGGGGGTGGGGCCGGCGGCTGGGGGTCGGCAACGAAGGTGCCGCCGCCCCGCCCGCGGGTCGCGTGCAGGTGCCCGCTCTGCCCCAGCGCCACCAGCGCCTGGCGCAGGGTCGACCGCGCGATCCCCAGCCTCGCGCACAGTTCGCGCTCGGCGGGCAGGCGGGTGCCGGGGACGAGCAGCCCGAGCTTGATCGCGGTGCCCAGCCGATCAACGGTCTCCTCAAACGCGGTCTGGGAATGGACGGGGGCGAAGACCGCGTTGAGCCCTGCCGGCTCCACTACAGCCGCTCGAATCCCCGGAACCGCTCCCAGTCGGTGACCGCTGCGTCAAAGGCGTCGAGCTCGACGTCGGCGGCGTGGACGTAGTGTCGGACCACCTCCTCGCCGAACGCGGCGCGGGCCACGTCGCTGGCGGCGAACAGGTCCCGCGCCTCGCGCAGCGTCCGCGGCAGCCGCGGCTTGTCGGTCGCCTCGTAGGCGTTGCCCTCGTAGGCGGGCTCGAGCGTCAGCCCGTTCTCGACCCCGTGCAGCCCCGCCGCGATGAGCCCGCTGAGCGCCATATAGGGGTTGAGGTCTGAGCCGCCGGCGCGGTTCTCAAACCGCATGCCCGCCCCATGGCCGACGACCCGCAGCGAGCAGGTCCGGTTGTCGGCGCCCCAGGCGACCGCTGTGGGGGCGAACGAACCCTTGGCGTAGCGCTTGTAGGAGTTGACGTTGGGTGCCAGCAGCAGTGTCAGCTCCCGCAGGCACGCCAGCTGGCCGGCCAGGAAGGCCTCGGACACCGGCTGGTCACGATGAAACAACGGCCCGTCGTCGTCGCCGATCGAGAAGTGGATGTGGCACGAGCTTCCCTCGCGCTCGTTGAACTTCGCCATGTAGCTGATCGCCATCCCCTCCTGGGCGGCGATCTCCTTGGCGCCGTTCTTGTAGATGGCATGGTTGTCGGCGGTCCGCAGGGCGTCGGCGTAGTGGAAATTGATCTCGTGCTGGCCGAAGTTGCACTCGCCCTTGGAGTCCTCCACCGCCATCCCGGCCTGCTCCATCGAGTTGCGGATCCGGCGGATCAACGGCTCCACCCGGGCGGTGCCGAGCAGCGAGTAGTCGACGTTGTAGAGGTTGGCCGGCTCAAGGTTGCGGTAGGCCTTGTGCCACGCCGACTCATACGTTTCACGGAACAGCATGAACTCCAGTTCGGTGCCGGCGTTGGCATTCCATCCGCGCGCCGCCAGGCGTGCCAGCTGCCCGCGCAGGACCTGGCGCGGGGAGGAGACGACCTCCCGGCCGTCGTCCCAATACAGGTCGGCCAGGCACATGACGGTCCCCTCCTGCCAGGGCACCGGGCGCAGCGTCGACATGTCCGGCCGCATCACGAAATCGCCGTAGCCGCGTTCCCAGGACGACATCTCATAGCCATCGACGGGATTCATCTCCACGTCGACGGCGAGGAGGTAGTTGCACCCCTCGGCGCCGTGCTCGGCCACCTCGGCAACAAAATGGCGGGCGGTCAACCGCTTGCCCTGCAGCCGGCCCTGGATGTCGCACAGGGCGAGCAGCACCGTATCGACCTCGCCGGCGTCGACCCGCCCCCGCAGCTCCTCCAGATTCATGCGACCACACTCCAGTCCGGTTGTCGCCGCGAAGGTATTACAGCCAGCCCTTAAACACCAGGGAAGGCGCCCGCGGCCGTCGCGGTCGCCCCGACCGCCACCGCGTCTCCGTACCTGACCACCCGCGTGACGGCCTTTTCATCGTGGCCATGAGTAGGTAGGATCCCCCTTCTGTGACGTGGGGATTCCTGTGGCTGATGCTGGCACTCAAGCTGCCGCTCGCTGCCCTGATCTACATCGTGTGGTGGGCGATCAAGCAGGAACCCGAGGACGAGTCCTCCTCCTCGGATGACGACGGCGGCATCAAGCGCCGCCAGGAGCATCCG
>JBAWFG010000512.1:0-3537 GCA_049591655.1 Solirubrobacteraceae bacterium
CGCGCCGGTGCACGAGCCCGGCGGCGACCCGTGCACGCTCAGGGGTGAGACGGGCGCGCCGGCCGAGCCCGACGGCGATCACCCGGCGCCCGTCGACGTGCGTCAGCGCCAGATGGCGGAACGTCGCGCGGGCCTCGCCGCGGTCCAGCAGCGACCCGATCGCCGCTCCGAGCTCGCCCGCGGCCGGCGGCTCACCCTCCAGCAGCCCGACCGCGATCGTGTCGGCGCCGGTCAGCAGCGCGCGTTCGGTGGTCGCCGCGACGTGCACGGCGCGGCACGATACTAGGATCCCGGATCCTGACCCCGACCCTGGGAGACCCCGCCCGATGCCCAAGACAGTGATCCTCTCCGCGGCCCGCACGCCGATCGGCAAGCTCGGCGGAGGACTCGCCTCGGTCGATGCCACCGAGCTCGGCGGCACCGCCATCAAGGCTGCGCTGGAGCGCGCCGACGTGGCCCCGTCCGACGTCCAGCACGTGATCATGGGCCAGGTGCTCCAGGCCGGCCAGGGGCAGATCCCCTCCCGTCAGGCCCAGATCAAGGGTGGAATCCCCAAAGAAGTCTCCTCGGAGACGATCAACAAGGTCTGTGCCTCGGGGATCCGCGCTGCGGGCCTGATCGACCAGGCGATCCGCGCCGGCGACCTCGACGTCGCGGTCGGCGGGGGAATGGAGTCGATGTCCAACGCCCCCTACCTGCTCAAGCAGGCCCGGTTCGGGTTCCGGATGGGCGATGGCAAGGCGATCGATGCGATGATCAACGACGGGCTGACCAACCCGTTCAGCGGCAAGCACATGGCCCAGGAGGCCTCCGAGGTCGCCGCCGAGCTCGAGATGACCCGCGCCGACATGGACCGCTGGTCACTGCGCTCCCACGAGCTGGCGATCAGGGCCACCGACGAGGGCCGGCTCCCGGAGGAGATCGTCGCGGTCACGATCAAGGGTCGCAAGGGGGACACGGTGGTCGAGGTCGACGAGGCACCCCGCCGCGACACGACGCTGGAGTCCCTCTCCAAGCTCCCGCCGATCTTCCTCAAGGACGGCAGCCATACCGCCGGCAACGCCCCGGGCGTCAACGACGGCGGCGGCGCGCTCGTGCTCGCCTCAGACGAATGGGCCAAGTCCAGCGGCAAGACCGCGCTGGCGACGATCGTCGCCCAGGCGGCTGTCGCCGACGACTTCCCCTACCTGGCTCGCACCCCGGCCAAGGCCGCCCAGAAGGCACTGGAGAGGGCCGGGCTGAAGGCCGAGGACATCGACCTGTGGGAGATCAACGAGGCCTTCGCCTCGGTCACGCTCAACTCGATGCGGATGCTCGGCATCGACGAGGACAAGGTCAACGTCAATGGCGGCGCGGTCGCGCTCGGCCATCCGATCGGCGCGTCCGGCGCCCGGATTCTCGGCACGCTCATCTACGAGCTGCGCCGGCGCGGCGGCGGCCTCGGCTGCGCCGCGATCTGCTCCGGCGGCGGGCAGGGCGACGCGGTCATCGTTGAGGTTGGGGCGGCCTAGCGGCCGCCCTGGCGAGTTGCCGCGCAACTCGGTGCCAACCACATGACGCCGAAGGACCCACAGCCCGACAGTTCGCCGCTAGGCGAACTGTTAAGCACCGGCGCAGCCGGTGCCGGGGCCTTTTTTGACCTGGACAAGACCCTGATCCAGGGGTCCTCGGCGTTTCAGTTCGCGCGGGCCGCCTACCGGGCGGGCCTGCTCGGACGCCGGGCGCTGATCTCCGACGCCGTCGCCAACATCCAGTTTCGCCTGCGCGGCGCCACGGACGCCGACTCGCTGGCGCTGCGGGAGCGGATCGCGAAGTCGCTGGAGGGCAAGCGCGTCGTCGAGCTCGAGCGGCTCGGCGCCGATGTGCTCGCCGGGATCCTGCCGCGGGTCTATCCGCAGATGCTGGCCCTCGCCCACGAGCATCAGGACGCGGGCCGGCGCGCCTACATCGTGACCGCCGCCTCCCAGGAGCTGGCCGACATCCTGGCGCGGGTCATGGCGCTCGACGGGGCGGTCGGGTCCGAGCTCTCCGAGGTCGTTGACGGCGTCTACACCGGCCGGCCGGTCGGCGTATTCGTCTACCGGGGTGGCAAGGCTCAGGCGATCCAGGAACTGGCAGCGAGCCAGGGGATCGACCTCGCCGCCTCCTATGCCTACTCGGACTCGGAGTCCGACCTGCCGATGCTCGAGGCGGTCGGCCACCCCGTCGCGGTCAACCCCGACGGGGCACTGGCCAGGATCGCCCGGGACCGCGGCTGGGCGGTGCTGCGCTTTGACCGGCTCGGACGCCGGCTGAAGACGGCCGCCGCGCTCAGCGCAGTCGCCGGGGCCGGGGGGATCGGCGGCGCCGCGGTCGTGCGCCGCCTGCGTCCTCGGGGCCGAAGTCTGGCGCCCCGGCGGGCGTGGTCATAGACTGCGCGCCGTGCCCAGCAGCCGCGTGATCCGCCGTCCGGCCCTCGTGGCCGCGCTCGTCGCCGGCCTGCTCGCCGTCGCGGCGGTGTCGGCGCTGGCGGCCACCGCCTCGGTCGGGGTCGCTGACAACGTGTTCAGCGTCAAGCACCTCACCGTGTCCCGCGGGACGCGCGTGGTCTGGAAGTGGACGGGCGTGCTGTACCACAACGTGACGGTCCGGAGCGGCCCGGTGCGCTTTCACTCCCGCACCCAGGCCCAGGGGACGTTCAGCCACGCGTTCACCCGCTCCGGCACGTACACGCTCTACTGCTCGATCCACAAGGCCATGAAGATGACGGTGGTCGTCCGCTAGGGGTAGACTCGCCTCGCCTGAGCGGGCCCCACCGGGGCCCGCGACGTCCCTCATGTCCGCCACCGATAAGAAGATCCGCGTCGTCGTCGCCAAGCCCGGCTTGGACGGGCACGACCGTGGCGCCAAGATCATCGCGCGGGCGCTCCGGGATGCCGGGATGGAGGTCATCTACACCGGTCTGCACCAGACCCCGGAGCAGATCGTCGAAACCGTGATCCAGGAGGACGCCGACGCCGTCGGCCTCTCGATCCTCTCGGGCGCCCACATGACGCTCGTGCCGCGGATCATGGAGCTGCTCGGCGAACAGGGCGTTGACGACGTCGTCGTCACGGTCGGGGGGACGATTCCCTCCGACGACGTCGAGGAGCTGAAATCACTCGGCGTGGCCGAGGTCTTCACCCCCGGCGCTTCGACGCAGCAGGCCATCGACTTCATCCGCGGCGCCGTCCGCGCCTAGATGGGTGATTCCACGACCCCGCGCGCCGGATGAATCCGGATGATCGGCGCCGGATCGGCGTCCTCGGACTCACCCATACATCCAGTATGGGCTTCGCCCTGCGTCCTTGACCGGCTTGATCCCCGAATTCCCCGGCAATCACGCGGCCGCGGAATCAACCATCTAGTCGGCCCGCCGCGCCTCGTCGAGCAGGTCGGCGAAGCCGGGGCTGTCGAACTCGGCCACCGCGCGGTCGTATTTCTCCATGCCCCAGCTCCAGAAGTCGAAGTCGATGTCGGAGACCCCGTCCTGGATCGAGGCCCACAGCGTCCAGCCGT
>JBAWFG010000513.1:0-6174 GCA_049591655.1 Solirubrobacteraceae bacterium
GGGCCGATCCAGTAGTTGAACATCTCCGGCACCGAGACGACCGCATCGGCGGTCTCGGCCAGCTCGCCGTCGCCGATCGACAGGGGGATGTGAAACGGCTTGGCGCCGATCGTGCCCGACTCATAGACGAGCACGAGCTCGGGGTTGTGCACCATCCGGGCCAGGATCGCTGCGGTGCTCGGGCGCCCGACGCCGATAAACACCGACGTGGCGTCGGTCAGCAGCCGAGCGGCGACGATGGTCTGGACCTCGCCCGACGTGGCGGGCTCCGTGGTCGCGCTCATGCGGCACTCACAGGCTCGATGACGTGCTCGGCCATCCAGGCCGCGAAGGCGTCCCGGTCGCGGCTGAGCTTGTCCCAGAAGCGGTAGAAGTCGTTGTCACGCGCGGTGATCCCAAGGCTGTAGGACGGCTG
Organism: Solirubrobacteraceae bacterium; assembly: GCA_049591655.1. Classification (GTDB taxonomy): domain Bacteria; phylum Actinomycetota; class Thermoleophilia; order Solirubrobacterales; family Solirubrobacteraceae; genus Palsa-465. The sequence continues at coordinate 416 of JBAWFG010000513.1, forward strand.
TGAGCCACCGGGCGCCTCCGCCACGGCGTCGATCACCCACCCCGGGATCACGACGCCACCCGGCCGGGGCTCCAGGCGCTCGACGATGCGCTCGACGGTGACGATCGCCCGGTCGGCGCTGAGCACCGCCTCCTTCTGTACTCCGGGAATGCCCCACAACTGGACGTTGCCCTCACCGTCGGCTTCCTGCGCATGAACGATCGCGACGTCAGGGCGGAGTGCCGGAACCGCGACGAGTTCCTCGCCCGTGAACGGGCAGGCGATCGGCGCCACCTGCGTGATCGGGGCCAGGTCAGTCCCGACATAGCCGCGCATGACGGCGAACGGCAGCCGGGCGGCGCCCGCGGCGTAGCGGTTGGCCATGCCGGCGTGGCTGTGCTCCTCGAGCTCGATCGGGTGGGGCCAGCCGTTCTCCACCGCGTCACGGAAACGGTGCAGGGAGCCGACTCCCGGGTTGCCGCCGTAGGAGAACACGAGCTTGCGGGCCGCCCCCATCCCGATCATCTGGTCATAGAGGATGTCCGGGGTCATCCGGATGAGCTCGAGGTCCCGGCGGCCCTGGCGCAGGATCTCGTGCCCGGCGGCGAACGGGATCAGGTGGGTGAAACCCTCGAGGGCGACCGCGTCACCGTCGGAGACGAGCCGTGTCACCGCATCGGTGAGGGAGAGCAGCTCAGCCATGCATCTGGGTCCCGGTGAGCCCGGCCGTCTGGTCCAGCGGCAGGCCGACGTAGTTCTCCGACAGCGAGGTCGCCGCCGCCTTCGAGCTCGTCACGTAACGCAACTGGGAGAGCTGGAGTTCACGGCCGTACGCGTCGTCATGGGGATCGGAGTGCAGCATCGTCGTCATCCACCACGAGAAGTGCTGGGCGCGCCACACCCGGCCCAGGCAGCGGTCGGAGTACTCATCCAGGCCGGTGTCGTCACCTCGGCTGACGCGGGCGATGATCGCCTCGGCCAGGACGGTGACATCGGCGACAGCCAGGTTGAGGCCCTTGGCCCCGGTCGGGGGCACGATATGGGCGGCGTCGCCCGCGAGCAGCAACGACCGGTAACGCATCGGAGCCGCCACGAAGCTGCGCATCGGCGTGATCGACTTCTCCAGGACTGGGCCCTCGGTCAGGCTCCAGCCCGGGCTGGCCAGCCGGTCATGCAGCTCTGACCAGATCCGATCGTCTGACCAGTTGACGATGTCCTCACCCGGATCGACCTGGACGTAGAGCCGGCTGACCGTCGGCGAGCGCATGCTGTGCAGCGCGAACCCCCGGTCGCTGGAGGCGTAGATGAGCTCGTCGGTGGACGGGGCGACGTCGGCGAGGATGCCGAGCCAGGCATAGGGGTACTCGCGTTCCCAGCCGGTGATGACGCCGTCGGGGATCGTCGGGCGACAGATCCCGTGAAAGCCATCGCAGCCCGCCACGATGTCGCAGCGCAGGGTGCGCTCGGCGCCTTCGTGGGTGAAGTGCACAACCGGCTCGTCGTCCTCCAGACCGGTCACCGACACGTCGGCGCACTCCCACAGCAGCGGCACCCGGGCCGCCAGCCGAGCCGCGATCAGGTCCTTGACCACCTCGGTCTGCCCGTAGATCATCACGCCGCGGCCGTTGGTGAGCTCGCTCATCGGGACGTGATGCAGCGAGTCGTCAAAGCGCAGGTAGATGCCGCCGTGGCGCAGTCCCTCACGGTCCATCCGCTCGCCGACTCCGACCTCGCGCAGCACGTCGGTGGTTCCCTGCTCCAGCACGCCGGCGCGGATCCGTGCCTCGACATACGCACGGCTGCGGGCCTCGACGATGACCGTCTCGATGCCCTGGCGATGCAACAGCTGCCCGAGCAGCAATCCCGCCGGGCCGGCCCCGATGATCGCCACCTGCGTTCGCTCTGCACTCACTCTGGAGGGCAATATACGGCTTTTGGTTTGGGCGCCTAGCGCCCATTCGCTCGCTATGCGAACAAATCCCGGACCGGCGCGGGCTCCATCGCCGACACCGCCGCGTCGGCGGCCACGAAATCAGCGGCGCGCTCGCCGATCATCAGGCTCGGCGCGTTCGTGTTCCCGGAGGTGACCGCGGGCATCACCGAGGCATCGGCCACCCGGAGCCGTGACACCCCGTGAACGCGAAGCCGGGCGTCGACGACCGCCAGTATGTCGGCGCCCATCCGGCACGTGCCGACCTGGTGGTGGTAGCTGATCGCCGTGCGACGCACGTAGTCCCGCAGCTGGGCGGCGGTCCGGACCCGCGGCCCGGGGTAGAGCTCCCGTGCGCCCCACTCACGCAGGGCCGCCGCGGCGCCCATGTCGCGCACCTGGGCCAGCGACGCAGCGAGGCTGACGAGGTCCTCGGGCTCAGACAGGATGCGGGGATCGATCACGAGCGCGTCGCCGGGGTCGGGACCGCTGAGGCGGACCGTGCCCCGGCTGTGGGGCGCGACCATTCCGCCCATCAGCGTGAACGCGTTCGCCGGGCCCTCCATCCAGTCCTCGTACAGCGGCACGCTGAAGTGGATCGGCTGGGTGTCGGGGCCGCGCAGCCCCGGGCGGCTGCGCCACCACAGATGCGTCTGGATCGGAGACAGCCCCGGGGTCGGTGGCTCGATCCGGCGGTGCGCGGCAAAGATCGCGGGCGACAGCAGATGATCGTGGAGGTTCTCGCCCACACCGGGAAGATCGACGGCGACGTCGAGTCCAAGCGGACCCAGGTGAGACGCGGGGCCGATTCCGGACAGCATCAGCAGCCGCGGTGAGCCGATCGCGCCCGCGCACACCACGACCTCACTGCCGGCGCCGGCGGACTCCAGGCGGCCTGAACGTTGCCATTGCACGCCGACACAGGCGCCGCCGCTGAGCAGCAGCCGGTGGACGTCGGCGCCGGTGAGCACACGCAGGTTGGGGGCGCCCATCACCGGCCGTAGATAGGCGGTCGCGGCGCTCTCGCGGCGGCCGTCCCGGATCGTCAGCTGCTGCTGGGAGGCCCCGTCGAGCACACCGCTGTTGTAGTCGGGGTTGTGTGAGATCCCCACCTCCCCGGCGGCGGCGAGGATGGCGGCGTGGACCGGGGCGAGCTCGTAGCGGCTGAGGATCGACAGCGGGCCGCCGACACCGTGCAGCTCGGACTCACCGCCGTCGAAGTCCTCCATGCGCCGGAACACCGGAAGCACGTCCTCCCAGCCCCAGCCGTCGTTACCCATCGCCACCCAACGCTCGTAGTCGGTACGGGCACCGCGGGCGTGGATGAGCCCGTTGAGCGAACTCGAGCCGCCCAGCACACGCCCCCGCGGCCAGTGCAGCGCCCGCTCTGCGGCGTCGCGCTGGGGCACCGTGTGATAGGCCCAGTCCTCGGGGGCGAGCCACAGCTCGTGAAACCGAGCCGGGTCATGGATTGCCGGGTTCTCATCCGGTCCGCCTGCCTCCAGCACCAGCACCCGGACATCGCCGCGATCGATCAGGCGTCGCGCCACGGCGCACCCGGCGCTGCCCGCCCCGACGATGATCACATCAGCGTCGAAGCCGTCCGCGGACAGTTCTGCGTCGCCGGTCATCCCTTGTCATCCCCCTCGGTGGCCTGGGGTGACCCTATCCGCCGCGTGGCGGTTGTTCAACGCGGCCGGCGCCGGCGGCGCGTCAGTGCCCGGGCAGGTGGTAGATCTCCAGCGTGCTCGACGTCGCGCTGGAGTGATAGTTGCCGGTCGGCTCGATCACCCGGCCGCCGATGACGATCGGGCTGTTCCAGTGACCGGAGGCCGATGGGAGCGAGCGCACCAGTGCACCGGTCTGGGGGCGGCGGACCGCGATGCTGCCGCTCGGATCGAACACGTAGAGCAGGCCGCCGGCGATGACGGGGCTCGTGCCGGCGGTGGCGTCTGACCACACCGTGGCCAGACGCGGATGGGCCGGGTCGACGAGCTGGTAGGCGGTCGTGCCCGAATCGTCGGCGACGAACACGTAGGTCCGTCCGCGGCTGCTCCACACGGCCGGCGCGGTGAGGAGCTCATTGGCACCGGGGGTGGAGGTGACGCTCAGCTCACCGCCGAGCCGGGCCCCGGCACCACCGGTGGTGCCGTCCAGACGGTCGAGGTCAAGGACGCGGAGCTTGCCGTCCTTGCCACCCTGGACCGCCAGCCGGCGGCCACCGAAGGCAGGCAGCAGGGCCGGCGAGGTGCTCCCGAGGTCGGTGTCTGAATGGTCGAGCTGGACCTGGTCGGTGGGCGTCCAGTTGTGCAGCAGCCGCAACGTGTCGGGCGCGAACTCCAACACGCTGTCACCCCAATTGCGCGAGCCGTCGAAGGGCCCGTTGCCCGTCGCCAACAGGATCCGGCCGGTCCCGGGCTCGATCACAACGCCGGCCCGGCCCCAGATCGCGTTCCCGCCCCGCGTCGAGGTGAGGGGGCAGGTGGTCGGGACGATGAGCCGGTGCAGGTTGGAGCATTCGGTGTTCCAGACCGGCCCGGTCCGGCCCGTCGCCCGATCGATGAGCATGATGTGCGCGTCATAGGGCGGGGCGTCGCCGAAGTAGCCGGCGGTGACCACCACCAGCCAGCGCCCGGTGATCGTCAGCGCCGAGTCGAGCTTCTCGTGGCTGGCGTTGTAGCTGACCCGCGCCGACCACCGCTGCCGGCCGGTGGCGGCCGCCAGCTTGTGGATGAAGCCGTTGGGGCTGGCGGTGTAGATGAAGCGGTGGCTCGCATCGGCGATCGGCGTCGCCGTCGTCACCTGGGGATTGCCGGGCGTGCTGTTGACGTGCAGCGGCCGGAACTCCCACAGGCGCCGGCCGGTGCCGGCATCGACGGCCTCGGTCGTGCCGTAGCTCGTGGTCACTGCGATCAGGTCGTGCCGGGTGCCGCCCACCCTGATCCCGTGCAGGGCGATCGGGGCCGAGTCCACGACGCCGTCGATCGTCACGCTGCGCAGACGCAGTGAGCCGGCGTTGGAGGCGGTGATGCCGGTGTCACTCGGGCCCACGCCGGTCCGGGCGGCGTTGGCATCGAACTGAGTCCAGCTTCCGTCCGAGATGCGAGCCCGCCCCGCCGATGCCGTGGGCATCGAAGCTGGGAGAGCGCTTGAAACCTGCGAAGTCGGCGCTCCCACGGCGTGGCCTCCGCAGGCGACCGCAGCCAGCGCGCACGCGATCGCCGCGCCGCGCACCGTCAGGCGGAATGTCACCGGTGCCGGCTACCCGCGTGACCGGACCGCGACCCGCCGTCGCCGCCGGACCCGTGCCCGTCGCCCTGCCCCTGGCCCTGGCCTTGTCCCTGTCCCTGGCCTTGTCCCCGGCCATCGCCGCCCCCGTTGCCGTTCCCCGGGCCGCCGTTGCCATCACCCGGGCGGCCGTTGCCATCACCCGGGCCGCCGTTGCCATCACCCGGGCCGCCGTGGCCGTGTCCATGCCCGTCGCCCTGGCCCGGGCTGTAACCCTGCCCCTGGGTGCTGGACGTCTGGGTGGAACTCTGTGTGGTGTGGGTGGTGGACGAGGTGGACGAACTCTGCGAGCTCTGCACCTGCGCCTGCCCGGTCGGCTGAGCCTGGCTACTTGTGCCCGAAGCTCCCTGGCCGTCACCGGCGCCGTGTCCGTTGCCGTGTCCGTTGCCGTAGCCGTGACGGCCCTGACCCTCACCCTGACCTTGACCGTTGCCACGGCCATCGCCACCCGTGCCCCTCTGTCCCGTCGCGTTGGAAGTGCCGGTGTTGACCGGATGGTGGACCGGCTGCCCGGGGCTGCCCGGCTTGGACACGCCGACGGCCGGGGCCGGGGCCGGGGTGA
>JBAWFG010000514.1:0-7854 GCA_049591655.1 Solirubrobacteraceae bacterium
GGGCCGGATGGGCGCTGTGGAACGCGAACGAACTACCTCATAGCGTCAGCGGTGCCCGCCGTGCCGACTGCGTTCCCCGCGGTCGGAGGCGAGAGCCGAGACGAACTTCACACCGTCGGCGGTGCCCAGGCCGGTGGCCAGGTCATAGCCGGGGACGGCGTTGTAACCGAGCACGGTGTGCGGGCCCGGATACGGATCCCCCGCGGGGTTGGTGAACGACACCGTCGTGTCGCCGCCGGTCACGTCGCTCAGCGCCGACGACCTGCTGTAGAGCGTCGGGTTGAGGAGACCGAGATCGTGGTGGGACGCCTGATCGGCGATCGCCACGACGCCCGAGAACAGCGGCGAGGCCTCGCTGGTGCCGCCGACGATGTGATACCCGGGGGTACCGTCGCCGGGGAAGCTCCAGTAGACGATCGCTCCGCCGTCGACCGCCGCGCTCATGCTGACGTCCGGGGTACCGCGGCTGCGACCGACCGTCGAGGCGACCTCGTCCTGGTAGAACGGGCGCGAGAACACGGCCGAAGTGCCGCCGCCACTCGCGGCGGGACTGCCGAACAGGGGCGTGTCGTTCCATACGTTGTCCGCCGCGGTCCGGTTGCCGCTCGCATCGAGATGCAGCTGAGTTCCGCCGACGGAGGTCACGAGCGGATCGCTCGAGGGCCAACTGTTGACGCGGAACGGATAGAGGTCGGACTGGTCCGGGGCCGAGGTGTAGTCGGTCGGGCCGGCATCGCCTGAGGACCCCAGCACGGTCACCCGATGCACAAGCGCGTTGAAGAACGCGCCGCGCAGCCGGTAGATCGACTGCGCGCTGGGGAATGTCTCCTCAGTCGCGCCGAAGCTCTGAGTGATCACGTCGCCCAGGTGATGGTTGATGACGTAGTTCTCGGCCTCGACGATCTGCGGGAGACCGGTCGTTCCCTCGGTCTCGGCAACCGGCGTCTCGACGAGCAGGATGTTGGCGCCAGGCGCCATCGTGTGCGCGTACTCGACGTCGAGCGAGGTCTCGACTCCCCAGCCGGGCTGCTGGGAGTCGGTGGGGTCATACGGCGGCACCTGGCCCGCCGGCTGGATGATCTTCAACGACGGCGGGGCCGGGAGCCCGAACGTCTGATCAAACGTCTGCAGATCCTGCTGAATCGTCGGCGACCCGAACGAGTCGACGATGACGATCGTCCGCCCGGCGCCGGTGAGGCCGGCGTGGTACAGCGGGTTCATGTCGTACGCCTGCTGGAACTGCTGCGGGTCATAGCAGGCGATCCCGAGCTGGGCCTCGCATTGGGCGGTCGTCGGTGGCTGGGCGAACTGCCCGGCCATGATGTGCAGCGGTACTGCGGAGGCGCCCGGCGCCGCAAGCGCCAGGGTGGCCGAAGCTCCGATAAGAGCCATGAGACCTCTACTACGCAATGGACTACCCCCCTGTGGCAGTGGATGAGCGCGCGGATTCAATCATCCACGCACCATCTCCACCGCCGGAGGGGCCCAACCTCGCAACGATTCGCCGCCTAGGCGCCAATCAGGCACGAAGCGTGCCCCAGGCAGACCCTGAATGTGGGCTCAGGTGTTGCCGCGGGCCATCGCCCGGAGATCCATCGCCTTGTTGTAGGTCTCCTCGTCGACGCCCTTCTCGTAGGCGACCTCGCGGAGCATGCGACCGGAGTTGGCCGCCTCCTTGACGATCTCGGCCGCCTTGTCGTAACCGATGTAGGGGTTGAGGGCCGTGGCGGCGGCAAGCGTGGACTCGGCCGAGTTGTGACAGCCGTCCTCGTTGGCGCGGATGCCGTCGACGCACTTCTCGGCGAAGATCCGGGCGGTGGCCGCCAGCAGGTTGATCGACTCCAGCAGGTTGCGGGCGATGAGCGGCACGCGCACGTTGAGCTCGAAATTGCCCTGCAGCCCTCCGACGGTCACCGCGGCGTCGTTGCCGATCACCTGAGCGGAAACCTGGAGGACGACCTCGGGGATCACCGGATTGACCTTGCCGGGCATGATCGAGGAGCCCTTCTGCAGCTCGGGCAGGAACAGCTCACCGATTCCGGCCCGGGGGCCTGACCCCATCAGCGCGAGGTCATTGGCGATCTTCGTGAATGACACCGCGATCACCTTCAGCGCGCCGGAGAGCTCCACGAGCGCGTCACGGTTGCCCTGGGCCTCGAACGGGTCCTCGGGTCCTCGGATCTCCAGGCCCGTCGACTCGGTGAGCCGCGCGCGGACCTTGGCGGCGAACTCCTTGTGGGTGTTGAGCCCAGTGCCGGTGGCGGTCCCGCCGAGCGGGATCTGAGCGACCTGGGGCAGCGCGTTGCGCACCCGCGTGGCGCCCAGGCGCGCCTGCGCGGCGTAGCCGGAGAACTCCTGACCGAGCGTGACCGGCACGGCATCCATCAGGTGCGTGCGGCCCGCCTTGACGATGTCGGTGAACGCGTCGGCCTTCTGCTGGAACGAGGCCTCCAGCTGGGCCAGCGCGGGCAGCAGCTCGTTGGTGGCGCGGTCCAGCGCCGCGAGGTGCACCGCAGAGGGGAACACGTCGTTGGAGGACTGACCCATGTTGACGTGGTCGTTGGGATGTGCGCCCTCGCCCGCCAGGGTCGCGATGACCTCGTTGGCGTTCATGTTCGTCGAGGTGCCCGAGCCGGTCTGGAACACATCGATCGGGAACTGATCATCGAACTCTCCGGCCGCGACCCGGTCGGCGGCGGCGGCGATCCGCTCGGCGAGATCGGCGTCCAGCAGGCCCAGCTCCCCGTTGACCCGCGCCGCGGCGCCCTTGATCTGACCCAGCCACCGGATCACCGAGACGGGGACGGTTTCCCCGGACACCGGGAAGTTCCCGACCGCCTTGGTCGTCTCGCCGCCCCAAAGCTGCTCGCTCTCCTGCAGGCTCATGGCTTCCTTTCGGGTTTTGTTGCTGATGATCGTCTCCGCGTCAGAACGCTAGCGCGGCCGGTCGGTCACCCGCAGAACGAGATCAGCTCCCGCGCCACCGCCACCGGGTCGTCATAGGCGATCAGGAACCCGGCTCCAGCGAGCGTCCGCAGTTGGGCGTCGGGCAGGAGATCCAGCGCCTCGCGCGCCGCCGCAAGCGGATGGGCCGGGTCCTCGTCGGCCCACAGCAGCAGCACCGGCATATGCATCGACGGGTAGGCGTCGAGCAGCTCACGCTGCGCGTCGACGGGCCAGCGGCGGGCGAACTTCGCCCATGACCGCGCCCGGTTGCCGTTGCCGCCGACGTCGGAGAACGCGTGGCGGATGAGATCACGGGCGGCACGGTTCCCCTGGACCGATAGCCGCTCCCCGACCGCGGGGCGGAACGTCAGCTTGGCGGCGTGTGAGAGCACCCGGTCCAGGCCCGGCAGCGCCGCGACCCGGCAGGCGGTGCGCCAGGCCGCCCGCTTGGCGGCAAACTCGTCGCGTCGATGCAGGCGGTTGGGCATCAGCACGAGCCGTGAGGGGGTCAGCCGGCCGGTGCTGACGGCCAGCAACGCCAATTCAGCGCCAATGTCGTGCCCGGCGACCAGGCAGCGCGGGCCGCCGGCCTCCCGGCAGAAGCCGGCGATCACGTCGGCCAGCCAGTCGGGCGAGTATGGGTGGCGCGGGCGATCCTCGGAATCGCCGTGCAGCGGCAGGTCCGGGAGCAGCAGCCGGAACCGTGCCGACAGCGGGCCCACGACCGGCTCCCATTCGCGATGCGAGAGCCCCAATGAATGCAGGAGGACGAGCGGCGGCCCCGAACCCGTCTCTCGGTATGCGACCCGCGCACCGTCCTGATGGTGGTAGAGGCGTAGTCGCATGACGGAGATCGTCTCATCCCCCGGCATGGTCCAGTCGTCCACTACTTGCGACAGACTACGCATAGTTGGGTAGCCTTCTCCCTGCGGGCGTGCCGTCCCGCTGATGCCAAGGCCATCAGGCTGGCATCGCCGTTGATTTGCCAGGAAAAGGTTGTGCAAATGCTGTACTTGCCTCCCAATTGCTTCTCAACTACCGCTGAAATGAAGCCATGAAGCACATTCAAGGAAGCCCACTCGGCCTGTCGACCTCACAGGCGGCTCAGGCGCTGGGCGTCTCGCTGGGAACCATCCGACGCTGGTCGGACATGGGTTATCTGGAGTCCTACCGCACACCGGGAGGACAGCGCCGCTTCAGCCAGGAGCAGATCGACAAGTTCGTCGGCTCCCTGGAGCAGCAGCAGAGCTCGGATTCCCTCCTGAGCCGCGAAGTCGGCTGACCGAGCGGCGCCCGACCGCAGCCCGCACGACGCGCCAGGGTGGCTCAGCCGCCGGCTCCGGCCTGGTTGATGCGCCGCTCCATGTCGAGCTCGACGTCGAAGTCGGCCGCGTCAGCGTGGCGGTACGCCACGCCCTCTCCGCTGAGCAGCCCCGCCAGCACCTCGACGTAACGCGCTTCGACCTGGGTGCCGGCCACGCGGCGCAGTTCGGTCAGCGCTTCGAACGAGCTCATGCGCGTCCGGTAGGTGTCTGAGGCCGTCAGCGTGTCGTAGATCTCAGCGACCGAGATGATCTTGGCGATCTCCGGGATCTCCTCGCCGGTGAGGCCCGACGGATAGCCGCGACCGTCGATCCGTTCGTGATGGGTGAGCACGATCTCGGCGACCGGACCGTACATGCCCAGGTCCCGGAGCATGTCGGCGCCGAGCTCGGGATGGCGCTGGATCGCCTCCCAATCCTCCTCGTTGAGCGTGCGCCCCCGCTCGGCAACCCGATCCGAGAGGGCGAAGCGCCCGATGTCGTGCAGCAGCCCCGCGGTATGGGCCAGCTCGCACTGCTCGTCGTCCATCCCGACGGCTTTGGCCATGTCCCGGGCGAAGCGCGCCACCGCGGCCGAATGACGTGCTGTGCGCGCGTCCCGGAGGTCGAGCGAGCGCATCAGCCCCGCCAGCACGCCCCAGGAGAGCGCAACGTATTGCTGGGCTCGGTTGCGCGACTGCTCGAGCAGGTGCGCCATGTAGGAGAACGCGAACACCGCCGCCAGGGCAAAGACGATTCCGTCGTTGCCGACCTTGACCTCGATCGCCACGCCGGCGACGGCGACCACGACGCTCAGGCCGAGGCTGGGCAGGAACTCGAGCAGAGTCCGCCACCCAAACTGCGCCTCGGCGGGAATCAGCAGCCGTCGCAACACCGAGAACAGCGCGAAACTCGTGATCAACGCGATCACCCCTGCAAAGCCGACCGCGAGGTAGAAACCGAAGCGGTTGCCGGGCCAGCCCGACAGGCTGCGGATGATCAAAGCCGCCAGCACCGCCGGCACGACGGCCGGGGGGACGTTGGCATAAAGCATCCGAGGGACGGCGGTCTTGGAGCGGATGCTCGCTGCGATCTCCGCCACGAGCGCGGCCACGGCCGCCGATATTGGGCCAAGGAACGCTGCGGCCAGCACAAACACGAGAAACGAACCCGACACACCGACTCCCCCGGCTTCCCCCACGGCGAGGAAACCGGACAGGACGGCGGCGAATCCAAGAATGACGCTGAGTGAATTGACTCGATCGGGCGGGCTCACGACTACTACCGCCACGCAGACGATCACCGCAATGAGCGGCGAAACTGCTTGACGACCCGTGAGCAGCGGCTTATCCCCGCGTCGGCCGAGCATATGGGGCACGGTAGCGCCAAAAGATAGGCCCTACCAGTTGCGTATATTTGATCAACGGGGTGAACGGAACGCCATTTCCCCTCCCTTCTGTGGAAGGACGCCACGAGAAAGCGTGCACGGATCCATGCAGCACACCTGTACGGCGAACTGATGCGACGACACGTGCAAGGCTCTGGACGGTCCTTCCGGTCGCAACCTGCGCTTTACGCGAGTCCCAAATTGCGTCAAACTACACGCAACTTCCCATACGCTTTGCACAGTATTTTGGTCGGTAACCCGTGCAATTTTAAGGGTAGTTGGCACGTTCCGCAACGCCCCACTCCACCTTGGTGATCACGTGCGCTATCTGAAGACGAGCGAAGCGGCTGCTCTGCTCAACGTGAGCCCCAACACGCTGAGGGCGTGGGAGCGCCGATTTGGGTTCCCAAAACCCCAGCGTTCTCCGGGGAAACATCGTCTGTTCACGCACGGGGAGATCGCAGCGCTACGCGACGCGCTCCAGGAGGGACTATCGATCTCGTCAGCGGTTTCCCGCGCGCGTGAGGGTCTCGCCGCCGACGCCAACTCGCTCGTCGGCGCGCTGGTCTCCTACGAGCGTGAGCGCGCCGACTCCGCCATCGAGGCGGCCCTGGCGCTGCGTTCGGTCGAGCGATCCGTGGAGGAGGTGCTCCTGCCGACTCTGGAGGAGATCGTCCGCCGCTACGGCACCGAATCGGCGGCATGGGCGTTCGCCGCGCATTGGGGGGGCGACTGGCTGCGCCGGGCAACCCGCCTCTCTCCCCCGCCGGTGCGCCCGATCTCGATCGTCGTCGGGGACGCCACCCGTGACGAGCTCGACCCCGACGCCGCGTACCTGCGCGCGCTGGAGCTGTTCTGCATGCGCGCGGGGATGGACGTTCTCAGCCTGTCGGCCCGCGGCGTGAGCGGGATCGGCGACGCACTGGCGGTCCACCGCCCCCACCTCGTCGTCGTCGCCGGCTCGCACCTCGACGATGACGCCGTCGCTCGCTGGGCCTACGCCGTCCGCCTCGCGGGCGGCGCGGTCCCGGTCGCGGTCTACCGACGCGGGAACGATCGCGGCCGAGTCCGCACGACCGGCACCCGCAATCTCCCCGCCGGAGCCGCTGCCGCCCAACGACGGATCCTTGAGCTCGTCGAGGCTGACCAGCTCACCACGCTGGCACCCGCGCCCCAGCGCACGATCTCCCCCCGCAGCGCCAGCGCCTGATCCCAGGACGGGGGTGACCCCGGACGGGAGTGATCCCCGATCCCCGGACGAGAGTGATCCCCGGACGGAGGTTCCGCGCGCGTTTGACGCCGGCGCCCGGAGTCCTTCCCGCCGCACGACCGGTCCCAAACTGCAGGCAGGGTTGCGAACTTGCCAAAAGCTCCCCGGATAGGACATAACTCACGTCCTCGATGAACGGAATCCGGACCAACGCTGCTGCCGTAATGCTCGGTATCAGCCCCAACACCCTGCGCAGCTGGGAGCGCCGCTACGGCTTTCCCAGCCCCCAGCGCTCGGCCGGCGGGCACCGCCAATACTCGCTCGCGGAGATCGAGGCGCTGCGTCTGACGCTCTCCGAGACCCACAATGTCTCCTCGGCGATCTCGCTCGCCCGTGAGCGGGGCGAGGGCCCGTCGACCCCGTCGCGTCTGACCGGAGCCTTCACCGGCTTTGACGAGGACAAAGCGAACCGTCTGCTGGAGGAGAGCCTCGGGCTGCGCTCGGTCGAGCGCACGATCGAGGAGGTGCTGCTCGACGCGGTGAGCTCGCTCGCGGATCCGGGGGCCAGCAGCGCCGAGTACGAGTTCGCCTGGCGCCATGCCGTCGGCTGGCTCTCCGCGCAGCGCCGACTGGCGCCGCCGGCCAGCCGCCCCGAGGGGATCATGATCTTCGACGCCTCGGCCCCCTGCGACCTCGACGCCGTCCATGCCCAGGCGCTCGAGGTGGTGCTGCGGCGCGCCGGGCTGCGCACGCTGTCGCTGACGCCGGCAGTCGAGTTGACCCGTCTGGGACGCGCGATGCGCGCGCTGAGCCCCGCCGCGGTGGTGCTCACGGGCCGGCGCGTGTCGCTGGACTCGATCGGCCGCCTCGTCTACGCGGTGCGCTCGGTCGTGCGCGAGGTGGCGGTGTTCGACTACCGCGGCGCCGTCCCCGAGACCGGCGCCAGCACGGTGTTCCGGCTCGGCGAGGCTCCCGTCGGAGCCCGGGACGCGCTGCTCTCCCGCCTGGAG
>JBAWFG010000515.1:0-2658 GCA_049591655.1 Solirubrobacteraceae bacterium
CTCGTCAACCAGGCCGCCAAGGCCCGCTTCATGTCCGGCGGCCAGCTCTCGGTTCCACTGGTGCTGCGCACCCAGGGTGGCTCCGGGGGCCGCGCCGGCGCCCAGCACTCCCAGAGCCTGGAGGCATGGCTGACCCACATCCCCGGACTGAAGGTGGTGATGCCGGCCGACGCCGCCGACGCCGCCGCGCTGCTGCGTGCCGCGATCGCCGACCCCGATCCGGTCGTGTTCATCGAGAACAAGTCCCTGTACTTCCGGCGCGAGGAGGTCTCGGATCCGCCGGCGCCGGTCTCACTCGGCGTCACGCACCGCCTCCGGTCCGGGACCGACGTGACGATCGTCGCCCTGTCGCGGATGGTCGGCGAGGCGATGGCCGCCGCCGAACGGCTGGCCGCCGCCGGGGTGCAGGCCGAGGTATTCGATCCGCGGACGCTCGTGCCGCTCGACCTCGATCCGATCGCCGACTCGGTGCGCCGGACCGGCCGCGCCGTCATCGCCCATGAGGCCGTCCGTTACGGTGGCTTCGGCGCCGAGCTCGCCGCCGAGCTGCAGGCGGCGGCGTTTGACCATCTCGACGCCCCGATCCAGCGGGTCGGCGCGCCGTTCACACCGGTGCCACTCAGCCCGTCACTGGAGGACGCCTACCGCCCGGGAGCCGACGAGATCTATGAGGCGGCTCAGCTGGCCATCCACTGGGCCGACACCGCCGAGCTGGTCCCGATCGGGGAGGCGAGCCGATGAGCGGCGGCGGGTGGCTAGGCAGGATCGGGCTCAGGGGTCGGTGCCTCGGGGGCCGGCTCCTGAGGGGCGGCGGGGGCCTCAGGGGCGGGCGCCTCGGGGGCGGCCGGTGCCTCGAACGCGATCAGCGCTGCCCCGGGCAGGCGCTCCAGCGCGTCGCGATGCTCGACGACGATCTCCAGATTGGCCAGCGCCAGCCGCGCGTGCTCTCGGGCCAGGCTCTCGGCCCGCGCTCCCTGGCGGCGCTCGATCGCCTCGATCAGGTCGACGTGATGGCGATAACCGACGACCAGGATGTCCCGCGAGGCTGGCAGCTCGGCCTCGGCAAGGACGAACGCGCTGGGGCCGGCGAACGGCAGCGAGACGACGCCCTCCACCGCCCGTATGAGCAGCGGGCTGCGGGCCATCTTCAGCAACCGAGCGTGGAAGGCCTCGTTGAGATGCAGGTAGCGCTCAAACGACTCGTAGTCGGCGCGCCGCACGAGCTTCTTGATCGTCTCGTTGGTGGCCCGCAGCGCGGCGAGGTCGCGGGCGCTGGCGCCGCGCTCGGCCGCGAACCGGGCCGCTGTGCCCTCGAGCACGCCGCGCAGTTCGATCGCATCCCGCACGTCGGCTTGGGTGAACTCCCGCACCACGTAGCCGCCGCCGGGCAGCTCACGCAGCAGCCCCTCGTGCTCGAGCTGGGAGAGGGCGAGGCGCAGCGGGGTACGCGAGACCCCGAGCAGCTCCACCAGCGGCAGCTCGGACATCCGCTCTCCGGGGCTGAACTCGCCGTTGAAGACGAGCTCACGCAGGCGCAGGACCGCCTTCGTGATCTGAGTTCGGGGCGCGGGGCGGACCATTTCAATCGCCGTGCCGGTGAGAGGACGCCGCGCTCCGATCCGTTGATCGAGTGGAGCGTCTCGAGGGCGGGGGCAGTGTAATGCCGCCCAACGGCTGCATGCAAGAAACTCGACTGCAATCCATTGCAGTACCTAGTTGGGGCCGTGTTACGGAGATCTTGCATGCAGCAGGACCCGCGACTACTATGCCCCCAGCCTCGAGCGGAACTCGGGGCTCGACCCAACCCCTGAGGAGAGGAGAGTCGGTGAGCACCTTTCACGTCCTGCCGCGGATGCGAGTTGGACTCGCAGCCCTTGCGGCGGTGGCGCTGCTGGCGCTGACGGGATGCGGTAGCAGCAGTAGCAGCAGCAGCTCGTCAAGCTCCGGCGGCGCATCATCGAGTGCGTCAAGCGCCGCCAGCACCAGCAGCAGTGGTGGCTCGTCGAGTGTTGACACGTCGTCGTGCGGCTCGTCGCCGGGCAAGGCGGCAAGCGGTACGCCGATCAATATCGGCACGATCGACACCCACCAGCCGGGCACCGACTTCACCGATGGGCCGAACATGATTCAGGCCTACTTCAGTTGCGTCAACGCCAACGGTGGCGTCAATGGTCATCCGCTCAAGCTGTTCGTGCAGCTTGACCAGACTCAGCCGGCCCAGGTCGCCGCGGCGGCCAAGCAGCTCGTCGGATCCGATCACGTCGTCGCCATCGATGGTGTGTTCGACCTGCTCGAGTGCACGATCGACCAGGGGTACTGGAAGCAGCTCGGCATGTACGAGATGGACGCCGGGATCGCCCCCGAATGCTGGTCGACCCCCAACAGCGCGGCGGTCAACATGGGACCGCGCTACAGCTCCGATGGTGCCGTGCAGTACGCACTGAACCAGGAGCACGCATCGAAGATCGTGTTCGTGCAGTCAAACGTCCCGGGCACCGGCTACATCGCCGGCGGACCGGTGGCGATCGCCAAGGCCGCTCACGTGCCGATCACGACGATGACCGAGAACGTGCCGATCAACGACGCCAGCTCGGTCGCGCTCAACCTCGTCAACGCGGCCGGGCCCAACGGCTCGGTGGTGTTGAACTTCACCCCACC
>JBAWFG010000516.1:0-1703 GCA_049591655.1 Solirubrobacteraceae bacterium
AGGACGGCGCCAAACGCGAGGAACGTCAGACCATCGAGCAATGAGCCGAGCTCCTCGTTGAGCCGCGACGCCATCTCGGACTCGTCCACCAGCCGCCCGAACAGCATGCCCGCGACAAATGCGGCGATGAACCCCGAGCCACCGAGCGCGGCGGCTGTCGCATAGGACAGCGCGGCCCCGGCGAGGGGGATGACCTGGAGCCAGGTGTCGGCGATCAGATGCCGGTCACGCCCGACCCTCGTGACCAGGACCACGAGCAGTCCGGCGCCCACGCCGCCGAGCAGGCCGTAGCCGATCTCCTGCGCCACGATCGTCAGCGCGTGAGGTTCGCCGGTCACATGGGATTCGACATCGGCCGCGGCGAGCACGATGAACAGCAACGGGACACAGATGCCGTCGTTGAGTCCTGATTCGACGTTGAGTCCCTGGCGGATCCTCGACGGGAGTTGCGGATCGGTGACGACCGCCTGGCCCAGCGCGGCGTCGGTCGGCGCGAGGAGCACGGCGAGGACGAACGCCTCGGCGAGCGTCAGCTGCGTGAACAGGAGCGCTGCCACCGCTGCGCCCGCCGCAATCGTGAGCGGCAGGCCGATTCCGAGCAGCCGCAGCGGCACGACGTACTCCCGCCGCAACGCGGGAAGCCTGATGCGGGAGGCGTCAGCGAACAGGACGACCGCCAGCGTCGCCTCGGCCAGCGTCCGGACGAGCTCGCCGCTGGGGGAGGGGTCGACTTCACCGGCGACCTCCGGGCCGACCAGCACGCCGATGACGACGAACACCATCGCCGCCGTCACCGATGTGCCCGACAGGCGACGGGACACCGCCGCGACGGCCAGCACCGCCAGCGCGACGATTGCCACAGACCATGTCATGGAGCAGATGAGGCTCTCGCCACAGCGCGGCTCCAACCTCACCCGATGCGGATGACGCCGGCGCTCCGTCTGCCTGTGACGGTGGCAGAGCACACGCCCGCGTATTTCTTTCGCATCGACATCGGCACACCCAAGGTGAGGGCAACATGAGCAAACCGTTCAAGGGCAGCATCAACGTCGACATTCGCGACTCGGTCCCCGACTGGGAACCATTCGAGCCGCCGAAGGCGCCAGATGGGGCCCCGAGCGTGGTGTACATCGTCCTTGACGACGTCGGCTTCTCGGCGATCGGCTGCTACGGCGGCCCGGTGCAAACGCCGAACATCGACCGGATCGCGGCCAGCGGCATCCGTTACTCGCAGTGGCATACGACAGCGCTGTGCTCGCCGACACGGTCGTGCCTGCTCACCGGGCGCAACCACACACGCAACAGCATGGCCTGCATCACCGAGGCCGCGATCGGCTTCCCGAACGCCAGTGGGACGATCCCGCCGGAGAACGGGATGCTCCCGGAGATCCTGGGGGAGCTGGGCTGGAACACGTACATGACCGGCAAGTGGCACCTCTGTCCGACCGACGAGATGCATCTGGCCTCGACGCGGCGCAACTGGCCGACCGGGCGCGGCTTTGAGCGCTTCTACGGCTTCCTCGGCGCGGAGACCAATCAGTGGCATCCGGATCTCGTCTATGACAACCATCCCGTCGACCAGCCCTGCCAGCCCGAGGACGGCTACCACCTCACGGTCGATCTCACCGACCGTGCGCTGGAGTTCATCCAGGATGCCAAGGCGGTGGCGCCCGACAAGCCGTTCTGTCTCTACTACGCGCCGG
>JBAWFG010000517.1:0-4426 GCA_049591655.1 Solirubrobacteraceae bacterium
CGACGGCGCCCGGGCGTGCCTGGTCCGTGACCCGCTTCCGCGGATCTGCCCGGCGACCCCGGACGCGCTCGGCGCGGTCGGCGCCCGTCCGTCGGACTATCTGCAGCTGCCGGTGGCGCTGTCGACCGATCGCAGTCCCGACGGTCAGTTCGCGGCGTTCCTGCGGGGGCAGCGGATGCCGGTGCGGCCTCGTCACGCCTGGCTGGCCGATCCAGTGTCGCTGGATCCCTGGCGGACCGCCGAGGTCTACTTCTTCGACGCCGGTCGGACCGACTACGCACCGTGGCGGGCGATCGACCCGCGGGTGAAGCCGGGGTTGACGGTGCTCGAGTATTGGTTCTACTACCCCTACAACTACTACCCGGTCGTGTTCGACTCGGGGCTCATGAACGAGGACCCGCTCGCCGGTGACGACGCCAACATCGACCTGCATCAGGGCGACTGGGAGCACGTCGACGTGCTCGTCGACGGCGCCGGAAAGCCGGTCTGGCTGTTCACCGCGCGCCACGACACCGAGGGCCGGTTCTATGCCTGGGGTGGCCCGGGCATGCGCCTGGACGGCACCCATCCGATCGTCCAGGCTGCGTTCGGCGGGCACCCCAGCTATCCGGCCGGCTGCGGGGCCGCCGCCCGTTCGATCACCGGCGACACCTCGAGCGACTGGCTGTCATGCGGTTCGGGGCGCTTCGCCTTCCGGGGGGCGAGCACCCCGCTGGTCGATCTCGCCCGCGTGCCGTGGCGCTGCTGGCCGGGATATTTCGGCGAGGCGTCCTCGCTGGAGGTCAGCCATGCCGGGCAGTCCGAGCCGCTGATCGACACCGTCACCCATGTGCTCTACGTCGCTGGTCCGCGCGCACCGCTGCGCCAGGCCGAGAACCAGGGCGTGTGCAGCCGCGGCCCGCTGCGGGCCGAGATGTCGGGAGGTGGCTGAGCGCGTCGCGCTCAGGCGTCGGTGCTCAGGGCGGCGTGCTCAGGGCGTCGCGGGCCGCGGTCGCTTGCGCCCCCACTCGCTCTGCAGGACGCGCAGCGCGTTGCCTCCGCAGATCTTCTCGGCCGCCTCGGTGCCGTAGCGGGCGCGCAGTCCCCGCTGCAGCCCCGCCATCTGGCCCATGTGCTCCAGCCCGGGCAGGGCCGGCTTGATGTAGCCGTCGAGATCAGAGCCGATTCCGATGTGGTCATATCCGGCGGTGAGCTCGGCAAGCTTGTCGATGTGGCGATACAGCGCGCGCAGCGATCCGTCGGGGGAGGCGTCGATCCCGCGCAGCCCGTTGGTGATGTAGTGCTCGCACAGGATCAGCCCGAGTACGCCACCCCGCTGGGCCACCCGCCGCACGATGGCGTCGTCGAAGCTGTACTGCAGGGCGCCGAAGCGGTAGGCCATGTGCGACGCGATCACGGGGATCTCGTTCGCCGGGTCACGCGCGTCGAGCAGCGTGAACACGTCGCGGATCGCCTCGGCGCGCATGTGGGTGATGTCGATCAGGATCCCCTCGTCGACCATCGCCTCGACGAGCTCGCGGCCCAGCTCGGTCAACCCGACGCCGGGCGTCTGCGGGAACACACGCCGGTACAGCCAATCGGGGAGGAACGGCAGCGCGGGGGCGTTGGTCGCCACGGCGCGGAAGAACAGGTGCGCGATGGTGATGTAGGCGATCCCGAGCTCGCCCAGCCGTCGCACGTTGTCTCTGATCTCCGCGGCGTCGGCCCCGGCCTGAAAGCCGCCCTCGATCGCGTGCACGACGATCGGTACTGGCCCGGCCAGCAGCGCCCCCAACTCGGCGGCTGAGTGAGCCACTGCGACCTGCCCGGAGTGCTCGGCGATGTGGTCCTCGACCGTCTGGCGCTGGTCGACGATGTCGGCGAAGTACCCGGGGCGCGGGGGCGCCCCGTAGTCCTGGCTGAGGTCCATCTCGTCAAACGGCGCGTACAGCACCGACGCAACGACGCCGACCTCGCCGCTGCGCATCAGCTCCTCGGTGACGCTCGGCGTGTCACCCGGCCCCTGATAGTTGGCGACCCGGGAGATGAGTTCGACGATCCAGCTCTGCCACCGGTGCCGCCACCAGCGACTCGCCTGCTCGTGGGCCCGCCGCTGCTCGGAGTCGAGCAGATGCATCGGGTAATGCGCGTGCAGGTCGACTAGCACGCGCCGATCCTGACACGGCGCCCAGGCGCTGCCAAGCCGGGAAACCCCGGCGTAGATGAGGGGGGAGAGCGCTGTGGTCTAGCCGGCGACCGGCTCGCGCTCTGAGTCCTCGATCGTCGCCACCAGCTCGGCCAGCACTGCCTCGGCGGTGTCGTTATCGATCTGGCAGGTACCGGCGGCCTCGTGGCCACCGCCGCCGTGGGCGAGCATCAGGGCGCCGATGTCGAGCCGGGATGAGCGGTCGAGGATCGAGCGGCCGACGGCGAACACCGTGTTCTGCTGCCGCAGGCCCCACAGCACGTGGATCGACACGGTGCACTCGGGGTGCAGTGCGTAGAGCAGGAAGCGGTTGGCCGGGTGGATGATCTCCTCGTCGCGGAGGTCGAGGACCACGACGTGGCCGTGCACGGACGCGCAGCGACGGATCTGCTCGGTGGCCAACTCGGCGTGCTCGCGGTACAGGGCCACCCGCTCGGCGACGTCCGGCGATTGCAGGATCTCGGCGATCGACAGGTTCAGGCAGCTGTCGATCAGCTGCATCATCAGCTGGTAGTTGGAGATCCGGAAGTCACGGAAGCGACCCAGGCCGGTGCGCGGATCCATCAGGAAGCTGAGCAGGATCCAACCCTGTGGGTCGATGATGTCCTCCATCGACAGCTGCGCGGCGTCGGCGCGGTCGACGGCCTCCATCATCTCCTCGCTGACCCGCGGGAAGGTGGCGGCGCCACCGAAGTGGTCATAGACGACCCGCGCGGCGGAGTCGGCGTCGGCGGTCATCACCC
The DNA here is from genome assembly GCA_049591655.1 of Solirubrobacteraceae bacterium. Classification (GTDB taxonomy): domain Bacteria; phylum Actinomycetota; class Thermoleophilia; order Solirubrobacterales; family Solirubrobacteraceae; genus Palsa-465. Next base: position 2,929 of record JBAWFG010000517.1, read on the forward strand.
GGTTGCCGCGGTCGTGCAGGACGCGATGGGTCTCAGACGAGTGGTGGTCGAACGACAGTGCCACCTCGGGCCGGTAGGGCAGGTTGGTGGTGATGTCGTTGGCGGTCAGCTCCACCTTGCCGTCCTGGACGTCCTTGGGATGGACGAACCGGATGTCGTCGAGGATGCCCAGCTCCTTGAGCAGAGCGGCGCACACGAGGCCGTCGAAGTCGCTGCGGGTGACGAGGCGGTAGGTGCGGTCAAGCGGGATCGGCGTGAAGTTGGGCATGTTCATGTGCTCGTCTTCTGACCAGAAATCTTGAGCGCTGGATCCGCCGCGCGGACAAGTGCACCCCCGGCGACCTTGGCGACCATCGCCGCCACCGCCTCCGCCCCACCGCGGTGCACAACGTACGTCTGACGCTCGTTTTGCACACCACTTGTGACTGGCGGCGCCCACGCGCTGTCGGTCAGACCGCGCCGATGGGCGCTTAGCAACCGCCGCCCGCGGGGAGCATGGCGGCGTGGGATTGCTCTCGGTCGCCCTGCTACCCGCCCGGACCGCGCTTGCCGGCGCCGAGGTCCTCGTCGCCGCTGGGCGGCTCGCCTCCCCGCAGGGCCCGCTGCGGCGCCCCGGCGGGTATGCCGAGCGCCTCACGGTGCTGCTCGCCGAGGGTGGCGCGATCGAGCAGCTCGGCCGCCTCGGCGACCCCGACGGTCCGCTGAGCCGGATCGAGCAGCTGGCGGTGCTCACCGGTGACGACCGGCCGCTCGGCCGCGCGCTCGCGCCCGGGGGGCCGCTTGACCGGCTGCTCGCCGAGGGCGGCGTGCTGGAAAGACTGCTTGCCGAGGAGGGGCCGCTTGACGCGCTGATGGCCGCCGATGGGCCTGTCGACCGGCTGCTGCGACTCGATGGCCCGCTGGATCGGCTCCTCGCGCCCGAGGGCGCGCTGGAGCGGCTGACCCAGGAGGGTGGGCCGCTGGATCGGCTGCTTGCCCCCGGCGGATCGCTGGAGCGCCTTGTCGAGCCCGGCGGTCTGCTGGAGCAGATGCTGGCCCCGGACGGGACGATCGAGCGCCTCGTGCGCTCCGACAGCACGGTCAACCGGCTGCTGGCCAGCGACAGCACGCTTGACCGGCTGATGGCCCCCGGCGGCGCGGTGGAGCGGCTCACCGCGCCCGATGGCGATCTCGCCCAGCTCGGCGCACTGGTGCAGAGCATCGGCCGGCTCGTCGAGCTGGAGGAGTCGCTGCGAGCACTCGGCGCCCTCGCCGGCGCGCTGGAGAACCTCGCGGTCACCACCCAGCGGCTGCCCGAACTGCCCGAGCATGTCCAGTCAGTCGACGAGCGCGTCGGTTCACTGGGTGAGCGCCTGGATCGTCTGGATCCGGCGCTGGAGACATTGAGCGGCAGCGTCGTGACGCTTCGTGAGGCGGCCGAGACGCTCAGTGAGGTCGTCGAGCCGTTGACCCGCCTGGCGGACCGGCTCCCCGGCCGCCGGCGCGGCGCCTGAGACCC
>JBAWFG010000518.1:0-6144 GCA_049591655.1 Solirubrobacteraceae bacterium
GTGTAGGGCCCGCCTGGCGCGGGCGCCGCGCCTACCGGGCCCTGGATCCGGGCGGACCGATTGGGCGGTCCGCCCCGGATCACGCCCCGTGATGGGCGGTCCGCCCCGGATCACCCCCCGTGCCGTCTAGCCCCCGGCGTTAGCCCGGTCCCTACGCAAAGGGTGATCCGAGGCGATCAGCTCATGCCCCCCTCGACTTGCACGCGCTGAACCTCTAACCGCAGCTGGCAAGTTACGGACGCACCGGATCCCTGCAAAGAGGGAAAACCCTACGAGCAACCGCCGGTCAGGCGACCCGCTCGTCGCTGCGCTGCAGCGCTCCCGCCAGCCCACCGCGGGAGCGGATGCCCAGCTTGCGATAGGCACGGGTGAGATTGGACTCAACGCCCTTGACGGTGAGGAACGCCCGCTCGGCCACCTCCTGGTTGCTCAGCCCTGATGCCGCCAGTTCGGCCACCCGCCGTTCGGTCGGGGTCAGCTCGGTCGGGCCGCCCCCCCGCTCCCCGGCGCGGGCCAACTCGCTCTGCGCGGCTTCACGCCACCGGTGCGCGCCGGTGCGGTCGAAGATCTCAACCGCCTCCCGCAGCGTCTCCCGGGCCTGGGACCATTGCTTGCGCCGCCGCAGCACCCGGCCGAGTGCCAGCAGGGTCCGCCCGCGCTCCAACGGCATCTCGACCCGTCCATGGGCGACGAGGGCATCGGCGAAGGCGGCGATCGCCCCGTTGAGGTCCCCCTGTGCGGCGTGGAGAATCCCCTGGCTGCGGGCCGCGGCGGCGATCGCCCAGGCCCGATCATGGGCGTCGCCCAGGCGGCGCACCAGCTCGATCAGCGCCTGGGCGGTCTCGACGTCTCCGAGTGCGATCAGCGCCTCGATCTCGTCGGGGACGAACACGACGCCGGCCGGATCGACAAGCCCGAGCGACGGCAGCGCTTCGATCAGCGGTCCCAGCGCTGCATGGGCGCCAGCCGGGTCGCCCGCCGACAGCTCGGCGAAGCCCAGCGCCCATCGCGGCCACACGGTGCCGGTCCACCACTGCAGCTCGGTGAGTTGGGCGAGCGCGTGGGTGGCTTCGGCGCGCGCCCTCTCGATGTCTCCCTGCTGGGCGCTGACCAGTGCCGCCGCGCTCAGCGTCAGCGCCTCCAGACTGCGGTCGCCGAGCTGGGCGGCGATCGCCGAGTCCTCGGCCGCCAGCCCCGCCGCCCGGTCGGTCTCGCCCAGCCAGAGGTACGCCCACACGAGGTAGAGCGTGAACATCGGGACATCGCGGTCGACCCCGAGTTCCAGGCGCTCGGCCCGCAGCGCGACGAGCGCGTCGACAGCCTCACGCAGGTCGCCGGTCCACAACAGCAGCAGCCCGGCGATGAAGCGCGGCGAGGTGAACAACGGCCGCCGCCGATCGGGCTCCTCGAGTACGAGCGCGCGGTCGAGGCGGTCCTGGGCGATGCCATCGCCATTGAGGAAGGAGACCATGATCGTGACCGCCAGCGCATCGCCGACGATGCCGGGGTCTCCGCCGGGGAGCGAGGCGCGGCCCGAGGCGGCCTCGGCGTGGCGCAGCGCACCTCCGACGTCCCCCAGCGCGACGAGGTAGTAGGCGATCTCCAGCTCGATGGCGGCGGCGATCGCGGGCTCGCCCGCGGCGGCGCTCAGCGCCTCCGTGGCCGTGGCCAGCGCGGGGGAGAATCCCTCCGTGTGCCACTGCAGCGAGGCGAGCAGCCGCAGGCCGTGGGCGCGCAGGCGGTCGGGCGCCGGGGCGGACAGCAGCTCCGCCAGCAGCACGGCGGCGCGTTCAGAACCACCGCCGTCAACGTGGATCTCGGCGCCGTGCAGCAGCCGCTGCCAACGGGCCAGCGGCTCGTCGGGCGGGGTGTGGTGCAACGCCAGTTCGATCAGCTCAGCGCCGGTCGCCGGGGCCCCGCGCAGGCAGGCGAGCTCGGCCGCCGTGTCGAGCTCGGCAGCAACCTCTGGGTCGGGCGCGACCACGGCGTACGCGAGGTGGCGTGCCCGCTGCTCGGGATCGCGAGCCTCGGAGGCCGCCGCCCGCTGGGCTTCACGCCGTTGTGCATCTGAGGCCGACGCATAGATGGCGGCGGCGAACAGCGGGTGGGTGAACGCGATCCGTCCCCGCTCGTCGATCCTGACGATGTCGACCGCCTCGGCCGCCGCCAGCTGGTCGGGGTCGATCATGCGGGTATCGGGCTTGGCGAGAACCGAAGCGCGCAGGAGCGCCGAGCGGGTCGGCTCCGGGAGTGCCTGCACCCGTGAGGCGGCGAGCCGCTGGACATCGTCGGGCACCGGCAGGCGTGCATCCTCGCCAGCGGTCCCGTCGCGTGGCAGCAGCCGCGCCACCTCCAGTGCGTGGAAGGGGTTGCGCTGCGATGCCTGGGCGATCCGCACCAGCACCGGGTGGGGCAGGGCCCGGCCCAGGCGTTCGCGGATGATCTGGCCGAGCGCCGAGAGGGTGAGCGGCCCGACCTGGACCCGTGCGATCCGCTCGCGCTCGGCCGATTCCAGCGGCCCGAGTCCGGTCTCGCCCGGCCGCAGGGCCAACAGGAGCCCGACCGGCTCATGTTCGAGACGGCGGAAGGCGAAGGCGAGCGCGTTGGCGGTCGGGGGGTCAAGCCAGTGGGCGTCGTCGACGGCCAGGAGGATGGGGCCGCAACGGGCAAGGCCCCGGATCAACGTGAGCACCGCCGTTGCGACGAGCCGGGGATCAGGCGCTGGGCCGGCGGGCGCGGCGCGCAGGAGCGCTACGTCAAGCGCGTGGCGCTGGAGCTCGGGCAGGGCCGCAAACGCGTCGGCGTCGACCTCGGCCAGCATGTCCGAGAGCCCGGAGAACGACAGCTTGGCCTCCGTCTGAGACGGCCGGCAGGCGAGCACCGGATAACCGGCGCGCTGGGCCTCCCGAACGCCGGCCAGCCACAGGGTCGTCTTGCCGATCCCCGGCTCCCCGCGCAGTGACATGCCTCGGCTGCCGCTGGGCAGCCGGGCGAGGAATTCGCCGATCTCGGCGAGCTCCGCGTCACGACCCACGGCGGTGGCGGTCCGCATCCTCCCAGAGAATGTAACCGTGCCCCGGATGGGCGCCTGCCTGAGATGGCTACGGGCCGCCGGCGCTCGGCGGGTCGCTCAGACGCTGAGCTGGTCCAGCCCGCGGCCGATCGCCGCGGCGATCCGCTCCAGGTCGTCGGCATCGACGACGAACGGGGGCGAGATCTGCACCGTGTTGTCTGTGATCACCCGCAGCAGGATCCCGTCCTCGATGCACAGTCGGGCCAGCGCGTCGCCGGAGACCTCAGGCAGCAGCTGCACGCCGGCGAGCAGCCCGACCCCGGCGCGCACCTCGTGCACGAGCGGGTGCTCGGCCAGCGGGGCGACGGCGCGCTCGAGCACCGGTGAGAGCTCCGCGACCCGGGCGATGAGATCCTCCTCCTGGAGCACGTCGAGGTTGGCCTGAGCCACCGCGCAGGCCGTGGCATGGCCGGAGTAGGTGACGCCGTGGCGGAAGATCGGTGCGTCCTGACCATCGAAGAACGGCCCCCACACCCGCGGGCCGATGAGCACGCCGCCGAGTGCGGCGTAGCCGGAGGTGATCCCCTTGGCGATCGTGACCATGTCAGGGTGCAGCCCGAACCGCTCGGTGGCGAACATCTCACCGGTGCGCCCGAAGCCGGTGATCACCTCATCGAGGACGAACAGGATGTCGTGCTCGCGGCACAGCGCCTCGGCGCGCTGCAGATAGCCGTCGGCGGGGAGGATCACTCCGCCGGTGCCGATCACGGGCTCGGCGAAGAACGCCGCGACCCGGTCGGGGCCGAGACTGAGGATCTGCGCCTCCAGCGCGTCGGCGTCGTTGGCCGGGACCAGGGCGGTCTCGGGAATGAGCGACTCGGCGCCGTACCCCTCGCGGTTGAAGGGGATTCCGGCGAGGCTGGTGCCGAATGCGTGCAGCCCGTGGTAGGAGGACTGGCGGCTGATGATGATCCGCTTGTTGGGCTGACCGCTGAGCTGCCACAGACGGCGGGCGAGCTTGGCGGCGGTGTCGATGGCGTCCGAGCCGCCGCTGACCCAGAACACCTTGGTGTCCTCGATCGGGCTCAGGGCAGCGACGCGGTCGGCGAGATCGAGCGCCGGCTGGTTCACGATCCGGCCGAACGTGTGGTAGGTCTCCAGCCGCCGCATCTGTGCGGCCGCCGCGTCGGCGAGCCGCTCGCGGCCGTGGCCGATGTTGGCGTACCAGAGCGCTGCGGTGGCGTCGAGCAGCCAGCGCCCGTCATCGGTTTGGACATTGGCGCCCTCGCCGGCGACGATCGTCAGCCGGTCGCCGGGAACGCTGGGCATGTGCGCCTGGGGCTGCCAGAGCGCGGAGCCGGGGGTGGGAGTTTGGGCCATGGCTCCCAACGCTAACCCAATCCGGGTCCGACGGTGAGTGCAAGCCGGTGCCGAGCGTTTGTCCGCTCGGGCGCCGGGACCCTGCGCCACCCCGGGGTCGGCGTCAGTCGAGCTCGGCGAGGGTGACCGTGATCGGCGTCGGCGCACCATGGCGCAGCACGACCGCGGTCACGGACTTGCCGATCCGCTCTGAGATCATCAGCGACTGCAGGTCGCCGGCCTCGGTGATCGGCTCTCCGTCGAGCTCGACGAGCAGGTCGCCGGTGCGCAGTCCGGCGCGGTCGGCGGGGCCGCCCTCGATCGCCTGCATGATCTGGACGCCGACCCGGCGACCGACGCGCTCGGCGGCCCGCGGCGGCAGCGGCCGAGGCGCTACGGCGACACCGAGGTGGGCCCGGCGCACCCGTCCGTCGCGGATCAGCGTCGAGATGAGCACGCGGGTCGCGTCGTTGATCGGGACCGCCAGTCCGAGGCCGATCCCGGCCAGGGCGGTGTTGATTCCGACGACCCGCCCGGCACCGTCGACAAGCGCGCCGCCGGAGTTCCCGGGATTCAGCGCGGCGTCGGTCTGGATCACGTTCTCGACCACGCGCCGCGGACCACCGCGGGCGCCGACCGGCAGCGAGCGTCCGAGGCCGGACACGACACCGGCCGTCACCGATCCGGCAAAGCCGTGCGGGTTGCCGATCGCGACGACGAGCTGGCCGACGCGCAGCGTGGCGGCGTCGCCAAGCGTCGCGGGGGTCAGATCGTGGCCGTCGGCGCGCAGCACCGCGAGATCGGACAGCGGGTCTGATCCGACGAGTGAGACGGCGGTCTGCCGGCCATCGCTGAAGTTCGCCACCCCATGGCGGGCGCCCTCGATGACGTGCGCGGAGGTGAGGAGAAAGCCGTCGGAGGAGATCGCAACGCCGCTGCCGGCGCCGCTTGCCGGGCCGCGCCGCGTGCGGTGGCGCACCTGGAGGTCGGCGACGCTCGGGCTCAGCGCCTCGGCGACCGCAATCACGGTCCGGGAGTACGCGTCGAGTGCGTCGGCGGCCGCCTCGGTGTCGATCAGGTTGAGATGATCGTTCTGCATGCAATAATCGTACACGATTGTTTGGACCCAAACGTTGGAGCAGAAATGATTGACGGACCAGATTCAGATTCAGTCACCCTCGCCGAAACGGTGATCAGCGTCGCCGCTCACGTCGAGGCCGAGTTGGAGGAGTCGCTCGCTGAGCACCGCCTCAGCCGTCCGAGCTTTCTCGTGCTCGATGCGCTCGAGCGCGCCGATGGCCACCGGCTCAACCAGCGCGAGCTCGTCGACCGGCTGCGCCGAACTTCCGGGACCCTGTCGGTGCGCCTCGGCCGTCTGGAACGAGCCCGACTCATCTCCCGTGAGCCCGATCCGGAGAACCGCCGCAGCGTGACCGTCACCCTGACCGACGGCGGAGCCGATCTCGTCCGCGCGGCACGGCCCGCCTACGCCGAGCGGGCCCGCACCCTGGCTGCCGGGGTACCGGGTGACGGCGCCACGGCACTCGGTGCCGGGTTGCAGGCCTGGTTGGGCTTCTTTGAGCCCGCCGGCGAGGACGAGGCGCCTCGGCTCGGTGTCGCCGTCGCGACTGCCGCAGTGGCCAAGCGGATGCGCCGGGCGGTCGGTCTGCCGGACGAGGCGGGCGTGCTCGTCGTGCGGGTCAAGCCGGGCGGCGCCGCGGACGGCGCCGGGCTGAGCCGCGGCGATCTCGTGACGCAGGCCGCCGGGGCAC
>JBAWFG010000519.1:0-10405 GCA_049591655.1 Solirubrobacteraceae bacterium
GCCCCGCGCGCGGGCGCCGGCGGATGCGCCTGCGGCGGCTGCCGCGCCCCCATCCCCGGCTGCTCGGAGCGGTGGCGGTGCTCGTGGCCATCGTGGTCGGAGGGTTCTTCTGGCTGCGCGATTCCTCGCTGGTCGCCGTGCGCGGGGTGACAATCGTCGGTGTCAGCGGACCCGGGGCGGGCCAGATCCGCGCCGCACTGACCTCCGCGGCGCGCAACATGACCACGATGGACGTCAACATGGCGGCGCTGCGCACCGCCGTGGAGCCGTTTCCGGTCGTCAAACACGTGCACGTCAGCACCCAGTTCCCCCACCGGATGCGGATCGACGTCGCCGAGCAGGTGCCGGTGGCGATGATCTCCGCGGGTGGCCGGCGCACAGCGGTGTCCGGCGACGGCTCACTGCTGCAGAGCGCCACCGTGACCGAGTCGCTGCCGACGATCACGCTGGCGATCTCGCCGGGCGGCAGCCATGTGACCGGCGGCACGCTGAGCGCCGTGCAACTGCTGGGGGCGGCGCCCTATCCGCTGCTGGCCAAGATCTCCACCGCCTCGGCCGGGGGGGCCCATGGGCTCCAGGTCCAGCTGCGCAGCGGCCCCTATGTGTACTTCGGGGATGGCAGTCAGCTCACCGCCAAGTGGGCGGCGGTGGGGGCGGTGCTCGCCGACTCGGGCTCGGCCGGCGCCGACTACATCGACGTCTCCGTCCCGACGCGGCCGGTCGCCGGGGTGGGGACCGACTCGGCCTCGAGCCCCAGCCCACAGTCCGCGGGAACGGGGACTGTGCCGGGAGGCTGAACCTGAAGTCGAGGGTTAGGCTGCTGTTTTGGCCAACTCTCGGCTATCGTTGAGAGTTCGCCGATCTGCAACGATCGTTGCGAAAGCATGCGCAGCGTTGACTTCGCGCATCCTTAGGGCCTAACGTGCCAAACTGGCCGAGCGGCTCTGCCCTGGCCGAAACATTCAACCCTAACTAGAGGGTCGGACGGAACTCATGGATAGTGGAAGTTATCTGGCAGTCATCAAGGTCGTCGGCGTAGGCGGCGGCGGCACCAATGCCGTCAACCGCATGGTCGACGCAGGCCTGCGCGGCGTTGAATTCGTCGCCTGCAACACGGACGCGCAGGCGCTGGCGATGTGCGATGCCGACATCAAGCTCAATATCGGCCACCAGCTCACCAAGGGTCTGGGTGCCGGCGCCAACCCCGATACGGGGCACGGCGCGGCGGCCGAGTCACGGGATGACATCAAGGAGGCGCTCAAGGGCGCCGACATGGTGTTCGTCACCGCCGGCGAGGGCGGCGGCACCGGCACCGGCGCCGCGCCGGTCATCGCCGAGATCGCCAAGAACGAGATCGGCGCGCTGACCGTCGGCGTCGTCACCCGCCCGTTCTCCTTTGAGGGAACCCAGCGGGCCCGCCAGGCGCAGGAGGGAATCCAGCGCCTGCGGGAGAACGTCGACACGCTGATCGTCATCCCCAACGAGAAGCTGCTGACGATCGTCGAGCGTCGCACGACGATCCTCGATGCCTTCCGTGAGGCCGACAACGTGCTGCGCCAGGGCGTCCAGGGCATCACCGACCTGATCACGATCCCGGGCCTGATCAACCTCGACTTCGCCGACGTGCGCACGATCATGCACGAGGCCGGTAGCGCCCTGATGGGGATCGGCACCGCGGCCGGTGAGAACCGGGCTGCCGAGGCCGCCAAGATCGCCATCTCCTCGCCGCTGCTGGAGGAGTCGGTCGAGGGCGCGATGGGGATCCTGCTCAACATCACCGGCGGCCACGACCTCGGTCTGTTTGAGGTCAACGAGGCGGCGGAGATCGTCCAGAGCGCGGCGGACTCCAACTCCAACATCATCTTCGGCGCGGTCATCGACGACCAGCTCGGCGACGAGGTGCGGGTGACGGTGATCGCCACCGGCTTCGATCATGGCCGCCTGCCGAGCGGACCGAATACCGCGCGGGAGACGACCCGGCGTGAGCGCCGTGACCGTGACGTGACGATGGACGATCGTCAGCGCTCGTCGCTGGAGATCTCCGACGACGACATCGACATCCCGTCGTTCCTGCGCGACCGCTGATCGCAGCGACACACCGCTGATAACGCCGTCCGCGGTGCGTCCTGCGACGTCGTCGGGATTGACGCGCTGTCCGGTTAGGACTCAACGCGGTCGCGCCGGAGAATCTGCTTGTCTACGGCGCCTATGAGCAAATCTGCGCTGATCACCGGAATCACCGGCCAGGACGGTTCGTATCTGGCTGAGCTGCTGTTGGACAAGGGCTATGACGTCCACGGCATGGTGCGCCGCTCCTCTACGGAGAAGTTCGAACGCATCGAGCACATCCGGGACCGCGTCACCCTGCACCAGGCCGACCTGCTCGACCACCGTTCGCTCGTCGACGCGCTGCGTGCCTCCAAGCCCGCCGAGATCTACAACCTGGCGGCGATGTCGTTTGTCGCGGTCTCCTGGATCCAGCCGACGCTGACCGCCGAATTCACCGGGGTGGGGGTCACGCGGATCCTCGAGGCGGTCCGTGAGGTCTGTCCCGAGGCGCGCTTCTACCAGGCGTCCTCCAGCGAGATGTTCGGCAAGGTCCAGGAGGTTCCCCAGACCGAGAAGACGCCGTTCTACCCGCGCTCGCCCTACGGCGTGGCCAAGGCCTACGGCCACTTCATCACCGTCAACTACCGCGAGTCCTACGACCTGCACGCCACCAGCGGGATACTTTTCAACCACGAGTGTGTCGCCGCCACCGCGCCGCTGCTCGTCCGCCACAACGGGATCGTCAAGGTCGCCACCGCGCCTGACCTCGTCCCGCTGATGCGCAAGGGCCGCAGCGTCCAGAACTTCGTGCCGGAGCGGCTGCTCGAGATCTGGGACGGCGAGAGCTGGACCGAGATCACCGCCATCACCGCCACGCGGCGCCGGGCGACCGACCCTGACCACCGGCTGCTGAGGATCGCCGCCCGGGGCGGGGTTGTCGAGGCGACCGCCCACCACCGGATGCTCGATGACGATCGTGAGATCGTCCGCGCCGATGAGGTCGAGACGGGATCTCGCCTGGCGCTGGCCGAGGCGTGGCCGCCGGCCGAGAATTGGACCTCGGTCACGCCTGAGATGGGTGAGTTCCTCGGTCTCATGGTCGCCGACGGGTGCGTCCCGGCCGCCGGGCACCACGTCGACTTCGCCAACAACGACGAAGCGCTGCGACTGCGGATGAGCCAGCTGTGGTCCAAGCTGTTCCTCGGCCGCGCGAACGCATCGACGCTGCGTTCCGGGTTTGACCCCACCCGTCCCGTCGAGCACCTGCGCCTCGTCGGCGCCCCCAGCTCGACCGCGTGGCTGCGGGAGCAGATGTACACGCGGACGGGCCTCAAGCAGGTACCGCCGGTGGTGCTCAACGCCACCGCCGAGGTGCGCCGGGCATTCCTCTCCGGCTACTACGCCGGCGACGGCCTCAAGCGCGGCAACGGCGACTCGATCAAGACCAACAGCCCGGTCCTCGCCCAAGGGGTCTACTGGCTCTATGCGCTGGAGGGGCGTCCCGCCTCGGTGTACGCCGAGCAACGGGCCGGGCGCACCTATTACCAGCTCAACCTGCCCACCGCGGTGCCCGTCGGCGCCAAGGGTCAGCACCTGCGCCGTGATCCCGCCGAGGTCCGCAGCGTTACCGACGCCCAGGTGTCAGACGATGAGTGGGTGTTTGACCTGGAGACCGACAGTGGGGTGTTCTGCGCCGGGGTCGGTGGCATCGTCGTTCACAACTCGCCACGCCGTGGGCTGGAATTCGTGACCCGCAAGATCACCTGGCACGCGGCCGCGATCAAGCTCGGACTCGCCGAGAAGCTCAAGCTCGGCAACGTCGACGCCGAGCGTGACTGGGGCTATGCCAAGGATTACGTCGAGGCGATGTGGATGATGCTCCAGCTCGACGAGCCGGAGGACTTCGTGATCGCCACCGGGGTGACCAACACGGTGCGCCAGTGCGTGGAGATCGCCTTTGATCAAGCCGGGCTGGCGATCGCCGACCACGTCGAGATCGACGACGCGCTCAAGCGGCCCGCCGAGGTCGACCAGCTGATCGGCGACCCGTCCAAGGCCAAGCGCGTGATGGGATGGACCCCGCAGACGAGCTTTGAGGAGCTCATCCGCCTGATGGTCGACGCCGACTATCAGACGCTCTCCGGCCGCGGGCCGGCGTGAGCGCCGGGCCCGGCCGCGCTCTCATCACCGGTCTCAGCGGCCAGGATGGCTCGTTTCTGGCCGAGCAGTTGCTCGCCGACGGCTACGCCGTCACCGGGGTCGTGCGCGGCGACACCGGCGCGGATCTCCTCAGCGCCGAACATCTCCGTCACGAGGTCACGCTGGTCAGCGGCGACCTGCTCGTCCCGGAGTCGCTGAGCGCGATCGTCGCCGAGCAGCGCCCCGACGAGCTCTACCACCTCGCCGCCCCGACCTTCGTGCCCGACTCCTGGCGGGACCCCGCGCAGACGATGGCGGCGATTGCGGTGGCGACCGCCACCCTGCTGATGGCGGTGCGTGACCACAGCCCCCACACCCGGATCCTGGTGGCGTGCTCCGCGGAGATCTTCGGCGACGCTCCGGAGAGTCCCCAGCGGGAGGAGACCCCGTGCCGTCCGCGCAGCCCGTATGCGGCTGCCAAGCTCGCCGCCCACCAGCTCGTCGGCCAGCTCCGCGCCGGGGACGGCATCCATGCCTGCTCGGCGATCCTCTACAACCACGAGTCCGAGCGGCGCCCGGTCAGCTTCGTCACCCGCAAGATCACGCGGGCGGCGGCCGAGATCAAGCTTGGCCGCTCCACCCAGCTGATCCTCGGTGACACCTCGGCCACCCGTGACTGGTCCTTTGCCGGCGACGTCATGCGCGGCTGCCGGATGATCCTCGCCCGCGACGAGCCCGATGACTTCATCCTGGCCAGCGGCGTCGGCCACACGGTGCAGGAGCTGCTGGAGACCGCCTTCGCCCATGTCGGACTCGACCCGGCGCAGCACGTCCGCATCGACCCGCAGCTCGTCCGTGCCCCCGAGCCGACCGCGCCGGTCGGTGATCCCGGGAAGGCCCGCCGAGAGCTCGGCTGGGAGCCCGCAGTCGACTTCGCGCAGCTCATCGGCCGGATGGTCGACGCCGATCTCGTCGCGCTGTCGAGCTGACCGCCCGGCGCGCGCCGGTCCCCCGTTTCCACGCGTCGCGACCCTGGGCACTGGTATTGCAATTACATACCAGTCGGTATTAAGAGTGAGTCCATGACCCGTGCCGAGTGGCTGCGTCGGCGCTGACCGCGCCGGGCCCAGTAGGCGTCACTCAGCGCGGCTGCCCGCCCAGTCGGCGGGACGAGGCGTCGACTGGGCGTGCGCCGCGCCCCGGCGTTCACGCGCCCAGCAGCGCCCGCTGGCGACGACCACCACCGCCGCCATCACGAGCAGATAGGAGGCGTGGGACAGCTCGAAGGAGTGGTCAGAGATCGGCCACAGCAGTGAGACACCGGCGGTCGACTCCGACAGGTCGCGCCAGAAGTGGATCGCCAGGCCGACCGCGATGCCGAGCATCACGTCACGCCGGCGCCGCCACGCCAGCGCCACCCCGAGCACGATCAGGATCGTCAACAGCGAGTGGGTGTAGGGCCGCGACGTGCCCTTTGTGAAGAAGTCGTCGCCGAGCAGGCGGGGGATGTGATCAAGGTCGATGGCCACCGACGTGATCAGGGCCGCCGCGAACAATCGCGGGCGCACCCGGGGGCCAAGCGCCCACAGGACGAGCAGCGCGGTCAGCAGATGGGCGGTCTCATCCAGCGGGCCACCGGGAATGAACGAGTCCCCAACGATGTGGTAGGCGCTGTCGGCACACACCAGCGCCAGCGCGGCGAGCGCTAACCTGACCGGTGAGAGCCGGAGCACGGAACGCACCGCATCAGTATGGCTGGCGGCCATTCGGCGGTGACCGACACGGGTTTGGCTCTGTGGGGCAGGGGGAAGGCTCCACGCGGAGAATGCTGATGGCGACCGCGATCAACCGGCGGGCGATTCGCTCTCAGCACACGAAAGCAGGTACCACATGCGACGGCCACAGAGTCTCTGGTTCTACTACCGCAACGCACGCATGTGGGGCAAGCCGATGATCTGGTCGATTCGCTACGCCCGAGAGGCGAGCGTCCGCTTCGCCTCGCCGGCTGTCTGACGCTCTCAGACCCGCTCCGATCGCCTTCCCCGACTGACGTTCGCCCCCTGCCGAAAGGTCGGCGGGGGCATGTATTAGCCTGGGGTTCGTGCCCTCCAGCGCCCCGACCCTTCGCCACAGCCCGCTTGACGATCGCCACCGTGCCGCCGGGGCCAAGCTGATCCCGTTCGCCGGCTGGGAGATGCCGGTCCAGTACACCCAGATCAAGGCCGAGCACCTCGCCGTGCGCAGCGCCGCCGGGGTCTTCGACGTCTCCCACATGGGCCAGATCGAGACCCGCGGGCCGGAGGCTCAGGCGCTGTTGCAGCATCTGCTCTCCAACGAGCTGCGCGGGCTGCCCGAGGGCGGCGCCCAATACAGCCTCCTGTGCAACGAGGACGGCGGGGTGATCGACGACCTGTTCACCTACCGGCTCGGCGAATGCCACTACCTGACGGTCACCAACGCCGCCAACCACGAGACCGACCTCGCCTGGTTTCAGCGCCACGCCGCGCCGTTTGACGCCGACGTGATCGACCGCCGGGACGACTTCGCGATGCTCGCCGTCCAGGGGCCCGCGGCCCGCTCGTTGGTGACCGGGCTCGCCGACGGCCCGCTGCCGGCCCGCATGCACTGCTGCCAGCGCTCGGTGGCCGGGGTCCCGATGCTCGTCTGCGGCACCGGCTACACCGGCGAGGCGGGCGTCGAGCTGCTCTGCGAACCCGCCCGGGTGACCGAGGTCTGGGACGCGCTGGTTGCCGCCGGCGCCACCCCGGTCGGCCTCGGCGCGCGTGACACGCTGCGCCTGGAGGTCTGCTTTCACCTCTACGGCAACGACCTCAGCCTTGACCGGGGCCCGATCGAGGCCGGCCTGGGCTGGTGCTGTGCGGAGGCGACCGGGTTCATCGGATCCGACGCCGTCGCCCGGACCCGGGCGCAGGGTCCCGCCGAGAAGCTCGTCGCGTTTGAGATCAGCGGCGCCGGCATCGCCCGGCAGGGCAACCCGGTGCGCGGTGGCGGGGTGGTCACCAGCGGCACCTTCTCGCCGAGCCTGGAGCGCGGGATCGGGATGGCCTACCTGCCCGCGTCGCGCGCCGTCACCGGGACCGAGATCGAGATCGATGTGCGCGGTACGCCGCGCCCTGCCGTGATCGTTGACAAGCCCATCTACCGCAAGGAGACCTAGACCTTCATGGCCGACCCCAGCTATCCCGAGGAGCTGCTCTACCACCCAGAGCACGACTGGGCCCGCGTGGACGCTGACGAAGCGACGTTCGGGATCACCTGGTACGCCCAGGACTCCCTCGGTGAGGTGGTGTTCTTCGACCCGCCCAAGGTCGGCAGCACCGTGACCAAGGACAGCCCCTACACCGAGATCGAGTCCGTCAAGGCCGTCTCAGACGTTGTCTCGCCGCTGTCGGGTGAGATCGTGGCCGTCAACGACAACCTCGCCGACGCGCCGGAGACGATCAACGAGGACCCCTACGGCGAGGGCTGGCTGATCAAGGTCAAGCTGACCGACCCCGCCGAGCAGGAGGCGCTGCTGGACTCCGCGGCCTATGAGGCGACGCTGCAGTGAGCCGGTACACGTCCGCCACCGAGTCTGACCGGGCCGAGATGCTCGCCGCGATCGGCGTCGCGTCGGTCGACGACCTGTTCGCCGACATCCCCGCGCAGCTGCGGCTCACCGATGCGCTGGCCCTCGACGCCGGCCTGTCGGAGATGGAGGTCCACGCCGAGCTGCGCGCCCTGGCGGCCCGCAACGTGTCCACCGAGGACGAGCTGTGCTTCCTCGGCGCCGGGATGTATGACCACTACGTGCCCGCGCTGATCGACTCCATCATCTCCCGCTCGGAGTTTCTGACCCCGTACACGCCCTACCAGCCCGAGGTCTCCCAGGGCGGGTTGCAGGCGATGTTCGAGTACCAGACCGCGATCAGCGAGCTGACCGGACTCCCGGTCTCAAACGCCTCGGTCTATGAGGGCCCGAGCGCCGTGGCCGCCGCCGGCTACGTGGCCAAGCTCGCCAACGGGCGCCGCCGGTTCGTCGTCTCCCGCGGCGTGCACCCGCACGCCCGCGAGGCGCTGGCCACCCTGGCCCACGGCTGGGGGATGGAGATTGAGGAGGCGCCGCTGCGCGACGGGGTCACCGAGCTGCCGGCGCTCGACGAGGACGTCAGTGCCGTGATCGTCGCCCAGCCGAACTTCCTCGGCGCCGTCGAGGACCTGCAGGCGGTCGCCGACGCCGCCCACGAGGTCGGCGCGCTGTGCGTCGCCTCGTGTGACCCGTTGCCGCTGTCGCTGCTGCGCACCCCCGGGGAGTGCGGCGTGGACCTGGCGGTGGGGGAGGGCCAGACGCTCGGTAACCGCCTGGACTTCGGCGGCCCGTCGTTCGGCTTCTTCGCCGCCACCGAGGCGCTCATCCGCCGGGTGCCGGGCCGGATCGCCGGCGAGACCCGGGACGTGGACGGCAAGCGCGGCTTCGTGCTGACGCTGCAGACCCGCGAGCAGCACATCCGCCGGGAGAAGGCGACCTCCAACATCTGCACCTCCCAGGCGCTCAACGCCCTGGCCGGCGTCATCTACCTCAGCTGGCTCGGGCGCCACGGGCTCGTCGAGCTGACCGAGCTGATGCTCCAGCGCACCGCCTACGCCCGGGAGCGGCTGTCGGCCGTGGACGGCGTGACGCTGATCCACGACCAGCCGGTCGTGCGGGAGTTCGCGGTCACGCTCGATGCCCCGGTGGCCGAGGTCATCGAGCACTGCGCGGCCCGGGGGATCAACCCCGGCTACGCGCTCGGGCGCGACTACGACGAGTACGAGAACGGGCTGCTGGTGGCGATCACCGAGCGCCGGACCAAGGCCGACATCGACCGGCTCGCCGACGTGCTCGGCGAGGCCGTGGCGTCCCTGCACAGCCGCGACCTGCATGGGGTGGGGGTATGAGCGTCACTGCCGCCGATGATCAGCTGACGATCTATGAGCGCTCACGGGAAGGGCGCCGGGCGTTCGTCGCCCCCGCGCTCGACGTCCCCGAGCGTCCGCTGGACGAGCTGCTGCCCGCGCATCTGCGCCGCAGCGCCCCGGCGCGGCTGCCCGAGGTCTCAGAGCCCGAGATCGTGCGCCACTACAACCGCCTGTCCAAGCGCAACTTCGACCTCGACACCGGCTTCTACCCGCTCGGCTCGTGCACGATGAAGCACAACCCCAAGCTCCACGAGCGGGTCGCCGCGCTCGACGGGCACGCCAAGCTGCACCCGCTGCAGGACCCCCGCCGCGCCCAGGGCGCGCTGGAGCTGATGTGGCGCCTGCAGGATGCGCTCGGCGAGATCGCGGGGCTGCCCCACGTGTCGCTGCAGCCCTCGGCGGGCTCCCACGGCGAGCTGGCCGGCGTGCTGCTCACCCGCGCCTTTCACGAGGACCGCGGTGAGAACCGCACCAAGGTCCTGACCCCCGACACCGCGCACGGCACCAACCCCGCGACGGTGACGATGGCCGGCTATGAGGTGGTCAAGGTCGGCACCGACGACCAGGGCAACGTCGACCTAAGCGACCTGCGGGCCAAGGCCGACGAGGACGTCGCCTGCCTGATGCTCACCAACCCCTCGACGCTGGGGCTGTTTGAGCACGGGATCGAGGAGATCGCCCAGATCGTCCACGACGTCGGCGCCACGCTCTACTACGACGGCGCCAACCTCAACGCGATCATGGGCATCTGCCGCCCGGGGGACATGGGCTTCGACATCGTGCACTTCAACCTGCACAAGTCCTTCACCCAGCCCCACGGCGGCGGCGGCCCCGGCTCGGGCCCGATCGCGGTCTCTGATCGCATCGCGCCCTACCTGCCCCGGCCCCAGGTCGTGCGCCGTGACAGCGCCCCCGCCAACGGCTCGGGCGCCAACGGCACCGCGGGCGAGGTCATCTTTGACCTTGACTATGACCGCCCCAAGTCGATCGGGCGCCTGCGCGGCTTCCAGGGCAACTACGGCGTGTTCGTGCGCTCCTACGCCTACATCCGCTCGCTCGGCGCCGCCGGCCTGCGTGACGTCTCAGAGACCGCCGTGCTCAACGCCAACTACCTGCTCGCCAAGCTGCGGTCCGAGGGGGTGGCCGAGCACCTGCCCTCGGCCTATGAGCGGATCTGCATGCACGAGTTCGTGCTCTCAGGAGCACCGATGAAGCGTGAGCTCGGGATCCGCACGCTCGACCTCGCCAAGCGGCTGCT
>JBAWFG010000520.1:0-4822 GCA_049591655.1 Solirubrobacteraceae bacterium
CCGCAGGACCGGCGGCCGGGCGCGGCGGCCCCCGCCCCCACCGCGATCTGCGACACATCCGGAATCCGCCGGTGAATATGTCGCAACCGCAGGGCTGGGCGCACCGTTTGCGACATCACCCGCGCCCCGGGCCAGATTTGTCACGGCGCGCAGGTCTCCCGACGCGCCCGGCGCCTACTCCTCGGCAGCCGCCAACTCCAGCGCGGCCGCCAGGTCCTCTGGCAGCGGCGAGACGACATCGATCGCCTCACCGGACGCCGGGTGAACAAAGGCCAGCCGGGCGGCGTGCAGGAACTGGCGCTCCAGCCCGTACTCGCCGGCGGTGCCGTACTGGGGATCGCCGCACACCGGGTGGCCGATGGCGGCGAGATGAACGCGGATCTGGTGGGTGCGCCCGGTGTCCAGCACCACCCGCAGCAGCGTGGTGCGGGCGAGCATCCGCTCGGCCTCGAAATGCGTGCGCGCCTCCCGCGGGTCGTCGGTATCGATCGACATCAGCACCCGGTCGTGGCGGTCGCGGCCGATCGGGGCGTCGATCGTGCCCGTCCGGGCCGGTGGCCGGCCGTCGACGAGTGCCAGGTACTCACGGCGCAGTTGGCGGTCGGCGAGCAGCGCCTTGAGCGCCCGGTGGGTCTCATCGTCCTTGGCGATCACGAGCAGCCCGGTCGTATCCCGGTCCAGGCGGTGCACGATCCCGGCCCGCCACGGATCCTCGCCGCCCGCGGCCCGGCCGGCGAGCGCCTGGGCCAGGGTGCCGGTGCGGTGCCCTCGGGCGGGGTGCACGACGACCCCCGCGGGCTTGTCGATGACCATCAGATGGGCGTCCTCGTAGGCGACCGAGAACGGGGCCGGCGCCGGGTCGGCCTCGGCGATGCTGGGGGCGGCCGGCTCCACGCGGATGAGCTCCCCGGCGCTGACCGTGTGGCGTTTGGGCCGGGCACGGCCGTCGACGCTCACTCGGCCGGCGTCGATCAGCGCCTGCGCCTGTGCCCGGGATCCGGCCGGTTCGGCCAGGACCTGGTCAAGCCGCAGGCCGGCCTGCTCAGCGGTCACAGGCAGCGTGAGCGCGCCATCGTCGCTCACTCCACCGTCCCCCGTGACGGGGCGCCCTCCAGGACATACAGCAGCGCCAGCACCCCGAACGTGATCGCCATGTCGGAGACATTGAACGCCGGCCACAGGGGCAGCTTGATGAAGTCGGTGACCGATCCGTTGACGAGCCGGTCGATGAGGTTGCCAAGCGCGCCACCGACGAGCAGGCCGGTCGGCACCCACAGTCCCGGCCGCGTCGGTCGCAGCACGAAGTAGGTGATCAGCGCGGCGAGCGCCGCCAGGGTGAGGATGAGCACGATGGCGCCACCCCCGGCGAAGAACCCGAATGCGACGCCGCTGTTGTTGATGTGCACGAGGTTGACCCCAGGGAGGAACTTGTGGACGTCCCCGGGGGCGATCCCGGCCACCACCGCGTGCTTGGTGATCCGATCTGCGATCAGCACGACGACGACCAACACCGCCACGCGGGCGTAGGCGACCCAGCGTCGCCCCTGCGGGGCCGTGACTGCAGACCGACGCGGCACTTCGGCGGCGGCCCGCTCAGCCGGCGATGGCACCGACGACCAGCGACTGCACGATGTACAGGACGATGATGGCGATCATCGGGGAGAGGTCGAACGCCCCCATCGGCGGGATGAAGCGCCGGAACAACCGCAGATAGGGCTCGGACACATCACGCAGGAAGTTCATGAAGGCGTCGCTGTAGCGCGAGTAGGGCATCCGCATCCCGAACGAGAACAGCAGGTTGAGCAGGATGTAGAGGAAGATCAGCACGATGTAGACGTAGAACAGCGCGCTCACGTAGTTGGCAATGTCACCACGGGTGGTGGCCATGACAAGCATCAGCTCGGGACCTCACACACTCGATCGATCGCTGCCTGAAAAGCCCCGCGCACCCCGGCCCGCTCCAGCGCGTCGAGCCCGCGTGCCGTCGACCCTCCCGGCGAGGTGACCTCCCGGCGGACGGCCAGCGTGTCGAAGTCACGGGCGGTCAGCAGCGCCGCGGTGCCGCTCATCGTCTCGGTCACCAGCTGGGATGCCAGCGCCGGCTTGAGGCCAAGTCGCACCGCGGCATCGACCTGGGCCTCGGCGAGCAGCGCCTGGTAGGCCGGGCCGAGGCTGGAGACGGCCGTCGCCACGCCCAGCAACTGCTCGTCCACGGTGACCACCGTGCCCACCCGGCCAAACAGTTCGAGCACTCCTCGCTCGAGCTCCTCGTCAATCCGGTACTCCGGGTGCGAGGGGTGCGGCGCGTAGCAGGTGACCCCCTGGCGAAGCTCGACCGGAGTGTTGGGGATCAGACGGAAGACGGGCGTCCCGGGGTAGGCCTTCGACAGCTCACCGTTGCTGGTGGATCCCAGCACCGATACCACCGCCTTGACGTCACCGGCGATCTCCTGCGCGACCGCATCGAGCTGGTAGGGCTTGTGGCAGAGCACGACGAGGTCAGCCTCCCGGGCAACCTCGAGATTGGACGCCGCCCGGCCCCCGAGCTCCTCGGCCAGGGCCACCGCCCGGCCAGAGCCGGAATCCGAGCACAGGACGGGGTCGCCCCAGCCCCGCGCCAGGGCGCGTGCCATGTTGCCCGATCCGATCAGTCCCACTCGCATGGGCTGAAATCTACCTGCGCGGGGACTCGGGGCCCGCCGCGGAGGGCCCCAGGTCGATTAGGACTGGTTGAAGAAGCCCTTTTCGACGAGCCGCGCACGCTCCTCTGCGGAGACCTCGACGTTGCGCGGAGTCAGCAGGAAGACCTTGTCGGCGATGCGCTGCATCCCGCCGTCAAGTGCGTAGGTGAGTCCGCTGGAGAAGTCGATCAGCCGCTTGGACAGGTCGGTGTCGGTGCTCTGCAGGTTGAGGATCACCGGAATCGTGTCCTTGAACTTGTCAGCGACGTCCTGAACGTCGTTGAAGTTCTTGGGGGCGACAAAGTGGACGCGTACGTCGCCGCCGCCGGAGCGGCCGTTGGCGGGCCGCGCAGTGGCGACCGGGCGCAGCGAGGTCGTACGCCGCTCACTGGGTGCGTCGTCGGCGAAGATGTCGTCGAATTCGTCGCGCCGGCGCCGGGAGCTCAGCTTGCGGACGTTGGGCCGCTCGCGGTAGCTGTCCTGGAGCTCGGCCTCGGGCTCGGTGTAGGGCTCCAGATCGTCATCGTCATAGGCATCGTCCTCGGCGAGGCCGAAGTAGACGAGTGTCCGGTGCCATGTATCTCGGAAGGCCATGTGCGTTGTCAGGGTTCGCGCCCACGCCGCGATTCCCTCCTGCGGATTATGGCGCGCTGCGGTACAGCGTAGTTCCCAGGCGGACGATCGTGGCGCCTTCCTGCACCGCGACGACGAAATCCTGGCTGGTCCCCATCGACAGCTGGGACAGGCCGTAACGCTCGGCGAGGCGCCGCAACGCGGCGAAATGCGGCCGGCTCTCCTCCGGGTCGCGGGCGTAGGGCGGCATCGTCATCAGACCCACGACATGGACCGGACAGCGCTCCAGAAACGCCTCCAGGTCAGGCGGAGCGATCCCGCTCTTGCCCTCCTCACCGGCCACATTGACCTCGACGAGCACCTCGGTGGCCGGGGTTCCGTGGCGGCCGAGCTGCGTCAGCGCCGAATCGGTGGCGACGGAGTGGATGTAGCGGACCCGGGGCACGAGGTCACGGACCTTGCGGCTCTGCAATGCGCCGATGAAGTCCCAGGTGAAGGCGCCGGGCATCGCATCGGCCTTCTCGGCCAGGGCCTGAGCGCGGTTCTCCCCGACGACGGTGATCCCGCCCTCGGCCAGCGCTGCGAGCTCCTCGGTCGGCAGGTACTTGACCGCGGCCAGGATCTCGACCTCGCTGGGGTCACGGCCGGCGGCCATGATCTGCCCGCGGGCGCGTTCGAGGTTTGCGTGGACCCGGTCGGCCGAGAGACCGTGGATCAGGTCAACCACGCCAGCCCCGCCTGACGGCCGGTGATCCCGTCGTCACGCCGGTGGGAGAAGAGCAGCTCCGGAGGCGAGCAGATTGTGCAGATGCCGATGTCTGCGACCGTCGTCACCCCAGCGCGTTGCAGCTCGTGGCGGGCGACCCCCTTGAGGTCGAGGTTGCGTCCGACATGGACGTCGGGGAACGCGGCGAATGGCACGTGGACCTCCTCGCCCACCTCGTAGCAGCATGGCCCCGCCCCGGGACCAATCGCGGCGACGAGCTCCCCGCGGGTGCCGAGCTCACGCAGTGCCCGAACCCCCTCCGTGATGATGCCCCCGGCCAGGCCCCGCCAGCCGGCGTGCAACATCGCCACGGACCCGCCACCGGCGATCGCCACCGGCAGGCAGTCGGCGGTGAGTGCCGCGGGCGCGACCCCCGGCCGATCGGTCACCTGCCCGTCGACCCGCGCAAGCGGGACGCCGTCGGCGCCGGCAGCGGTGACATGCCGGACCTCGATGCCATGGACCTGATGGACGAAGCGCAGCGGCGGCGCGCTGACCGCGTCGG
This sequence comes from Solirubrobacteraceae bacterium, assembly GCA_049591655.1. Lineage (GTDB taxonomy): Bacteria > Actinomycetota > Thermoleophilia > Solirubrobacterales > Solirubrobacteraceae > Palsa-465. Next base: position 4,526 of record JBAWFG010000520.1, read on the forward strand.
TGAGCGCCTGGCGATTGCGGGCCACCAGCCCGGGCTCGTCCTCGGTGAGCACGCCGAGATTGAGGCTCTCGTAGGGCCCGTGGGAGAAACCCCCGCGACGGGTGCTGAACACCGCCCGGGCTCCGGGCAGATCGATTGCGAAGTGCCCTCCGAGCTCAAAGAACGGGGCGGCGAGCTCCATGCATCCAAGCCTAGAAGGTCTACCCCGCGGCGGTGGCGGCCCGGAGCGCCACCGCCAGCTCGGCATCAGCACCGGTGGCCTCGCCGTCGCGCTTGGCGCGCAGCGCGGCCGCGAGC
>JBAWFG010000521.1:0-7831 GCA_049591655.1 Solirubrobacteraceae bacterium
GAACAGCGCCGACACCGGATAGGCGTTGCGGTAGGCGATCAGGAATGGGTCGAGCCGCAGCGGCACCGCGACCGTGCGGTTGACGTCGCCGAACTCCTCGTAGTCGGCGAAGGCAGCCGACACCACCGGACGGGAGTCGAGCATGTCGGCCAGCAACGTCAGCGCCCGTGGCGCGACCAGGTCGTCGGAGTCCAGGGGGAACACATACCGGGTCCTGGCCTGCGCGAGCCCGGTCATCCGCGCCGCCGAGAGCCCGCGATTGGTCTCGTGACGCAGGACACGCGTGCCATCGCGCTCGAACTCGGAGAGCACCCGATGCGTCTCCGGGTCGGTCGACGCGTCGTCGACGACGAGCACCTCCAGCGGCTCCTGGTCATCGAGTGAGGCAAGTGTCTCCGGTACCAGGACGCCGTCGTTGAAGCACGGCACGATGACTGTAATCCGCGGCGGCGGTTGGGTCTCCGGACCGGTCACGCGCAGGTTCTATCAGACCTCAAGGCCACGTCCGCCGGGGACGTCGTCAAGTGTTGCGAAGATGGGGCCGATGTGATTGCGATGCCCGTCACCATCGATCGCGACGGCCTGCGCGCGGATGCTCCGAGCCTTGTGCCCGGGCTGATAGCGGTCGCCCTGATGCTCATCTGGGCGGTCCACGACGGAGGCTATGACCCGGAGACGTGGTACTGGGGCGGGCTGGTCATAGTCGCGCTGCTCACCGCGTCGCTCACGCTGCTGGGCGGCTGGGAGCGCCTCGATCGCCGCCGGCTGGGAGCACTCGTTCCGCTCGCCGCGTACACCGCCGCGTGCTACCTCTCAATCGACTGGGCCGGGTCGCCCGGCGACGCCCTTCAGGGCGCTAACCAGGCGCTTGTGTACCTCGCTCTGTTCGCGTTGCTACTCACACTGCCCTGGACCGCGCGAGCGGCGCTCGTGACGCTCACGATGTGGGTCGGCGGGGTCGGCGTCATCGCGGTCGTGCTGCTATTCCGGCTTGCCTCGGCAGACCACGTTCAGGCGCTCGTGATCGAGGGGCGACTGGCGGCGCCAACCGGCTACTTCAACTCGACCGCGGCGCTGTTCACGATGGGCGCGCTCGCCGCGATTGCCCTTGCCGCCCGTCGCGATCTCTCCGGGCCCCTGCGCGGCCTGCTGGCGGCCTTCGCCTGCGCCGGGCTCCAGTTGGCGCTGATCGTGCAGAGCCGGGGGTGGCTGTTCACGCTGCCGATCGTTGCGCTGCTCGTCCTCGCCGTCGCCAAGGACCGGCTTCGGCTGATCGCCGCCGCCGTCATCCCCGCACTCGGTACCGTCGCGATCCTTCACCGCCTGCTCGGCGTCTACCAGGCCTCGACCCCCAGCGCCCTCAGCGACGCGGCGGCCCGTGCCGGACGCCCGGCGCTCATGATCCTCGCCGGCGTGTTCGTCTGTGCCACGCTGTTGGCGTGGGCCGATGCGCTCGTGGGTGAGCGCTCACCGTCGGCCGGCCGCCGACGACTCATCGGCGGCACGCTCGCAGCCCTGGCCGTGGCCGGCGTCATCCTCGGCGGAACGGCAGCGACCCACGGCCACCCACTCCGTTTCATCTCCCGCCAGTGGAACGGCTTCAGTCACCCGCAGACGAGTTTCTCCACCCACTCGCACTTCGGGGACGTCGGCAGCAGCCGGTATGACTTCTGGCGCGTCTCACTCGACGGTTTCGTCGCCCATCCGATCGGCGGTTTAGGCGAAGACAACTTTGCTGACTTCTATCTGCGCCACCGCCGCACCGTCGAGGAGCCCAGCTCGACTCACAGCCTGTGGTTGCGACTGCTCGCTCAGACCGGCATCGTCGGCTTCCTCCTGTTCGTGGGCTTTCTGGCGGCGGCGCTGCGCTTGGCCCTATCGGCCCGTCGCCGATGCGAAGCGCCGATTGCTGCGCTCGCGGCGGCCGAGCTCGTCCCGCTGATCGTATGGCTGGTGCACGGCTCAATTGACTGGTTCTGGGAGATGCCTGCCCTCACCGGCCCGGCGCTCGGGTTTCTCGCCATCGCTGGAGCGCTCCGCGATCCGGTGCCCGCCCCTCGACCTGCCCGTGCAACCGCCCGATCGCGCAGCCGGATCGCAGCCGGCGCAAGCGCCGCCGCCCTCAGCCTCGTTGCGGCGGTGGTCGCGCTGGGCCTTCCCTATCTGTCGCTGCGAGAGGTCTCACTGGCAACGGCCGCCGTTGGAAGCGACCCGCGCGCCGCGCTGGCGGACTTCGCAACCGCCGCGTCGCTGAACCCGCTATCGAGCCTTCCCGGCCGGCTTGCCGGCGTCACGGCGCTCAGCGCCCGCCGCTTCCGCGAAGCCGAGCGCCGGTTTCAGGAGTCGATGCACCGTGAGCCCGGTGCCTGGTTCCCGTGGCTGGGTGCGGGCCTCGCCGCCTCCGCCCTCGGCGACCGCGTGACCGCCGCCCGCGACTTCCGGCAGGCCAGTGTGATCAACAGCACTCAGCCAGCGGACCAGCAGGCGCTTCGGCGGGTCTACAGCACGCACCCCCTCACGCCTTCCGAGGCGTTTAGCCTTCTTGTGGTGCGTTAAAGATCTTGTCTGAAGGGTAGGTTGGGTACAACATCGATCGTGATGTATGGTTAGTGAGGGGAATCAGTAACTTTGCGGGGGCGAACGATTCGCGTCCGCACCTTCGAATCACCAGAAAGGTCTGCCGCACATTCCTATGAAACGCCTCGCGACATTGTTCGTCCTACTCGGTCTTACGCTCCTACCGGGAACGGCGTTCGCTGATTCGACGTGCCAGCAATACAGCAGCGAAGTCTGCTCGGCCCATAACGTCGCCGGTCAGCAGGCCGCGCGAGCCTCCACCACAGTCGCCGCCACCAACGCCAGCACATTGCCGTTCACCGGTCTTGATGTGGTCCTCCTCGCCGCCGGCGGAGCGACCCTGCTCGGTGCCGGCGTTGTCGTCCGCCACCTCTCGCGCGGGGCCGAGCGCTAAGCAACGCAGGGTTCTGACAGCCCCGTCGGCCCCCGGCGGGGCTGTTGTGCGTCCGGGGTCAGTCAGCCCGTGCGACGCGCTCGCGGATGAGCCGGGTGACCTCGCCTCCGTCGGCGCGGCCCTTGGTCTCCCGCATGACGTAGCCGACGAGCGGTCCGATCGCCTTCATGTTCCCGTCACGGACCTTCTCGGCAGCATTCGGGTCGGCGGCAATCGCCGCGTCGACGATCGCAACCAGATCGCCACCGTCGTCGGCGCTGATCGCGCCGAGGCCCTCGCGCTCAACGATCTCGCCCGGGTCTCCCCCGTCGGCCACCAGTCGGGTCAGGACCTCACGCCCGGCGTCCCGGCTGATCGCCCTGCTGACAACCAGGCCGGCCAGCTTGGACAGCGCCGCCGGAGACACCCGTGATTGTGCGGGGTCCGCGTCGGATCCGATCCGCTCGACGAGCTGCGGGATCCAGTTGGCGATCTCCGACGGGGAGAGGTCGCCGTTGCCACCCGCACCGGCACCATCGGCGGCGAGGGCCGCCTCGAAGTAATCGGCGAGCTCCTTGCGGAACGCCAGGTCACGCGCCTGGCCGGCCGCGATTCCGAGCGTCGTCTCAAAGCGCTCCGCGCGGGCGGCGGGCAGCTCGGGCAGCGCAGCCTGAGCGGCGTCGCGCAGCTCGTCGGTGACCAGCAGCGGGACGAGGTCCGGCTCCGGGAAATAGCGGTAGTCGTGGGCCTCCTCCTTGGAGCGCAGCGGCGTGAGCCGACCGGAGGCCGGGTCGTAATGCAGCGTCTCCTGTACGACCGGCGACCCCTCGGCGACCAGCGTCTCCTGGCGGGCGATCTCGGCGCGTACGCCGCGCTCCAGGAACCGGAACGAGTTCATGTTCTTCAGCTCGGTCTTGGTTCCGAGCTCGCTGCTGCCGACGGGGCGGATCGAGACGTTGGCGTCGCAGCGCAGCGATCCCTCATCCATGTTGACGTCGGAGACCCCGAGCTGGCGCAGCGTGGTGCGCAGCAACGTCAGCCACTCCCGAGCCTGCTCGGGCGAGCGCACGTCGGGCTCGGTGACGATCTCGACCAGTGGTGTCCCACAGCGGTTGAAGTCAACGACGCTGCGGTCCGAGCCGTGGATGCGGCCGCTCTCCCCGACGTGGATGAGCTTGGCCGCATCCTCCTCGAGGTGAACCCGGTGGATCCGAACTTCGCCGAGTCGTCCGCCGAGGCAGACGGGCACGTCGTACTGGGAGATCTGGTAGCCCTTGGGCGAGTCGGGATAGAAGTAGTTCTTGCGATGAAACAGCGAACGCGGTGCGATCTCGGAGCCGAGCGCCAGCCCGATCATCACCGCGAACTCGACCGCCCGTGCGTTGACCACCGGCAGCGCCCCGGGCAGCCCCAGGCACACCGGGCAGGTGTGCGTGTTGGGCGGGTCGCCGAACGACAGGTCACAGCCGCAGAACATCTTGGTGGCGGTCTTGAGCTGGACGTGGATCTCGAGTCCGATCACCGGCTCATAGGCGGGGCTCATACGCGCGCTCCGGTCCCGTCGAAGCCGATCGCCCGCTCCAGCGCGTGGGCGGCGTCGAGCAGCCGGCTCTCACTGAATGCGGGCCCGGCGAGCTGGAAGCCGACCGGCAGGCCGTCGCTGAGGCCCGACGGGATCGAGATCGCCGGGATTCCGGCCAGCGACATCGGCACCGTGCAGAAGTCGTTGAGGTACATCGCGAGCGGATCGGCGGTCTTGGCGCCGAGCTCGAACGCGGTCCACGGGCTCGTCGGCGTGACGATGAAGTCAAAGCGCGCAAATGCCGTCCGGAAGTCGTCGGCGATCTTGGTCCGGACCTTCTGTGCGGTCCCGTAGTAGGCGTCGTAGTAGCCGCTTGAGAGCGCATAGGTGCCGAGCATGATCCGGCGCTTGACCTCAGCCCCGAAGCCGGCGGCACGGGTACGGCTGTACATCGTCGCCAGATCGGCGTCGCCGTCGACGCGCAGCCCGTAGCGGACGCCGTCAAACCGCGCCAGGTTGGCCGACGCCTCAGCGGGGGCGATGAGGTAGTAGGCCGACAGAGCGTGCGGCGCATGGGGCAGACGGCAGGGCTCGACGGTCGCGCCGAGGCCCTCGGCCAGCGCCAGCGTCGCCTCAAAGCTGGCGCGGACGCCGGGCTCGATGCCCGACCCCTCCGCGTTCCCGGCCTCGCCCAGGAGGTCCTCCGGGACGCCGAGGCGGATCCCGGACAGGTCCACCGCGCTCGGCAGGGCGATCGGCTCGGGCATCGCGATCGAGGTCGAATCCCGGTGGTCGTGACCGACCATGTGCGACAGCAGCAGAGCGGCGTCGGTGACGTCCCGGGTGAGCGGGCCGGCCTGGTCCAGTGAGGAGGCGAAGGCGATCATCCCGTAGCGCGAGCAGGAGCCGTAGGTCGGCTTCAGACCGACGATCCCGCACAGGGCCGCGGGCTGGCGAATCGACCCGCCGGTGTCGGTGCCGATCGCCCAAGGCGCCAGCCCGGCGGCGACGGCGGCCGCGCTTCCGCCGGATGACCCGCCCGGCACGCGGCTGCGGTCCCAGGGGTTGAGCACCGGTCCGAATGCGGAATTCTCGTTGGAGGATCCCATTGCGAACTCGTCCTGGTTGGTCTTGCCCAGCAGTGGGGCGCCCGCGGCGGCGAGATTGGCGACGACGGTGGCGGTGTAAGGAGGCCGGTAGCCCTCCAGAATCCGCGAGCCGGACTGGCTCGGGACACCCTCGGTGCAGAACAGGTCCTTGACCGCCACCGGCACGCCGCCGAGGGGACCAACGGCCCGCCCGCCGGCCGCGGGCGGACCGTCGGCCACCCAGGTGAACGCGTTGAGCTCGTCGTCGGCGGCCCGCTCCCGGTAGGCGTCAAACAGTTCTCCGGGATCGATTTCCCGCACACGCAGCTTGGCGGCCGCCTCGGCCGCGGTCAGGGTGACCAGCTCGCTCATTCGCCGCTCGGCCCGGGGCTGGGTACGCCGAAGCCGCCGTCCACGGGCTCGGGGGCGTTGGCCAGCGCCGCCTCGTTGGAGAGGCACGGCACCGGATCATCGGCGCGCATCACCCCGGCGACGTCGACGGCATGCGAGGTGGGCTCCACCCCGTCGAGGTCGAGCTCACGGACTCGGTCGACGTGCTCGAGCACCTTGGAGAGCTCGGCGGCCATTCGCTCCACGTCGTCCTCGGTGAGCTCCAGACGGGCCAGCCGGGCGACGTGCAGCACCTGTTCACGATCGAGCATCGGCTGGCCATTCTAGTCGCGAGTCCCGTCCGCGGGCCGTCCGCCCGGCGGTCAGCGCGGGGGATTTCAGCCGCTTGGCCGGGATGCGATCGACACCGTCTCGATCGGGTGGTCCGGGCCCGGGATCCAGCCGTCCTCCTGACGCAGTGCCATGAACGCGCCCGCGGTGACGCCCGCGCAGGCGATGAGTCCCAGCACCGCGCCGAGCCGAATGTCGCCGGAGTGCACGAGCAACCAGATGATGAGCAGCAGCGTCGTCAGCGCCCCGACCGTCGTGGCCAGGGTGTCGAGCGTCACCGGCAACGCCGGAGCAGGCCGCGTGGCCTGGAAGATCGTTGCCAGCAGGCCGAGGAGAGCGGCGACGAGCAGGAACCAGCACAGCACCGGCATGGCGCTGAAGGCGGTGAGGACCGTGCGGTGATCAGCGGGGCCGGTGCTCAGCCAGCCGACACCGAACAGGAGCACGAGCAGCGCCACCGAGCTGATCCCGGCAACGATCTCACCGCGGCGGAGGCGCGACAGGGTGAGCTGCATCCGCCGCAGTATGCCGTCAGCGACCGGCTCGTCCGATGTTGCCGGTCAGCGACACGCCCTGGGAGGCCTGCCGGGCGAAGTACACAAGGGCAGCGGTGAGGATGACCGCCAACCAGAAGCCAAAGCCGAAATCGCTGAAGTGGATGTTGAACACGAACTTCAGGACGACGAACAGCGCGGTCACCAGGGCGAGAACGAACCGCGTGTGCGTCCGGCTCCCGTTGATCGCGGGGAGCGACGTCTTCGGTGACAGGCGTTCAATCGCAAGATCGGCGATCAGCAACACGCCGGCGAGCACCGCCAGCAGTCCGAGTCCGCCGTCGGGGGCATCGGTCGCCGTGAGACTGGCCGAGAGCGGGCCGAACGAGACGCTGAACCACGGCAAGAACAACAGGTCGATCACCAGCAGCAGTGCAACTCCACCCAGGATCCAATCGTCTCTCGAAACGCCGTCGAGGTTCACGTCGCCACTCCTCTGGTCGGTCACCGGTTACGCGAACCCTCAGTTCGCCGTCGCGCCACGCCTTCCTGCGTTCTCCGGCGCGCAGGCGGCGCCAGCCTACCGTCCGGAGCTGCGGCCGGCCAGCCGCGGACGCCGCGACGGCCGTTGTGGCCTGCCCCCACGGGCGCGCTGATCGGTCACGGACTCCCAACCACCCCACAGGACGCCCAGCGCGCAGGCCAAACCGATGAATGCGCCCAGCTTCTGGTCGACGACCTTCTCGGGGGAGGGCAGCGCGATCAACACCCGATAGACGAGCAGCACCACGCTGAGGGCACCCAATCCGGTGACCACGCGGCTGGTGTCGGTCTGCACGCCGTGCTGGAGCTGGGAAATGTGCAACACCACCGATCCGACTGCAACGACGATCGTGACGAGCAGGACCCAGCGCGTTCCGGTGAGGGCATTCCAGCCATCGACGGCGCTCGAGACCGCCGGCCGGGCATAGGACGGATCCGGAACGCCCGCCACGCCGTACCACTTGACCGTGAACAGGGACACGAGCAGCAGCAGCGCGCTGGCGGCGCTCAGCAGCTCGCCGATGTGTACCCGCGGCGGTGGGCGCTCCGGGAC